>CAYRUY010000010.1:16491-37968 GCA_964427455.1 uncultured Candidatus Bathyarchaeia archaeon | reverse complement strand
TCAGCCTAGAGCAGCCTAAGATGGTGCCGATAACAGACCTCACGATAGAGCCGCGCATAGTTGAAGCGCTCACGGGCGAAAGAACCTACGGCTACTGGTATGGAGGCTACCGATCAGGAGGCGCAGGCGAGGCTCTGGACGCGAGGGAAGTAAGCCGCAGGAACATGAAGGCTATGGTTAGATGCTACAGGAAGCTAGGCTTTGACGCCGTGAATATATCGGACTACGTCTTGCACGGGAAGGGCTTCAACCCTAAGTTCCTCGACGCCCAAACTTACCGAGACCATTGGGGTAGAATCTACAGGGTTAGGGACGATACGAGGACAAGCTGGTGGATAGACGGGGTTGTCAGAAGCCCTGAAGACCTAGACCTCTGGGAGCCCCCAGACCCCTACGCACCCGGGAGAATGGATGTCCTCGAGGAGGTCGTCAAGAGCGTCGGCGATGAGATGGTCGTCGTCGGCTTCGGCCATGGGGCCTTCCAGACCGCGTGGCAGATAAGAGGCGGCATGGACAAGCTCTTAAGGGATATCTACGCCGCTCCGGGGTTCGCCAAGAAGCTCATACAGAAGGTTGGAGACGCGAACTTCGAATGGGAGAAGGCGATGCTTGAGACCGGTATCGACATCTTCGGGGATGGAGACGACCTCGCGGATATGCATGGGCCTTTCCTGGGGCCCCGGATGTTCAGGGAGTGGGTGATACCGTACTTCAATAGGGCGGTTCACGAGGCAAGGCGTAAAGGTGTCGCGTTCCTAAAGCATACGGATGGAAACATCACGCCGATCCTTGACATCCTGATCGACGCGGGCATATCGGGGCTTCATCCTATGGAGCCCGGAGCTATGGAGATAGGCGATGTCAAAGCCAAGTATGGGGACAGGATCTTCATCATGGGCAACGTGGACTGCAAGCATGTGCTCCCATTAATGGATGAGGAAGGCGTAAGGAGAGACGTGAGAAGAGTCATAGACGCAGCCTCAGCTGGCGGGGGCCACGTGCTGGCTTCAAGCAACTCGCTCCACTCGAACGTCAAGCCTGAGAACGTCTTGACGATGGTCGACGAGGCTCGAAAGTACGGAAAATACCCTCTCGCTGGCTCGCCCGACCTAGTTCGACAGGTAAAGAGACTGTAGAGAAGATAACTATCAGGCTCATCGTCTCCATCCTTCAATGATCTCAGCATCTTATCTGCTCTCACTGTTCCTGTCCCTCGGAAGGCCCATCAGACGGGTTGAAAGTTCACAAGTCGCTGTGAAGACCCCTACCGGTCTCTCTATCAACGGAGAGACCCATCAGAGGGGGATTGCAGGTTGGCTCCCAGGAATATGCGCTAACAATCTCTCAGATGAATACGACCCCTTTCAAGTGCTTGAGTTGCTCGTCGCTGGTGTAGAGCTCAGCTTCGTGATGTCTCGCCGTCGCATAGACTATCGCGTCGGCCATGTGTAGACTGTGCTCTAGGCTGTAGTCGGCTGCCTCCAGGGCTATGGTCTGGTCAACAGGTACCACGAGGGTCTGGCCGATGGTTGCTATGGCTTCCAAGGCTTTCTGCTCATCTCTGAGGAGCTTTGCTCTCCTATAGACCTCGTAGAGAACTATGGATGAGGTCACGATCTCTGACGGCTCAACCTTATCAATGACTCTATTGTAGGCTGCTGCCTTGGGCCCGTTGGTAAGTCTTTCAACCCACCCGTAGGAATCGACGGAGATCAAAGTCTATCGTGCTCGTCCCTGAGGCCCTTGGTGTCGAGCCCCTGAACCATGCCCTTCGTGGCCTCTATCGGCCTTATCGGGACGTAATGAATGATGTTATGCTTCACTATCACAGCCATTTTGTCCCCAGGCTTGACTCCAGCCTCCTTCCTGACGCTCTTTGGGATTACTACCTGATACTTTCTCGAAACGGTTACAGCCCCCATCGTCCCTCACGTCGTAATACGAGGAACCTATCGATATAAACCTTGCTGGAGAGCCTTCCCATCACCTCGGTCGAGCCGGCTCTTCAGGCGGAAAAGGAGCCGACGAAGCACTTCGACAATTGTTCTCCTTGTAAGAGGCCTGGTGCGTCCTCGACCATGCACGGAACTAGCAGCACGTCTTCGCCCCAAAAGCTCAGAGTGCCCTAAGCATGTAACCTCTCTCAACGAGGTGAGCGGCTCGTCGAGTAGAGGATCAGCTCGACGAGGATGTTGAGGACTTTCCAGTCGCAACAGTGTCTGTGCTTTACAGCCTTGGAGAACGCCGAAGAGCTGTTTAGGCTCGAGGAAGAGGGCAGTAGCATCTCAGCCCTAACACCGCAAAGCACGTAGGCGTCTTTGAGACCATCCTGAGGCTTTCCATGAGCTCGTTCTCAGCCACCCACTCTCGGTAGGCCTTTCTCCCCGTGACCGTACATGAACTTAAGTCACCTAACCTTCTGTCCGATACCAAGAAATACTGAGAGATCCTGCTCTGCGGGGAGGGGGACTACAGTGTCGCGGGTTGCAGTCGGCGGGTGTGGGGCGGAGTCCAACGCGTTCAGCGTGGAAAAGCCTGGCGACGAATCTGCAACGGTCGCTTCAGGTCAGGAGCTTCTCTTCGCGAATCGGGGAAGGAAGACGGTGCTAGGTGGCTTCTTGGATGTGCTCGACAATGCAGGTGCCTCAGTGGTGCCGACGTTGAGGGTCTTCTGGGGGGCCACTGGTGTGATTCAGAACGCGAGCTACGAGCGCTTCAAGGCGGATCTGGTCGGGAGGATCAAGGGAGCCGGAAGCCTAGACGGTGTGCTTCTTGACCTCCACGGCGCCATGTTAGCGAAGGGCACTCCCGACGGAGAGGGCGTTCTTCTCAAGGAGGTGCGTGAGGCTGTCGGCGATGGGACGCCTATCCTCTGCGTTCTGGACATCCATGGGAACATCACCGACCTGAAGGTTCGGATGGCTGACGTTCTCTTCGGCTATAGGACGAACCCGCACGTGGACCTCTTCGAGAGGGGCCGGAAGGCAGCTCAGACCCTTCTCGCGATGTTGAAGCACGAGGTGAAGCCGGTTACGCGTATAAGGAGGCTTCCGATGCTCGGCCCCAACCTAGGCATGAGCACCTGGGCGTACGACCTGGACGCGCAGGGACGCCTCCCGTTCTCTCGCATCATGAGGGAGGTCTCCAGCCTCGAGCAACAGCCGGGCATCGTAGACATCTCGGTCTTCATAGGCTTCGCTCATGCAGATATGCCGGAATGCGTCACGACGGCGCTCGCGGTAAGCAACGGGGACGCTGTCTCGGCTCAAAGCATGGCTGATAGAGTCGCCAAGATGGTCTGGGAAGCCAAGGAGGAGTTTGTGAAGCTTCGACCCCTCATACCGGTCGACGACGCGGTCGACCGTGCGATGGAGGCGTCGAAGGGCCCCGTCGTGCTAGTCGATGTCGCGGATAACTCAGGCGGCGGGGCGCCTTGCGACAACACCGTCATCCTCGAAGCTTTGCTCCGGAAGGGAGCTGAAGACGCGGTTGTGCCTCTCCGCGACCCTGAAGCCGTTGCGGAGGCCTTCGCCGCTGGACCCGGCGCTCTCCTCGACCTGGAGGTCGGCGGCAAGATCGACGGCAGATTCTATAGGCCCGTTAGGATTAGGGCGACGGTGAAGGGATTAACCGATGGCCGATACATTATCAGAGGCCCGCATCACGGCGGATACCCGGTGCGAGAAGGGCTTCTGCCTAAAGAGGCTTGGAGCCATGCTGATGTGGGTCGGACGGCGCTCTTGAAAACGGATGGGGTTGAGGTCATCGTCTCTGAAGGCCGCGTAGGCATGGAACGAGACTACTACAAGGCTGCAGGCGTCGACCCGGCTGAACGCCGGATCGTTGTGGTCAAGTCTGCTCAGGCTCACAGGGCCTCGTTTGAAAGTATAGCTCAGAAGATAATCGAGGTTGACACGCCTGGCTCGACCAGCAGCAGCTATACAGGCCTAGCTTTCAAGAATGTGCCGAGGCCGATATGGCCCTTAGACCCTATCTAACGCGTATCGATCTTCGCGCAGAACGTCTTTCTAGGAGCCGCTGTAGCCGCGAGCCTATCCCGTCGGCCTTTCTAACAATCTCGCCAGCCGGTTGAGGTAGTTGACTCGCCTAGAGGACGGCCGAGAGAGCCCTCCTCAGCCGCTTCTTTCTCTTCAAACGTACTATGAAAGGATCTCGCAGACCTAGAGGCCCGCGCAGCGTAAACATTACTAAGGAAGATCGGGTCTGATTAGCGTGCGGGTGGTAAGTTTCGGGAGATATTCCTACCTTAGTTACTGCCCAACCAGCCAATCCCCGAACGACAATCCCGGCTATTCGACGAGTCCATCTATCTTCTGTCTTGCTTGGGCCATTTTTGACCTGCTTCCCTGATCTTAGCTTCAGGTTTGGCTTGAAGGCCAAGAGCTCTCTTCCATGTTTTACATAGGTTCTCTGATTATGGTCTCTTGGAGAAGTCTGTCATAGATGGCGCCGAAAAGCTCAACATCAAACCTTGGTTCTATTGCGGTTAGCAGCGTGGAATCAAGGATGTGGCGGAAGCCGCGACCACCTGAGGCTTCTACAAGTTGATTCGGAATACTGGGAACATTTACTCCTCGTAGCTTTTCGTAAAGCTCCAGTAGCATTCGAATCTGAGACTTGGTCAGCCTCTTTAGGTCAAGGACTTTCAACTGTGGCAGATACTCCTTCTTCATCTGAATAAAGGCACCCTTACTATCTTGACGTAGAGCTAGTGCGTTCAGCAAACCAGGTGTTGAATTAAGCCAAAGAGCCTGAAGTCTAGCGGCGTCTTCAACACCGATCTGCGCAAGAGGGCGCAACTTTGCAGTCCACATCGTGTTCGAGATCACAGGCCTTCGGCAAAAGACCGATATAAGACCTATTGTATAGACCCAGAACCGACCTACCCCAGCGATAAGAAAGTTTGACGTACGAGTTGACAATTGACCACAGTCGCTACTGAACCGCACTCTGGCGTTTGGGCTTACCTCAATGGAATTCAGCGTACTCACATTTGCCCCTTCCAGAACATCGAGGAGAATACCCTCATGTGGGTCCTTACACCTCTGATAGGTCGCCACATCATATCCAATGTTGGGTTCGTATGTTACCTGCCTCCTTGTTATCAATCGCACCCGCTCCACACAGTCTTCCAAGGTCGTAAGTGGTATCTCGTAAGAGAGAAACCGATGTTGCCTGTGTATGTCCCATGCGGCTCTACAAAGCTGAGGCGATGCGAATCCCATGCAAACATTCCAGTTTCGCTCATTTGTCAAAAGCTTTTGCGATACTTCATAAACTGTAGCGACTTTCGTCGAGCCTAGAGTGATATCTGCTTGCTGTGTGAAACCATGTTCGACTTCCTCAGCATTGGCTTCGAGAATGCCCGACCCGAGGATCTTCGCCTCCAGGGCGCTTCGTGGCCTGCGATACACATAGGTAGCTTTAACACTAGAATCACCGTGGGGGGCCCGTGTGCAAACTAGGAGAATCTCGCTTAGAACTGTATTCTCGCTCCAGGCCCAGTTGTGTGCTGGATCATAGGAGACCACAATGTGATCGATCCTATAGTTCTTCGTGAGCATACCTCTAATCGGCTCCCAAGAAACGCCGCTCAAGGCGACGCGGGGCAAGACGAAAGCCAATCTTCCATCGGTTGAGATCGCCTTGTTGGCAAGCCAAACGAATGGCGCCGCGAGTCCAGCTTTTCCCACAGCTCCACCCAAGTCTTCACTGATTCTCCCAAAGTACGTTCTCAGCTCTCTGAGAACTGCCGTCTTTTCAGGTTCGGCTAAATGTCCAAGTAGGATTGAATGACCCACATTGCCAGTTCGAGCGAAGGGCGGATTCATAATTATGAGCTTGGGACGTGGCATCGATACTGGACGCCTCTCCCTTTGCCTTAGATCCACAGATTCGGCGCCTGCCTGTTTCCCAGTCAGCGCAGTAGCAATAGGCAGTTTACACGTGTCAGGTGAGGAATCTACATCCATACTGAGGCTTCCGAGCCATGTCTTTCCAGGTTCTTGGCCGAGCGGCAGCTTGTAGGTGTTGATCCCTCCAATTTCGATGTCCGCCATCCTAAGCGTTAGCCAAGCCGCTGCTAGGTGAACCGCGTAGTCCAAGACATCGAAGCCGTATATCACACGTTCCAACATGATCCTATGGAAGGCCCGCAAATCTTCCTCGGAAATATCCAAACCACAATCAAGCCTCGATCGAGTCCAAGAATCTCTTACCGTTGAATAGGATGCTGACAACAGCGTGCCGGATCCACAGGCCAGGTCCGCGATGATCGGGGGGCTCTCTATGAGGCCCCTCCATGAGCCCTCTAAGCCGGGTGTTTCGATCGACAGTTTAGCCAGAAGATATGCTCCGGGAATGCTGGTATAGTAAGTGGCAAGTCCCTTTGCTACATCTCTCAGAAGAAGTGTATGGTAGATTCTTCCCGCGACATCGTGTTTGAGTAGGGCTTTAGATGCGACGATCCTCGAAGCTACTCCCCCCAGCTGGCTTAGCACACTCTCTATTGTGCCATGAGAAGGCACCTGTTCAAGTACTCTAGTGGCTAAGTCAAAAACAGGCTCATAGTTGATGTTAACTTGAATGCTTCGCCATTGCCCAATGAGCCAATCCTTCATGGTATGGGTTCGCGGCCGACTAGAAAGTGGGTTCACGCCAGCTCGGCCTAACGTTGCTAAGGCCTCATGAACAATCATCGCATTGAACGCTATGAAGAGAGCTAGCTTCGACGAAGCTATTGAGTCGTCTTCGGCCCTACTCGTCTGGTTGCTCATCCTCGCCCGTCCTCCTTTGAAGAGTGACCCCAAGTATTTCGGAAACGCGACTGTGTATTGATCTTATGGTCGGCGCAGGTAACTGAGCCAGGACATCGAGAGCTTGGGAAACTTGTTGCGCTATGCTCTCCGCCGACTCGACACCCACAATCTCATCATAGATCGATTCGCCCTGCAAGAGTTCAAGCAATTCCAACGGCGTGAGCGCCCCTAATGACCTCACCGCATTCTGCGGCCAGCCTTCCAAGGTAAGCTGTTGTGGTGGCTTGACTATCGCTATCTCTAGCTTCGTTCCTTCCAGAACGGATCGAACTTCTGTAATATCTTCAAGGGCTGCAAGTTGCCGTGGATAAGAAACCGCGAAGCATAGGTCAGCTAAGTCATTGTCTATAGCATCTTTGCAGTCCACAACTGCTCTATCGATGTTTTCGATCTTGCCCTGAACTACTATTGTCACCCCGAATATGTCCACCACGCGAATATCAGGCTGCCTGCTTCTCACATCTCTTCTGTGAAACACGCGAACACGTGCCTCAGGCACTCTGAGCGCTCTAGCTAAGCCTCTGGCGAGATATTCTGCCATCATTGTATTCAGAACTGGCTCCGTAACCAACTCCCTGATCTACCTCCTATGAGTGGTGCGTGATGCGAGATGGAGTATCACAATCTGCCACTTCAGTTATCCCCTACCACCCTTTTGAGGTTTATTAAAGTCTTGTAGGGGGTAAGAATCTATGCGTTCATGGAGGCCTCCGGCAGAGGCGGCTAGCCTGGGCCTCGGAGGAACAAGCTCCTCAACCTCGTCCGGCAGAGCGCCATCAACGACCGAACATCACGGCCCACCGATCAGCACCTTACACCACCCGCATAGTCATCAGAACCTCTCAGCTTGGTGCGGCATACCACGCGACGAGTTGAATCCGACGGGAAGCCAGGCTGTTAAGGCCGTCGTGGTCTAGGAGCTTAGGAAGGCCTCGATCTGGTTTAGGCCCTTCTCTATGTTCTCCATCGACGTTGCGTAGCTGAGCCTGATGTGGCCTTCTAGGCCGAAGGCTGAGCCTGGCACCACGGCGACCTTCGCCTCTTGAAGCAGCTCTAACGTGAGGTCTTCGCTGGTCTTCCAAGTTTTGCCTAGGAGTCCGTCCACGTTGGGGAACGCGTAGAAGGCGCCGTTCGGCATGGGGCAGCTGATGCCGTTCAACACGTTCAGCCGCTCGACCATGTATTGTCTTCTACGGTCGAACTCCTTCACCATCTGGGCTACTCTATCTTGGGGACCAGTCAGGGCTGCGAGGGCGGCTCTCTGAGCGATGGAGTTGGGGTTTGACGTTGTATGGTCTTGCAGCCTTGAGCATGCTTCCATTATCTCCGAGGGGCCTGCCATGTAGCCGATGCGCCAACCGGTCATCGCGTAGGTCTTCGACGCCCCGTTCACCGTGATCGTTAGGTCCTTCATAGCCTCGTTCAGGGACGCGATGCTCCAGTGGCGGCCCTCGTAGACGAACTTCTCATAGACCTCGTCTGATACGACGTAGAACCAACGCGAGAGCGCTAGCTCCGCGATCGCCTCAAGCTCTCGTCTCGTGTAGACTTCTCCCGACGGGTTGTTCGGGCTGTTTAGTATCAGCATCTTGGTTCGCTCGGTAAGCTTCTCCTTGATGTCCTCCGGCGTAACCTTGAGCCCTGCACCCTTCACGAGAACCGGCCTAGCTTGAGCCAGCCTCACCTGCTCGAGGTAGCTGACCCAGTAAGGGGCAGGTATCAGCACCTCGTCTCCCGGGCCGAGCATCGCCTGCATGATGTTGAATAGGCAGTGCTTCGCGCCGCAGCTGACGACGACCTGGTCAGGCTGGTACGCCACATCGTTCTCTCTCCTCAGCTTCTCGCAGATCGCCTTCTTCAACTCCGGTATGCCCGTGCTAGGCGTGTACTTCGTGAAGCCTTCCTGAAGTGCCTTGACGGCGGCCTGCTTAACGTGCTCAGGGGTGTCGAAGTCAGGCTCACCGGCGCCGAAATCGACCACCTCCACGCCTTGAGCCTTCAACATCTTCGCCCTGTTGCTTACAGCCATAGTTGCGCTCGGAGCAATACCCATCACGCGTTCAGAGAGAAGGGCTAGGCCTCGCATCTGCACTCACCTAGGCGGTTTATCTCAAGTCTTCGCTCTTGTCAAAGAACGTGAAGGGAGCCCGACCTAATGTAAGCCTTTCGGTTAGAGGGGCTGCCAGCTCAGCGACCGATGCGGGGAGCGCGGAAGGTTTATATCAGCTCATTCATATATATCGATAGAGTGAAAGAGATGGCCTCGCCCTCAGCCGAGAACAGGCTCTACGAACTCCACGCGGAGCTCTGTAAGACCCTTTCAAGCCCAGTTAGGCTGCGGCTCTTGAATCGGTTAAGGGACGGCGAGAACACCGTGAGTGAACTCGTCTCCGCTACGGGGCTTCGTCAAGCGAACCTCTCGCAGCACCTCACCGTGCTACGCCAGAGGGGAATCGTCGCTGTGCGGAAGGAGGGGGTGAACGCCCACTACAGGGTCGCTAACGTGAAGATTATCAAGGCCTGCGACCTCATCAGGGAGGTTCTCATCGAGCAACTCACGGAAGCCCAGGAGCTAGCCAAGCGGGCAAGCCGAGGTGAGCAAAGGTGAGGATGCTTATGCTCCACGTCGATTCCTTCCGTTCTACGATAACGGAGAGAGGACGGTCAAGCTTCGTGGAGGAGCTTAACCCCGGCTCCAAGACCACGGAGGTGAGCGAAGCGCTGCTCGTGCTCGCGACCGTGGAGAAGACAGACCTCATGCCTGAGAAGGTGTCGGAGAAGGTCGTCGTTGAGATAGCGCAGCTCGCACGGAAGCTGAAGGTGGGGACAGTCGTCCTTCATCCCTTCGCTCACCTGTTCGGTGACCTAAGCAGCCCTGAGGTGGCTGTGAAGACGCTAAAGCTCATCGAGGAGGGGTTGACGAGGGAAGGCTTCAAGGTCGTCAGGACACCTTTCGGCTGGTTCAACACGCTAGAGCTGAGGGCGAAGGGCCATCCACTCTCAAGGGTAGCGAGAATCGTGGTAGCAGATCAAACGTCAGGTCATAGACCCGGGAGGTGATAGAACACGGCGACTCGGGAGAACTCTACGATGGTCTTGCTGGTGGCGTTAGTGGCCTTACTGCTCTTCGTGCCCCTCCTCTTCTGGGGGTTCGGTGGCTCCTATGCGGGCCCTTACGGCATGATGGGTATGATGGGCTACGGGTCGGGCTTCATGTTCCTAATCCCCATAGCGTTTCTCGCACTGATAGCGCTCGGAGTATACTACCTCGTCACAACCTTTACGAGAACAGGTAGATCAGCATCTAGCCGCGGTGAAAGAGCCCTCGAGATACTCAAGGAACGATACGCTAGGGGCGAGGTCACAAGAGAAGAATACTTGAAGATGAGAGAGGAGCTGGAAGCGTGAGCCACACCGGTGGAAGACGGGCGGTTGGAATAGCCCTCGTCGCAGTCGGGCTCCTAGGGCTCGTAGCCTCTGGGCTGGCCCTTTCGACCCCTGCTTGGTCGCGCTCACCCAGCATGGATCAGGCTGTCGGGGTCGCCGCGAACTTCCTGAGACGCACTGGCAACAAGGACCTGGCGATCGATGAGGTCATGGAGTTCCAGGACAACTTCTACGTGGTCTACTATGAGAGGAGCACCGGCATGGGCGCGTTCGAGATGATCATCGACAAGCCTGGCACAGGCGGCATGATGAGGATGATGGGCAACGGCGACATCCGCCCTGAACAAGGGCCGAGCATGATGTGGAACACCAAGTACGGCATGATGGGCATGGGAGGAGGGCTGATGGGAATGATGGGTGGGAGAACGCCGCGGCCTCGGAATGCATCGGCAACCGCGCCTATAACGGGAGATACGGCTAAGGAAGTTGCCCAGGAGTATCTTGACCGAAATCTTCCAGGCGCCAGGGCTGAAGACGTACATCCCTTCTACGGATACTACACGATCCACGTTGAAAAGGATGGGAGAATCTACGGCATGCTCAGCGTCAACAGCTATACCGGGCAGGTCTGGTACCACAATTGGCACGGAGCCTACATTCAGACGAGAGAGAGGCGTGGAGAATGAGCCCTTCAGTTGGCCTGCTGCCTCATGATGGATGGGGATAGAAGACTAGGTGGTTGCATTGAGGATCGGGGTTATCCTGAACTCTAACGATGCTGAAACGGTGTGGAACGCGTTAAGGTTCGGAACAACAGCCTTGCTGGCCGGCCACACCGTCAAAGCCTTCCTTATTGGAAGAGGCGTAGAACTGGAAGATATACGTAGTGAAAAGTTCGATGTTACCAGCCATATTGAAGCATTCAGGAAGAACGGCGGAGTAATACTCGCCTGTGGAACCTGCCTTAAGATGCATGGAAAAGGAGGTAGCGAGGTCTGCCCCACATCTACTATGAAGGACCTGTTGTGGATGGTGGAAGAGGCCGACAAGATCATAACCTTCGGCTGAAGAGCATTGAGAAGGTTCCCAAGCCCTTAAGAGGGAGATGGACAGGCGGATATCGACTGGAATGAGGGGCTTAGAGCCATGATCAGGAACAGGCTTAAGGCGAAGAGGAGGAAGCGAGCTGCCGCCGTGGTCGATTCGGTCAGGGCGCGGATCAAGCCAGGTTTCAGCTCTGCCAAGTCGATCAGGCAGGATAGAGATGCCTAGAGTGACCAGATTCGTGTTGGACGCCAGTGTCTTCGCCAGATAGTTCATCGTTGACGAAGAGCATGGAGGTGAAGCTCTATCCAACGTCCTCCTAGGCCTAACGCAAGCCAGTCCGCGACTCTCGTCTCACTTTGCGCTCCGCTCGCGATGGGAGGCTTAAGGGACGCTTACCGGAGCATGAGTCTCCGGAGATACCGTCATTTGAGCGGGACGAGTCCTTCTTATGCTCTGCTCCGACCATAACCCAGCCTGAGCGTTCACCGTTACCAAAAACGTTACCAGATCGGCAACACAGGAAGAGGCTTGCAGAAAGTGATTAATCTGCAAGGCCTAACGTGTTCTGAAGAGGAGGGGCGGGGCTGTGACTGAACGCGTGAGTTTCGGCTACGTGGGCTGCGGTTTTATGGCTCAGAAGGTGCATATCCCGAACTTCAAGGACATCCCGGGCTGCGAGTTCGTAGCCCTCGCCGAAGTGCGGGAGAACCTCGGGCGTAAGGTTCAGGCCCGGTATGGGATTCCGAGGTTATACAGGAACCACCGGGAACTGGCTGACGATCGGGATATCGAGGCGGCGGGGGTCTCCGCGCCCTTCGCTTTGCAGGGCGAGATCGCCCGCGACCTTTTAGCCGCGGGGAAGGATGTCTTCATGGAGAAGCCTATGGCGGTCTCCGTGGAGCAGGCTGAGAGGCTCCTCGCCGCGGGGAGGGCTTCGGGAAGACGGCTGATGGTGGCGTACATGAAGCGTTACGACGCTGGCAACGAGCTTGTCAAGGAGACTGTGGCAATGTATCGAAGCAGTGGCGAGCTGGGAAGAGTACTCCTCGCACGGAACCACGGGTTCTGCGGCAACTGGGTCTGTAACCTAGATACGCCTATGGAGACGACGGATGAGAAGCCGCCGGAGTCTCCGATGCTAGGCCCGAGCTGGCTGCCGAAGGAGTTCCTCCCCTCGTACATAGGATATCTGCAGCAGTATACGCATAACGTGAACCTGCTCAGGTGGTTTCTCGACGCAGGCGACGACGTTAAGGTGAAGCACGTCGACCTCGACGAGGATGGGATGACAGGCCTAGCCATCTTCGACATGGCAGGTGTACGGGCCCTGATCGAGTCGGGCAGCCTCTCGCATTACCGGTGGGACGAGGAGACGCAGATCCACTTCCAGCATGGATGGGTGAAGACCTGGGCCCCGCCCCTACTGTTGAAGAACGTCCCCGGTGAGGTTGAGATCTACAAGGCGGGAAAGGTGCAAGAGTTCACGAGGCCCATTCCGAAGCCCCACTGGACCTGGTCCTATAAGCGCGAAGCGGAGCACTTCATCGAACACGTAGCGAACGGCCTACCCTTCCGGTCCTCAGGCGAAGACACGCTCACAGACGTGACGGTCTTCGAAGACGTATACCGCCTCCACTTGAAGAGCCGAGAAGTGCCCTAACCCAGAGCATCATTCGCGTCGTCCGCTTCTGAGATCGCCCCACAAACCACGTTGGCTGCGCGGAAGTGTTACTCTAGTTGGTCAGTCCATGGAGTTTACTCTCAATCCTTACCGTGCCAGGTGTGGTGATGTGGACGATGCCACATTTCCGATAGAGTAGACCTTCTCGGTCTCCATCATATATCCTTTTCTTCACATCTCTGCAATGGCGCAATCTTTCTACGACTTTGTCCTCTTCCATCTTGCTGTCTGGGACAAGCAACAAGAGAAGCAGGATCTGGTCCAGTGTTGAGAGCCTTCTCGCAAGGACTACCGGATCGCCATCTATCACTTCTACAAATGGTAGATCTCGCTTGGACAGGGTCTTTATGCAAGCCTTAATAGTCTGCTCACCATGAGTATGAGAGATCCTAATCAACTCGCTTAGCAGCCAGCTACAAGCCTGAGCTGCAAAGGCTGCGTCAAAGAAATTGAGCTCTGTGGTCTTTAGATGGGCCACCCTTTTCTTGGATCTAAGGCTGTACACTGCTTGTGCTGTTCGTGGCAGCACTAGACATAGGGACTCCCGCTCAGCGGTCTTGCTGGGTGTCTTTAGAAGTCTCTCCACGATCTCGCCGAACCTGATCCTGTTAAGGTCGAGCACAGAACCTGACGGGTTCTCTGAGGTCTGAGTGACCAACTGGTAGGCTGCCGCTACTGCGGCCTCGCAGAATTGGCCGGCCTCATTCAGGCAGGACTTCCAGTCCTCACGCGAGAACTCCCTTCGACACCTAACGTACGCATTTACGAGTTCATTCGCACAACGCGAGTCGAGCCTAGATGACAAGTTGCGCACTATGTCTGTGGCATTCATTCCGATTCACAAAGTTACTGTTTGACTGAGTACCTATATTGGTTAAGTTGTGTATCCAGTTCTCGGGTCAACTTGTCTTGTAGCTTGCTCTTAAGTGCCATAGTAACGTTTTGTACATTGACATTTTGGACACCCCGCCTTTTCAGCTCATCTACGACCTCGCCGACCGTCTTATTCTGTACCCATTCCTCGTCTATGAGTTTGTCTACCTGTGGCTGGATGGTGGCTCTTGCGCCCGTCTTTCGCTCGGCAGGCTTCCGCTCCTCCGTTAGCTTGCCTTGCACGGAAACTGACGTAATCTCGTCCTCAAAGACCGCTAGAAGCTCAGAGACCTGCTTCTTCAGTGCTTCGTCAACGGCTCCCTCAATTTCAAGCTCTAGATCGCCTTTCTGGAGCCTGCATCTGAGTGTCTCAGTCACATCCGTTTCCCCCTAATACCTTTGGGGGGCTGACCTTAAAGGCATTGGGGCAACTAAGCTTCTTCAGACTCAACCGGATCAGCGTCCTTGATTCTCGGTTGAGGAGGAGCCATGGCGATTACTGGATACCTCGGTGAGACGCTTGCGTTTGAGCCCGAAGCGGAGTTCGTATGGAGTCAAGGCTAAAACCGTGGCATGCGTTCGTGTTAACCGATTGGTTTGGGTTACACTACGCTTGCGAGTAAGGAGGCTGTCGAGAGGACGGCTGAAGCCTTAAGGGGGCGAGGGGTGAACGTCCTCATCGTCGAAGATGCTCATAGGGCCCTAGATCAACTGGTTGCTCTTCTGCCTCCCGGCGCGGAGGTTATGTCCGGCGGATCGACCACGCTGGAGCAGATCGGGTTCGTCAACTACCTGATTGAACACCCGGAGAGATTCAGGAACCTGAAGGGTGAGATCCTCGCTACGAAGGACCCGGAGAAACAGACAGAGCTGCGACGGAGGACCACGGTAGCTGAGTATTGGCTGGGCAGCGTCCACGGCATCGCTGAGACCGGTGAGGTAGTCGTTGCGAGCGCTACGGGCAGCCAGCTGGGAGGCTACGTTTACGGTGCGCGCCATGTGATCTGGGTGGCTGGAACCCATAAGATCGCCCCAACCCTAGAGGACGCGGTTAAGCGGACGCTCGACTACTCGATGCGGCTTGAAGATGAGAGGATGAAGAAGCTGGGCGCCTCGGGGACCACGCTCGGCAAGATGTTGATCTTCCACCGTGAGCTGGCCCCCGGCCGGATCACGATGATCCTCGTAAAGCAGGTGCTCGGATTCTAGGCGGGGGAAGCCTAGAAGCAGCGCTGCTGATCTCTCGCTTGGTAGCCCAACAGGCTTATATCACGTAAGGGGTTCAAACCTTGCCCATGAGGTTGGGTTGCTTTGAAGGCTGCGCAGCTGGTTCAGTTTGGGAAACCCCTTAGACTGGTAGAGGTTCCGGTTCCTGAGATTGGGCGGCGCGACGCGTTGGTGAAGATCAAAGCCTGCGGGGTCTGCCATACTGACCTTCATCTTCAAGACGGCTCGATGAGGCGCGGCCGCCCGCCGATCACGCTAGGCCACGAGATGGCGGGTGAGGTAGCTGAGGTCGGCGAGGAAGCAGATTGGCTTAACAAGGGTACGCGGGTTCTCGTCGACTACCACTACACGTGTGGCCGATGTCACAACTGCCGCGTGGGGCTAGAAGAAGAATGCACTGATTCCACCTCGGGCGGCTTCTCTGTGGACGGGGGCTACGCTGAGTACGCGAAGGCGCCGGCTCAGAACCTCGTCGAGCTTCCTGAGGGCGTCTCGTACGAGGATGGGGCGACTTTAGCCTGCGGCGGCGGCACGGTCTACCACGCGATCAAGAGCGCCCAAGTTGGGTTCGCTGAGACCGTCGTGATCTATGGTTTCGGTGGTCTAGGCACCATCGCGTTACAGGTGGCGAAGCTGACCGGCGCCACTACGCTGGTCGTGGACATCGCGAAGGAGAAGCTCGCCCTAGCCCAGAAGCTGGGGGCCGACGGAGTGATCAACGCCTCGAAGCAAGACGTGGTGAAGGAGACCAAAGCCTTAACGGGCGGCCTGGGGGTCCACAAGGTCTTCGACCTCGTCTCGGCGCCGGCAACCCTTGAGAACTCGTTACAGATGTTGCGGAGAGGCGGCAGGCTCATCATCATTGGAGCCCTCACAAAGCCCTTCCAAGCCATCCCCCTTGACCTGCTAGGGAACAGGACTCAGATCCACGGCCAAGGCGGCTGCCCACGCTGGGAACTCGAAGAGCTCGCTCAACTCGTCAAAGCGGGCAAGGTGAAGCCCGTCGTCTCGAAGGTCTACCCGCTTGAGGACGTGAACAAAGCCCTCGAAGAGCTCCAGCGAGGCCAAATCCTAGGAAGAGCCGTCATCAAACCTTAACCAACCTCGCCTTAAACGGGAACTAGCCTTATCTCCGGGATATGTGAGGGGCTCCGGGTGTCCATAGGAAAGCCTATATAGACCAGTCGCTGTGGAATCTTGAATTGGGCTCCTCAGTTACGGAAAGTCGTAACGATTACATATTAAACGTATCGAACCTTAGTGTAAAAGTTCAAGATCAGACGATCTTGGAGAATATAAGTTTCAAGCTGAGAAAAGGTACAACCCTCGCGATAGTCGGACCGAACGGTGCAGGCAAGACGATGCTATTCAGAGCACTGTTGAACCTCGTACCCTATACCGGTGAGATCGAGTGGGCGGACAAGGTCAAAATAGGCTACGTACCGCAGAAACTCTACGTGAGCGATATACCGATTTCCGTCAAAGAGTTCCTAATGTTCAAGTGTGATTCAGCTACAGAGACAGAGAAGTGCATTACCTCAGTTGAGCTAGACACCAAAACCCTGCTGAATAAGGGATTGAATGTTCTGTCCGGAGGTCAGCTCCAAAGGGTGCTCATAGCATGGGCTCTAATCGGTAATCCAAACGTTCTGTTATTCGACGAGCCAACAAGTGCTGTGGACCTAGACAGTGAGGAAACCATCTACGAGATGCTCAATAGACTTGAGAGAGAAAACAGGATAACCATACTCATAATAACCCATGATATACACGTCGTCAGAGACTATTCGGAGTACATGCTCGCTTTGGACAAGAGGATGGTTTTCTTCGGAGAATCAGAGCAGATAAGTAATCCATCATTGCTCCAAACAATTTACGGCAGTGGCACCGTCCTAAAGACGCGCAAGGAACGCGGGTAAGCTCGATGACCGACACGTTAGTGCTTAGTTTAATCACGGGAATCGGCGTTGGGCTGTCGGCCGGCTACCTAGGATCCCTTATGGTGCTGAAGAAGATGTCACTCGTCGGTGACGCCTTGTCGCATGTAGCCCTCCCAGGACTCGCGGCAGGCATCCTGTTTAACTTCAACCCTTTCATCGGAGCATTTGCGTTGCTCTTCGCATCGGCAATCATAATCTGGCGCCTGGAAAGAGTCACGAGGCTATCGATTGAAACCATCGTCGGCGCGCTATTCACGCTCTCTCTCGCAGTAGGAATACTGATGATTCCTCAACCAGACCTCCTAGAAGCTCTGTTCGGTGATATAACCACAGTAAGCCTAGTCGACACGACGATAGCATTAGCCGTCTCTGCCCTCGCGATCTTCCTCACCAAAACCGCTTACAAGAACATTATCTTAGGCATGATCTCTGAAGAGCTTGCGACCTCGACGGGGGTTAACGTCGCTAAAACCGAGCTCCTATTTCTCTCGCTCGTCTCCCTCACAGTAGCCATAGGTTTGAAGATCGTAGGAGCCTTATTGGTCGGATTCCTAGTGATAGTTCCTGCTGCAACTGCGAAGAATGTGAGCTCTAACCTGTTCAGATATTCTGTGCTAAGCTCCTTATTCGGCGCGATCAGTTCCTCTTCTGGAGTCCTACTGTCGGATTATCTGAAACTGCCGCCCGGGCCCTTGATAGTCTTAGCAGGCATCGCGGTGTTTCTCGTAGCTGTCTTAGTAAAATGGGCGTCGAAGACCCCTGCCTTCTAGCCTTTTGATGAACCTATTCGAACCTTATACGTATTAGTTACGGGCCTCCTTCCGTTTTATTCCGTCCGCGGTAGGGAGCGGAGAAGGGCCCAGAAGGCTGGCGTGATGAGGAGGAGGCTGAGGCCTAGGAACCAGAAGACGCCTAAGTAGCCTAGGGCCGTGGTCAGTATGAAGCCGGTGATGATAGGGCCCGCTGTCTGCCCGATGTCCATGATGGTGCTCAGGAAGCCCATCGCGGCCCCAGAGGATTCCTTGCCAGCTAGGTCTGAAACTAAGGCGGGCGTCGAGGAGGTCACGAGGGCGAAGCCTAACCCGTACAGGACCGAGATCAAGGCGAGGACGATGAAGGAGGTCGTGAACGGTATCAGCATCAGCGGGAGTCCGCCTGTCAGAAGGCCTACCATGATCACTTTGACTCGGCCATACCGGTCTGAGAGGCGGCCCATCAAGGGCTTCGCGAAGACCACCGTGACGAGCTGAGCGCCCGTGAGGAGGCCTAGCTCTAGGACGCCGACGCCGACCCCCTGCGCGTAGGCGACTATGAAGAACTCCAAGGAACCATACGTGAGATACTGCACGGCCTCGACGACGCTTGTGACCAGGACGCCTCTGTTCTCCGAGAGCGCCATCACCTGCCTCCCCATGCTGACCCGCGTAGGACGCTGCTGGGCCGATGTCTTCGAAGGCGCCTTCTCTAAGGGAAGGACCGCCATCACCAGGAGGGCTGAGACCCCGGCTCCGGCAACGACCGCGTATAGTGATCGAAAGTTCGAGCCTGTGGCGAAGAGGATGAAGCCTCCTAGGAACGGTGCGGTGCTCCGACCGACCACGGTGAACGAGGAGAAAGTGGAGACCCTCTCGGCCTTCCGCTCCGGGTATCGTTCCACGATCGCGGCGTTCGCGACAGGTCCGAAGATCGCGGTTGCGAAGCCGTGGTAAAACCTCACCGCGATGAGCTGCCAAGGCGATTGCACAAACAGGTAGAGCAGGGGAGCCGTTGCGAAGACCCCGCCAGAGATGAGGATGACCTTCCTTCGGCCTAGGAGATCGCTTAGGGAGCCTGCCGGGAGGCTTACGAGTATCCCTGGGATCGTCGAAGCCGACGCTATGAAGCCCAGCATCTCGCCCTCAGCCCCAAGGCTCTTCGCGAATAACGGCAACACGGGGTTCTTCGACATCGTCGTGCTGAGGATCGCGAGAGCCCCGACCGCGCAGAGAGCGTAGAAAAACCTACGACTAGAAGCCTCAGTCACGGTCCTAGCTTCCAGCATCGAGGCGCTAGTCCTTCCCCTGCCTAGTCTTGCTCTGGCAGAAGGCGTAGAGCGCATCGTACACAGGAAACTGCTTCGCCATATTCTCATAGTCGTCCTTGGAGATCATCCTGAAGCCTTCGGCGAGAGACGCCAGGCCCGGCGACTCCGGGGTGAGCGTCCTGTTCACGGTGTCGGCGCCTCGCACAATCTTGGCGAGCTCTAGCAAAGCCGGATCCTTAAGCCCGTGCTTCCTCATGATCGCGTCGAAGCTACACTCGTCGCCGTGATGTCCCAGCTCTACGCCGGGCACATCGAAGGGGATGGCTCCCTCCCGACGTGCCACCTCTAAGACACTGTCGGCTGGAACGAAGAGGAACTCTGCTTGGGGGTCAACGAATCTCTTGATGAGCCACGGAGAGGCGATACGGTCTACTCGGGCCTTCTCACGGGTAACCCACTTCAACCCAACCACCTCAGTTGTCGCCTGCGGGGTAGATGATCGAACTGATAAGGATAGGGGCTTAGGTCTGCCCGGTTGGCTGCATGAGTTTGAGACAAGGAGAATCGCGTCTGCCAACCCTATGCGCGTTCGCTCTCGGCGAGGCCGAGCAGGGCTCGGACGGCCCCCTCGACGAACCTCTCACATTCTCCCCTTGCTTGTTCGTGCTTTCTCCTGCCTTCCTCCGTGGTTAGGTCGCAGCCTGTCAGTTCGTAGCAGAGAACGGTTCCGAAGGTTTCTCTGAACCGCTCGTAGAGTTTGAGGGCCAAGCGGTAAGGCTTCTCCCTGGCCTCGCGGTCAGGCGTCGTCCGACCGTACCTAAGGCCGATGGCCATCACGGCGCCGGTCAGCGCGCCGCACACCGAGCCCCGCCGACTGATGCCCGCTCCGAACGGTGTCGCGATCTTCGGGATCAGCTCGGATCTGAGTCCATACGCCTCCTGCATCGCTAGCAGAACGCTTTCGGCGCAGTTGAAGCCGTTTCTGAAGTGGGAGACCGCTCTCTCCGCTAGCTGTTCCTTGTCCATACTTCTCGCCAGCGAGCAGCACAACCTTTGAAGCACGCAGGTGAGGCACTTCTTTTAAGGGTTGAGCAACACCGCGACGGCTTATTCAAACCCATGCTAGGTTCTACGTCTTTAAGGGGGTTTATGCGCCTTCATAGAAAAGCTTAAATGTTAAACAGTCAGTTGTATCGGCGACAGAGATGAGCGACCGGAGAAAGCAGAGGCTGGTAGAGAAGCTGACCCCTGAAGGACGAGAGATCTACTTCCAAACCTGGCTAGCAGCCAAAGCATTGGAACGACAGAAACGCAGGCAGATCACCTATATAGTGTAAACCCTCTGTTACTCAATGCCATGTCTGGACAAGACCCGTTGCGTTTGGTCACGTATTGCGGCCTTTACTGCGGGCTTTGCGCTCAACGAGTCCGGATGCCGCAACAAGCCATGGCCTTGGAACGGACCTTGCACGAAGAAGGCTTCGACTATTTCTACCAATACGTCCCCGATCTGAAGGAGACCTTCCCTCCATTCTGGCGCTTCCTCCAAGATCTGTCCAAATTTGATTGCTCTTGCCGGTCCGGCGCAGGCGGGCCTCCCGATTGTAAGATCCGCGAATGCGCCAAGTCTAAACAGGTAACGGTCTGCCCGTCTTGCGATCTTTATCCCTGCAAACTCGTCGAGGGCTTGGCAGAACACTACCCTCTTTTGATCCAAGACGGACGACGGATGAAGAAGACAAGATTTGAGGCATGGATCAAGGAGCAGCAGGAAAGGGCGAAGCGCGGATTCTCATACGCAGATATCCGTCATCCCCCGTAAAGGGGGATTTGAGAACCTTCAAGCCTGGAGCAAACCGCGTTAACAGCGCCTTTCTCCATGCTTCAGGGTGGTTTCATGCCACCAGAAGAGCGCTAAGGAGGCCCTGATTCAACCAGAGCCTAGCGCGGAACGCCTCTGATCGAGAACCCTCCGCAAACCAAAGTACGGCTCCTTAGGAAGAGGTTCGCGGCCACTTTCCTGACATGTAAGCAGCATCGCAGGGATCCGCCCTCTTGTGGTCGCGGGTCTCCAGGCGAGATCAGAAAGTCATGAGCAGCTTGCCTTCAGACCCGTCCTTTGCCGCTTCCCTCCGAACGTAATGCGTCAGAAGGGCATCCAGTTTGAGCGCGCTAGGAAGGAGGTTGCGGGATGCCCGATCGTCAGATGCATCTCCGCAGAAGCCTGAGGCCCGTGCTAACTCCTTCTAGACGAATGCTAGACAGCCCTCAACGCCCTTTCCAATGCCAGTCCTCTGAAACGCAATACTCTGTCATCCGTCTCGTGTCTTTTCAAGAGCCTCTCCGCCACTCTGCTGGCATGTCTTAACTCGTTTCGTGCGGAAGGTGTGTCCATCTCAGAGAGAGCTAGCAGCGTATAGTAGAAGGGGAAACCGTGCCACCTGCCATCAGGCTTCCGTG
>CAYRUY010000010.1:0-16391 GCA_964427455.1 uncultured Candidatus Bathyarchaeia archaeon | reverse complement strand
GCTAGCAGCGTATAGTAGAAGGGGAAACCGTGCCACCTGCCATCAGGCTTCCGTGCCTTCTGTACCCTATCTAAGCCCTTTTCGAGAACTGTATCCCATTCATTAGGTTTGACCACTGCTAGTGTCCTGAGGAAAGGTACCGTGCATGTGTAGCAGCAGTAAAACCCATCCTTGCCTCCGCTCTCGAGGAGATCATTGAAGCCTTTCAGCGCTCGTGAAACAGCCGGAGACGACCGGACTTCCCAGACGAACGCCGATCGAAGAGCTTCTTCTCCTAGAATATGGCGAGTGAGGGCTTTCCTTAAAGGGTATCGTTCACCTGTTTGCAGCTGCAACCCTTGGGAAATATCCCTTTCAGTTGGCGAGAACAGATTACGGTAGGACCCCGGCAACCCCTGTCTCGTGAGAACCCATTCTAGTGCTTCCTGCACGTGAGCAGTGGAGCCGCTTCTAAATCCCTGTCGCACTTCTTCCAGACGCCAAAGCGTCTCCTGTAGAGACTCTGGGACGAGTATTCTCTGCGTTTCCATACAGAGGCCTCTCCGCCTTAACACGTAACGCCCAGCCTTATTGACGAATGCCTTTAAAGATTACCCGCGGCTGCGGAGGTGGTAGATTTCAGGGACGAGGAACCTTGTGTCAATCAGGTGAGCAGTCTCTAAGAGCAGGTTCAATCTTTCTGACCCCGATAGCGGTAGTCTCGGTTTAAGTTTGGCTCTGTGCCTTTCTCTCCCGAATGCTAGGCGTAAGAGTCCCGCCTCTAAGGTAGGATTTGTGCTATGGAGGGTGAGGCTGCTCTCGAGGACTTGGCGGAGCGCGTCGTGGCCTGCAAGCGTTGTCCGAGGCTTAGGGCTTACTGCGAAGAAGTAGCCCGAGTGAAGAAGAGAGCCTACATTGATTGGCCCTATTGGGGGAAGCCTCTGCCGGGCTTCGGCGACCCTCACGCGCGGCTCCTCATTATAGGCTTGGCTCCGGCGGCTCACGGAGGCAACCGGACGGGCAGAATGTTTACAGGCGACAGCTCCGGCGACTGGCTCATCCGGGCGCTCTACGAGGCCAGCTTCGCTAACCAGCCCATAAGCATCTGCAGAGATGACGGGTTGAGGCTTAACTCCGCCTACATCACCGCAACGGTTCGATGCGCCCCGCCAGGCAACAAGCCCACCAAGGACGAGATCAAGAACTGCGCCTCATACTTGATGGAGGAGTTGGAGTTGCTCCGAGAAGTGAAGCTCGTCCTGACGCTGGGAAGAGTCGCGTTCGACGCCTACTTAACCCACCTACCCGAAGGCCTAGCCGAGCCACGACCAGCCTACAAACACGGCGCCATCTACCACCTGAACGGAAGGACGCCCGCGTTGATGGCTTCGTACCACCCTAGCAGGCAGAACACCCAGACAGGCAGGCTCACTTGGGGAGCATGGAGTTACGTATTCACCGAGATACGCAGAGTCCTCGGCTGAAACATTCGCTCATAGATGGAAAGTTCCTTGTACCCGAATGGTCAGGGACCTTCTTTGGCCATGATCGCTGAGAGATAGGTTGCGAGGAAAAAGGATAGCAGGATCGCTAAGCCCAACATAAGTACGAAACCGCAGACCCATATTCGAAGACATGCGATACGAGCCACACTAGCAAACCGTGGGGCGAAGAGGACGAGCAGACTCACAGCTCCGAAGATGGTCGAGAAGAATGCCACTACGACTAATCTTGACATTTCGGGAAGGTTACTTCTCACATTTAGGCCGTAAGACAAGATGAGAGGTAGGAGGAGACTAGCGCCCACGAGCATCCTGGAAAGAAATCGACGCACCATCGTCACGTGCTAGGGAAAGATATTTAGGCGAAAAGGCCTAACATGCAAGCTGGAAGGATATCAAACCTTGTTCGACGCACGAAGAGCCGATTGGTTTTCCCTCGCCGCAGGGGCGGTGATTTGGTTCTCTGGCGTGGTCGCGACGGCGCTAGATTTCACCATCCTTCAAGGGATGGTCTACCGCTTTGATCTCGTAAGTCTCGCTGGATTGGTCCTTGGCCTACTAGGCCACTCCATACGTTTACAGGCCAGAAGAACTCTGCGTGTGTATTTCTCAGGGCGTTTAAGAACCTTACCGGAGCATCAGTTGATTCGATACGGCATTTACAAACATATCCGGCACCCCGCCTATCTGGGAACCCTAGTAGCCTATCCTGATGTTCCCGTATTCTTCCATAGCTTATACGGTTTCTTTGTAATGATGTTGATAATTCCTTTGGTTGTCCTTCATAGAATACCGACCGAGGAGCGGATGCTCATTGATAAGTTTGGAGATCAATATAGAGATTATATGAAGAGTAGCAAAAAGCTCATCCCCTACGTTTACTGAACTTGATGCTCGGAGCGACGAATAGCCAAGGCTAGGGGCTGTTCAATCAAGGTAAGACCCTGATCCTTCGTCGAGAGGCCCTTACAGCCTCGACAAGCCTTATAGCCTGTAAGGCCCGCAACGTTATGGAAGACTGCACGGGCCCCCGAGGCCACGCACATGCTCATAGGGAGACGGCGTGTCCAGTCGCCCTTACTAGTGGTCGTACTCTTGATCCAAGTATGGGCTGTCACTCTGTCAAGCAGCTTGATGCTGTCCAGCGCTTCCAACGGAGGCGCTTACCAACCGAATCAGGCGAGGCGTATCGTGTACGTCTTGAGGGCCCATGATTCGAACTCAAGCTGGACCAATGCGACCGACGTGGCCGGAAACTGCACGGAGTTCCTTAGACGACAGGAATCGGTAGAGGTCAGGCCGCTGGACTACCTGGGACAGTTCATTCGCCTCGTCCGCGACCCGCCCGACGATATCGTCATCATTAACGCGCACGGCGAGGCGGTCCCCTACGATGAGGTGACTCCTGACTGGCAGAGCTTCTACCGGGCCATCGCTTTGAACATCATCGAACGCGGCTGGATCTGGATCAACACTGCAGGCTGGCCGTTCTACTACTACTCGCGGAACGCCTCTGACCTGAAGCCTGTGGAAGGCTCAGGGATGGTAACCTTCCTCAGCGTCATGCAGGGGGTTTCAGCCGACCCAGGCGGCGGTGGAGAATTCACCGGGGACGCCACGGCGGAGGCCCGCCGCATCAATGCCACATTCCATGCTGGGCTGAAGGACCGCGTGAACGCGACGAGAAGCATAACGACGACAGGCCTAGAGCCCTTCCGCATCTACTACAGCGGAATGACCGAGAGCAGGTACGCTGTGGCAGCCTTCGGCATGGGAAGAGGGGCCTTCGTCCACATGGGCCTCGATTCCACCGAGGACCCGGCTTTAATGGGACGACTCGCCGCAGCCATAGCCCTAGACATAGGCGTAGGCCCCTACGTCAGCATCCAAGCCGTAAGCTACGACGCCTTCTCAGGCCGCATGAAGGTGACGGTTGAGGCTGTCAACTTCAGCCCTGAGAGGCTGGAGACGAAGCTTAGCTACTCGATAATAGCCCAGATGGGCGGGAAGACAGGAACGGAGCAGGTCTCCCTGGCAGCTCTAGAGCGGAAAAGCTTCACGTTCGAGACAAACGCGTACTCATTCGAACCCATCAAAGTGGATGTCTCGCTCGACGTGCAGACGGGGCGATACATGGACCGGGCGAGGCCCTTCTACTTCCCCATACCCTTCGTCGTACCGCCAATCCTCACAGCCGTGATCATCCCCATAGCGATCCTCTGGTGGTTCATCAGGAGAAAACGCAGAAGGGCCTAAGAGCAGACCCGAGCGATAAGGCTGCGTCCTCGGCCCGGTAGCCGCGGTCGTAGCAGCTATGGGGCCTTGGAAGCAGCGTCGTACCGGAGCCCTTCCTGCCTGAGGTACTCTACGGAAATCATATATTGCCGCACAGGCCGTAATAGAGCCCGTAATGTCCTCTGGCAGGATGCCTAGGCTTAGACAGACGTTGACGATCCTCTTTGCGCTGCTTCCTCTCATCGGAGGGATGACTTCGCTGGGGCCCGCCTTAGCGGCTGAAGGCCCCTACGTGTACTACGGTTATGCTCCTCCGAGGGTTTGGGCCATAGCGGAAGCTCACCACCATGTACATTACAGGGCGACTGAGGAGTGGGTCATCCGTCCCGAGACGGTGGTCACCAAGGTCCCAGTCTTGGTGATCGCCAACCGAGACAATACGAGGCTCCAAGCCTACGCGTTACCGAGCGGAGAGTCGCTAGGAGAATTCACATTGAACAGGCTGGAGAACGCCACGGTGCATGTTCAAAACGGCACGATGTTCAAGGTCGTCGCCGATAAGCCCGCCACCGTGCTGTTAACGACCGGGCTTACGTTCAACAGCTTCTTCACGAGCGCCGACGGCGGCTTCGTAGGCAAGGAGTTCATCTTCGCCGCCAACTCCACCGGTGCTACGTCGCCCTTCATGGTCTACGCGATCGAGGACGCGGAGGTAACGCTGACAGACTCAGCTGGGGGTAAGATCTCGTCTTTCAGGCTTCGAGCGAACGAGTACCAGTCTTTCGGCTTCGCAAGGGTAGACACGTACGTTCTTGCCGCGACGGGGCGAGTGGTGGTTCAGTCGTTCTATGCGCCCTATTCAGGGATGGGCACATGCTTCTACCCGGCGGTTCAAGGTGGATACGTGGGACAGGCGTTCGTTGGAAGCTCCGCGGTGACAGATGCGTGGCCGCCCTACGTGCCGCCAGCCTTCGTCTTCACCTCTAACGACGAGGCGAAGGTAACAGTGCTTGATGTCGAAAGCCAGAAGGAGGCGCTTGCAGCAACGGTGCCCGCGGGTAACAACGTGACGGCGCAGGTCAAGGCGCCTGCCATGATCGCAAAATCCGACAGAGCTATGATGGTGATGGCTCAGAACTATGGCCTAGCCTTCGCAACCTTGAAGGCTGGCGAAACAGTTACGGCCTTCATCCCCACCGATGTGCCGCCTGGAGAAGAGATCACTTACCGACCCACAGAGGGAGCTCGAGGAGAAGCCTACATCTTCGCCTATAAGGAGACCGTCGTGACACTGGACGACACAAAGGTCAAGCTTGCCCCCGACGGCTCTATGGCAGTGCCACCGGGTATGCACAAGGTCTCAGCCACGGAGGACGCGCTCTTGGAGGTTGTGAACTGGCCGTTGTATCCTACAACCGCTGGCCTAGAGAGTTTTGGAGCCTGCATTCCCTCCGTTCAAGTGGCGAGTATAGCTTACCCTGGCTTGAGCCTGAAGCCCCTAGGAGGTGAGACGATGACCTATCTTTACTACGGGGCCGGGGCGGCTGTGGTCATAGCGGTCATCGTAGCCATCTGGGCGAGGACTAGAAGGAGCAAGCAAACGGTCAGCTAGTCAACCAGCGCTTTCTCCTCCGGCCAGCCCAACTGGTATCTCGTACGCAAGAGCCTACGTGTGGAAAACCTGACCGTGTGCTCTACGGCATCCACGCATCTTCTCGGGCGGCCAAGTCCGCACACAACCACAGTCTCGCTAATGATCTCTCGAACTCCTTCACTCTGGGAGGACTCTTTTCTCCGCCTGCTGGTCGCGTATTTCCCTGTGGGAGAAATCGCTCGCGAAGATCATTAAGGAGAATCGGGAACTTATCGATCGGGGGAGGACCATCTAAGATGAGGTTCATGCCTTCTCGGTGTAACTCTTTATGATCCTGTACAGGTTAATGAATTCGTCTGGCGTTAGCTCCTTCTTCTCCTTATATTTCTTGAACTCTGATGTCGTCGATAGGAAGGGGATCTTCTCGACGAGCTCACAGGTCTCTGCGAAGCTCGCCACGTCCACTCTTCCGAGTGTGTTGAGGAAGGTGGCGAGAAGCCACCCGGTCAACCAGTGGGGGACGAACCATCTCTTCGCTCCTCCCTCAAGGAACCATCTCTTAAACTCCGCCTCTATGACCCCTAACAGGACCTTTGCCTTCTCCTCAAGGTCCTCGGGAAGCCTGAACCTATCCCTTATATCCATGCCGAAAAGAAGCTTGCCCTCCTTCTTATAGAAGGATAGGTCGATGAAGCTATGCCCCTCGAGGAGTATTCCCCTGTTCCAGAGCTCTATTTCAGAGTCTAGCATAATGTCCATGCCTAGGGATACCTTAAATCGTTCTTTGCAGAACTCGTCGATCTCAATAAGTCTTCTCATATCTTCGGATTTGTACCTCTTCGAATCTAGGACGACGAGGAGGTCTATGTCGCTGTCCGGTCTGTAGTCTCCTCGGGCGTAACTCCCATAAGCCAGTACTGACACAACCGCCAAGTCTCGACAATCTGAGAGGACATACGAGATCGCCTTGGCATGGGCGTCCTCAACCATATCGTTCACACACAATCATCTGGGTTCAGAGCCCTAACTCCTCTCTAACAGACTGCAGTACCTCAGGCGCCACAAGGAGAAACCCCTATGTCATGCCCCGTCGCGGTCAGAGTTTTGCCAAGGATCTCTCGAACTCCCTCAGTCTTAGAGGACCCTTTCCCCTGCTCTGCTCGATGGTATGCCCTTCTTCTCTCAAACGGGCAACCTGTGCTTCTACGCCTCCGGGGAACTTCTCGTTCAGGCTACCATCATTCCTGACCACTCGCCAATAGGGTGTTACCTGCCTCTCACCCTTCTTCAGGTCTTCTTCCGCCGCTTCAGCCGCGATCCGGATGAAGATACCGGTCGTCATGGGACAGGCATAGTCGGCATGGCAATCCTTCGCAAGCCGATCCCTGATCTGAGCCACGGTGGCAAGCTCTCCCCTTGGGATCGTACGCATTAGAGCATCCACATCGAGAGGTTTGGGAATGAGCATCTTCCCCTTCGGGGTATCGATCAGCCTACGCTCCTGCACCGTTTCCAGTTTCTCCCGAGAAGTCTTCCGTGCCCTCATGACTCCTTCCTCAGCTCGACATCCTAGCTCCTGCAGCTTATAAGCCGACCGGCTCTATGGGACAAACCCTTTCAACCCCTTTGACTGTGACTAGACAAGGAGCCTACCAGCGGGGTTCTTGATGGAGTTACGATGGGACCCTCTGCTTAAGGAGTGGATCATCGTCTCAGGCGTCCGCAGGAGTCGACCGATGTACCCTGAGGGCTACTGTCCTTTCTGCCCTGGCGCTGAGGAGGTGCCGCAGACCGGATGGAGGGTACTCAGCATACCGAACAAGTTCCCGTCTTTGGTGTCTGATGCTCCTGAGCCTGAGGTTCGAGGCGACCGGCTTTACCGTACGAGGCGGGCGCAAGGAGCCTGTGAGATAGTGGTTTACACGCCTGAGCACAACGTGAGCTTGACGGAGCTAGGTGTGGACCATATCGAGGCCTTGGTGGAGCTTTGGACTGAACGGTTCAAGGCTTTAGGCAGCAGGGAGGACGTAAGCTATGTTCTCATCTTCGAGAATAAGGGGCGTGAGGTCGGCGTTACGCTAGACCATCCACATGGGCAGATCTACGCGTTCCCCTTCATCCCGCCAAGGATTGAGAAGGAGCTCTCGTCGAGTCGAGGCTACTGGAAACGCAGGGGCAGCTGCCTCTTCTGCCACATCCTAGGTAAGGAGCTTGCCGAAGGCGTCCGCCTCATCGCTGAGAACGAGTCCTTCGTCGCGTTCCTCCCCTTCTTCGCCCGGCTACCCTATGGGGTTCACATCTACTCTCGAAGGCATCTCCAGACGCTGCTCGATTTCACCGCTGAAGAGAGGCGGGGCTTCGCCTCGATCCTCGAAACGGTCCTGGAGAAGTTCGACAGGATGTTCGGCGGCAGCTTCCCTTACATGATGGTGTTCCACCAAGCCCCGACGGACGGGAGACCGTACCCGTACTACCATTTCCACGTGGAGTTCTACCCGCCCTACCGCGAGAAAGGGAAGTTGAAGTTCTTCGCCAGCGTCGAAACTGGGGCGGGAACCGTGACCTTCGATTACAGGCCTGAAGACAAGGCGAAGGAACTGCGCGACGCTTAGCAAGCCACTCCCAACCTCAGGGATTCTGAACTAGACAAGCTTCGCGATGTATGGATGGTACAAACGGGCCTCATTAGAGCGGTGAAAGGGAAAGGCTACCCGGGAGTTCGGGAACACCGCTAAGAGGTTGTAGGGATCTTAAGCCCCTGGCAGCGTCTGCTGCCAGATCCCGTTGAACTCCTCTTGGTAGATAGCTGAGGCTTTCGTGCTGTCCAAGACGATAACGTTCTCCCAATTATCGTCCTCTGCCGCTGCACTCCAATTATAGCTCCCGGTTACTAAAATGTGGCCGTCGATGATCATGACCTTGTGATGCATAAGCCTCCAGCTGTTATCACTTCTAATATCGACGCTTGCGTTGAGGATCTTTCCATAATCGCTTCCAGGGCTCGTCCTATATTGGTCGTCGATGATCACGGTAACGTTCACCCGCCGATTCTTAGCATTTATGAGAGCGTCAGCAAGCTCGTCAGCAGTGAGAGCCATAACCATGACGTAGATCGTCCGGTTCGCCTTCCCGATCCAATCCGTTAACAGGCGACGCGTATTCTCGGTTCGGGAGAAGCTGATAGCGATAAGGCTTACGTCTGGTGCCTGAAGCGTCGCTAGCTGTGCCTCTAAGCTTGCGACCTGCCGGGTTAGGTTCTCGACCTGAGCTTGAAGCAGGACATTTCGAGTCACGTTACCTGCAAGCCATGCTTCAAGCTGATTGATCAAGGTCAGGTTTCCGGCTAATTGGCCCTCAAGGGCGGTTACTGTTCCCTGCAACGTAGCGATCTGAGCATCACGACTCCCTACTTGCTCTCGAAGCGTCCAAACCTCGGTTTGAAGCTCCGCGTTCCTCGTCAGGTTGCCTGAAAGCCACGTCTGAAGTTGAGCGGCTAAGGTTACGTTGTCCGCTAACTGAGTTTGAAGGCTCGCTACCTCGTTTCGGAGGGCGGCGATCTGAGCGTCGCCACTTGCTACCTGTTCTTGAAGCGTTGAAACCTGCGCCTTGAGCTGGGCGTTCCTCGTTAAGTTACCTGAGAGCCATGCCTGAAGCTGAGTGATCAGTGTTAGGTTTCCCGCGAACTGGTTTGCTAGAACGGCGATTTGGGTGTCTCGGCTTGCCACTTGACCCTGAAGGCTTGTAACCTGGCCTTGGAACGTTGAAACTTGGGCTTGCAGCGTGTTGATCTGAGCGTCCCGGCTGGTTACCTGCCCTTGGAGCGTGTTTATTTGGGCATCTCGACTGGCCACCTGTCCCTTGAGTGTAGAAACCCGGGTTTCAAGGGAACCTATACGGCTGAGAGCAGACCCGTAGCCTAGGATGACGCCGATAAGGAGCCCTACAACAACCGCTAGGATGAGCTTGCCCTTCAAAACAGACGCCATACGACCACCGATATAGACGGTCTCCTTACTCCGCTTATAATGGCTGGGTACTGGACGGGTGCTCGAAAACCATCTTATCCCATCCAAGCCCCTCCCTCATCAAGGAAGCCACGGATTGGTTAGAAAGGGCTACAGAAACCTATCGATCCCCGAAGAACTCTACCTAGAGCTGAAAGGTTCGTGAAGGAGTCCAAGGGGGGATATGTTTCAGTCGCCGAGGCTACGCGAAAAGCCATAAGGGGATTCCTTGAGAAGAGGATCTTGGAAAGGGCGAAATTCGAAGCTAGAACGTGAACATCCCATCTACACCTACATCTCCCATGTTAATTCATATCCTAGCCCGAAATTCCACTCTTTACTAATCGCCTCGCCTCCTTGATTCAGGATCTATGATCCAGCTTAGGGGTCCGTGGCTGTGGACGCGTACGAGGCCGGAGCCGTGGGCGAAAGACCTTGACGGCTATGCTCTCAGCCTCCCTTCGACCCATCACCATAACGGCTTGATCGTAGCCCCAGGCTTAGGCCTCGCCGAGCTGTCCCAGGCCGCGGATAAGGTCGTCGCCAGCCGCCTTGACCTCGACCGCTACCTTCTCGCCGGTCTTAGGATGCGTAGCGGCTAAGTCGATCACGCAGTTCCCTAGCCTGACCTCACGCTTGACCTCGTAGCTCTTGAGCCTATAGTAGCGGTTGATCCTGGCTGTCAAGAACTCGGCTCAAACCAAGACTTCACCAGTCCGGACCTATGATCGCGGCCCCTGGAGGAAGAGAAGGCTAGGCCAGGACCGTGAGCCCAGCCCCATCGTAGATCGCTCTCAGCCAGTCAAGGCTCTAGAGCCGGTGGTAAGCCTAGAGATCAACACCTTCGTAAACTTATCGAGGAGGACGTAGAGGAATGGCTAACCCGGTTGGCGCGCCAAAGGGCCCTCGGCTGTCAAGCTTGCGATCCATGTTCGAGCTCTAGCAGGGCTTGTTTGGCGGCGGCTCTAACGGATTCGAGGCTGGTGTGCTTCGGGCTCCAGCCTAGACGTTTCAGCTTCGATACGTCTAGCAGCATCGTTTTGACGTCGCCGACCCATCCTCTTCCACCTTCCGCGGTAGCGGCGTACTCGAACGTGACGTTTCTGGCATCCATGATCGCTGCGACCGTGTGCGCGATCGCGGTTACGCTCACCTGGTCCTCAGAGCCTATGTTATAGACCTCCACGGGCTCCTTGGTTTCGCGTAGAGCAAAGAGCATGGCTTCGATGCAGTCGTCAACGAGGAGGTAGGACTTTGCCTGCCTTCCGTCGCCGAGGATCTCAAGCCTCTCTGGGTTCTGGTGGAGCTTCCGGGTGAAGTCCCAGATGACGCCGTGATGGCTCCTCGCCCCGACGATGTTCGCAAGCCTGTATATGATCGCTTTCAGGCCGAAGGTTCTCGCGTAGGCTGAGATAAGCGCCTCGCAGGCGAGCTTCGACGCACCGTAGAGCGAGATCGGCAGGAGTGGGCCGTAGTCTTCAGGCGTTGGGAAACGCGTAGGCTCCCCGTAGACGGTAGATGTGGACGTGAACGCGATCCGCTTACAGGTCTCGCTTCTCCGCATGGCTTCTAGGACCGTGTACGTAGCGAGGAGGTTCTGTTCCAGGTCTACGCGTGTGTTCTCGGCTCCTCGTCTTACCTCGGCGTTCGCGGCGAGGTGGAAGACAAACTCGTTTCGCTCTACGGCTTCTCTCACGTCTCGGGGCTTGAGGCAGTCGCCTTCGATGAACGTGAAGCTGGGGAACCTAAGCCATCGTTCGATGTTCGCTTTACGCCCTGAACTGAGGTTGTCCAGTACGGTTACGTAGGCGTCGCTCTTCATCAACTCGTCGACGACGTGGCCGCCGATGAAGCCTGCGCCGCCTGTGACGAGTATCCTTGCGTTTCGAAGAGACATCTAGGCTCAACGCCATAGGAGGGCATTTCCCTGATTTAAGCCAAAGGCGACATCTGGGACGGCCTGTCAGGACCGGGCCGCACTTAGCCTGCGTTCAGAGAGCCTTGTAGTGCCGCAACACCCTCTGAGAGCCCTACGCACATGACCCGGCTCCTGTCGTGCACCCGAGGCAAAGATAAGAGCGGTTCAAGGTTTGGGGGCTGCGCTCTCCCACGTACGAGCGAGTGAGCGTTGCTCTGCCTTGGGAGTTTGAAGCTTTAAGAGGTGACCGGTGCCTAGGCTTGCCCTAGTGGCGGGGCTGTGTGAGTGGCGAAACCGTGGCGCGTACGCTTGACGCCTTAGGGCCGGGGCCTTGGACTATCGCCTCGGCTCCAGGCCGGATAGACTTCCTGAACACGCATCAGGACTACAAGGGCCTGCCCGTCGTGCCCGTCGCGATCGACCTACGGACATACTTCTTCGCGAAGCCAAACCGGGAAGACGTGATCCGCGTCAAGTCGCTTGACCTGAACGGTTTACGCGAGCCCTGCGAGGATGCCTTCAAGGCGGGGCTGAACCCGATGCTTCACCGCGGCTGGTTTGGAAACTACCTCCGAGGCGTCGTGAACGTGGTTGCGAAGCGCGGCGACGCCTCGAAGCTCCAAGGCTTAGATGTGGCGGTTCGAAGCGAGATACCGATCGGTTCGGGGCTCTCCAGCAGCGCCGCGCTGGAAGTAGGCTTCCTGACGTTGCTGAACCACATGTTCGGCCTAGGCTATGGGAAGGCTGAGGTCGCGGATATGGCGTATAGGGCTGAGACGCAGGAAGCCGGAATCCCCTGCGGCCGCCTCGACCAGTACGGTGTGACCTACGGCGGGATCGTAAAGGTTGAGTGCCGACCACCGTACGATGTGGAGGCTCTGCCTTTCAAGGAATTGACGTTCGCGATCATAGACTCCGGGATAAGGCATTCTACGGCGGAGATACACCCTTACAGGCAGCGGGACATAGACCGAGGCTTGAAGACCCTCATGGAAAGCCTAGCCGTGCCTATGAGCGTAAAGGCGAGGCTCAGCTACCGCTACTATGAGCCTGAATGGAGGCAACTCTCAGAGGAAGAGCTAACGCCATACCTGGGCTTACTGGATGAGAAGGCTAAGGATAGGCTGGTCTTCACGTTCCGGATGCAGAGGTCCACGGAGCTAGCCCTGAAGGCGTTAAGGTTCCAGGAGGCTGCCGCGGAGGAGGCCATAGCCGTGCTTGGTGAAGAGGCATGGAGCCGCGTTAAGGCTCCATCGGCTGAAGAGCGTGCGTATACGCTCCTGGGAGAGGTCATGAACTACCAGCATAGGCTCCTGCGAGACCTATACGATGTCAGTCTGCCAGAGTTAGAGCGCATCCGAGACGGTGTTATGGAGGCCGGCGCGTACGGGGCGAAACTATCGGGAGCCGGCCTAGGCGGAAGCATCGTAGCCTTAGCGAGAGGCCTCGAGGCGGGGACGGAACTGCTCAAAGCAGGGCTGACCAAGGGCGGCAGACAAGGCTGGGTTTCAGCCGCTGCAGAGGGTGCCTCAGTCCAGAGCCCGGGGTGTCACCGACATAGCTGAGGATCTCTTCCCAGACCGGCGCTCCTTTGACGGAACTAGCCCCTTCGATTGAGTCATCTTGCGAATCGATCGTTCTTCCAGACGTCAGCCGTGTCGCTATATCCTCTCTTCTCCCAGAACCCAAGCTCTTTTTTCTTCGTGAAAGTTATCTGCTCAACCCACATGGCACTCTTATACGCGTATTTGTCAGGGACGACCAGTCTCAGGGGAGCGCCAAGCGATTCCTCAAGGTATCTGCCGTTAAGCTTGTAGGCTAAGAGTACGTCCTCTTGAAGAAGCTCTTTAAGGTCTAAGGATGTGGTATAGCCGTCTGAGCACCTGAAAAAGACGCATTTCGCATCTCTAGTAGGCTTCACGACCTGAACCAGCGAGCTGAATCTGACCCCATACCACTTGCAGTCCTTGACGCTCCATCCCTCGACGCAGTGGAAATCACTCTTGGACTCGACGGAGGGAAGGCTGAGAAGATCTTTCCACGTCAACTTGAGTGGGTTTTCAACTTCTCCATCAACGGTTAGTATCCATTTCTCAAGGTCGGTCTTTGGATTCTCCGGCATGATTTCAGGATGATCTATGTTCCACCTTAGCAGAGCATCGATTTCACGCTGACCTGGCGGCAATCTGTTAGTCTTCATCTTACACAGATATCGGACCACGACCGGTTATTAAGGATTGACGGAGGGGCAGAAGCTTTCCTTCGGCAAGGTTCTCCGTCAAGCATTGCAGGGTTCCCCATATCTGTCGGTACCTGAAAGTGCGCCGACTAAGCCGAGCCCGCATGCGATCGGTTAATAGGACGTAGCCTCGGATAGGCGGGTCTAGGTCAGCATGTCATCTCAGTGGAGGACTGAGAACTGGTACCTGAGCCCTTACAACTGGGCCCCGGAGGCGGCTGAGGGGCTGCGTCGCCCCGCCCATGTTGAGGTTCTGGATGTCACGCTGCGGGACGGCGAGGAATCGGCGGGCATCGTCATAGACACTGCTGCGAAGCTACAGATCGCGGAGGCCCTAGACGAGCTTGGCATACGCCGCCTCGAGGCTGGCCTAACGATCGCGCCGGACGACCCCGAGGCGTTGAAGGCGCTTCTAGACGCTGGGCTTAAGGCAAAGGTCTCCACCATCTGCTCCTGCCAGGAGCGCGAATCGATCGATCTCGCGTTGAGGTGCGGCGTCGACGTGATAGCCCTCGCCATACCTTCCAGCGATGTCTTGATCGAGAAGGGCCTCCGGAAATCTAGGGACTGGGTCCTGGAGACGAGCCTCGCGAACGTGATCTACGCGAAGGAGCATGGTCTAGCCGTGAACTATTTCCCTTTCGACACGTTCCGCGCGGACCTAGGCTATTTGTCGACGCTCGTTAAGGCGGTTGTAGAGAAAGGCCGCGCGGACTCCGTCACGCTCGTCGACACGTACGGCGTGGCACTTCCGCAGGCCGTCACATACCTTGTACGGAGAGTGAAGAGCCTCGTGAAGGTCCCCGTGGAGCTTCACTGCCACAACGACTACGGCTTAGCGCTCGCGAACAGCTTGGCAGGCTACATGGCTGGGGCGGATGTACTCCACGCGAGCGTCTTGGGCTTAGGGTTTAGATGCGGCAACCCGCCGCTCGAAGAGCTAGCTGTAAGCCTCAGAGCCCTCTACGGCGTCGACTTGGGCTACAGGTATGATAGGCTGTACGGGCTCTGTAGGCTCGTCTCAACGTTGACGAAGACGCGTATATCGCGGCTGAAGCCGCTCGCAGGCGAAGCTGCCTTCGCCTCTGAGATCATGCAGATGCATAGAAGCCTCAGAGCGAACGGCGAACCTGAAGCCTACCAGCCCTACAGGGCTGAGTTCGTCGGAAGACGCTTTGAGGCCGTCTTAGCGAAGTGGAGCGACCAAGGCGCCGTAGAAGAGAAGCTAGAAGAACTCGGGCTCAAAGCGGACGACGAACAGAAAAGGCGGATACTGCAGGCCGTGAAGGAATTGTCGCTCAAGAAGAAGGGCGCGGTAACAGATAGAGAGTTCAAGGAGATAGTGACCCGCGTAGCGGGCTAATCCCTTGAAAAGAGTGCGAGTGGCCGCTTAGCGCTCAAAGGAGCTTCTCCAGCTTCCCTATGAGCTGCTTGACGGCTTCCGCCCCGTCCATCACCGTTTCCGGCGGCATTATTCCCTCGTAGAAGTTCTGATGTAGGTAGTTCGCCACGGTGAAGAGCCTGCTCACCTCGGGGTCCTTCAGCTCAGCGCGTAGGTCGGCGACGAACTGCCAAAGGTCTCGATGAGTTCTAAGCTCTATGCCTCTCTTAGCAGCGACGGTCTTCACGATCTCAGCTGCGGCGCCCCAAAGCTTCTCGCTCGCCTGAGTATAGTCCTTCCCAGTCAGAAGCTCCTCGGACTCCCTGAGATACTTCTGCGCCAACCCTGGGTAGTGCTCGGCGCTTTCATCCAAGATGCTTCACTGGTAGCATGTCTTCTCGCGGCGCCTTTTCAACCTTCGCAAGGGCTACGGTATGAGGCACCGGCGTTAGCTTCGTTGCTCAACGTAGGTCAATCTAGGAGCTTCTGCACGTACTGAACAGCCTGAGCTTGAAGGTCTTCGCCGGGCTTCGCGGGGCCGAAGTGCTCCGGCAGCAGGACGCCATCGTAGCCGGCGGTCTTGAGCAGCTTCAGGACGCGTGGGAAATCGATCTCGCCCGTCCCTAGAGGTGTTTCATCGAAGAGTTCGCCGCGGCGCTTGAAATCCCTCAGGTGGACGAGGAAGATCTTGCCGCGGAAGAGCTCTATGGCCTCGTACGGGTCGTCGCCAGCCATGTAGAAGCCGGTGCAGTAGTTCACGCCGTTGTATGAGCTTGGCACGGCTCTCAACAGCTCGTTCAAGCCTCGGGCGCCCCGCACCCATTCATGCGCATAATAGCCCGCGTGATTCGCCAACCTTACCTTCGACGCCTCAGCCTGCTCTATAACTCGCCGGTATGAGGCGACGTACCGCCTCCAATGCTTTGCCTCAGCCCGCCTATCAGGGGTCCAAGGTCTTTCGCTTATCACGAAGAGTAGCGCGGTCCCCACGTCGGCCTCGCCTAGCGACGCGATGACACGGCGTAGCCTCGCAATCTCGCCTTGAGCCTCAGGGAGGCCAAGCCAACCCTCCCGGCTGGGCGAGCCGCTGATAATCATCCCTGCAAGCGTCAGATGGGCCTTTGCTAAACGCTCGTTGAGGCCCCTTAGGCTTTCAACGTCCGGGACGCCGTCCTTGTCAAGCCGCGGCGTCGAGGCGGTGCTCAAGCAGACGTGGCTTACGCCTATCTTTCGGCAGTAAGCGGTAAGCTCGTCGATGTTCGAACCCGCGTACATGATGCCCACGTTCATCGAAGACCCAACCTGAGGAACGCGTGTACGCCCCAGCTTCCCTATTAGCCTTGCCTACGTGCGCCCTAGAAGTGCTTGAGTCTGAATCGCGCACGTGAATAGAGCCTAAAAGAGTCACGTAAACTCTATCTCTCACCTCGATACGAGTCGTGGCTCCCCCTAGGAGTATGGCCGAGCTTGGAAGCCGTACAGCCTCGTTCAGCTGCTTTCTTCGACGTGGATGGGACGCTTCTCCGCGGCTTCATCATT
>CAYRUY010000009.1:0-39298 GCA_964427455.1 uncultured Candidatus Bathyarchaeia archaeon | reverse complement strand
CGTAGAGTCTTCGACGCTGAGACTCAAGCAGCCTGTTCCGACGGCCTACGCTCTCCGCCGCGGTTACCATCTTGCAGCCACTGGTCGCCGCAGCCTCGAAGGCTGGGGCTGCAACCTCACGCCACTTCTCGTCGCGGAGGAGGTGGTGGTCCAAGACGACCAAAGGCAGGTGTCGGGCCAACGCTGCAAGGTTCTCGACTGCCCGTCCGATCCTCTCCTGCGAGATCTTGAAGCCCATGAGATAGGTTGGTGGGCCCCCGACGATCGCAACCTGCGGCTTCTCAGCCAGTATGATATCAAGGGTTCCCGGTGAGAGTGGGCCCTGCACGTCGGGGCAGTGCATCAGCTTCTCACCTGCAAAGGTGATGGTGAGCATCAGAACCCAGCCTAAGCCGCCTTCATCCTCCCCATGCACCACGGGGTTCGAGAAACGTAGAGTCGTCTCACCGAACCTGTAGGCCTTACCGTCACAGGCCTCAATGCTCTTCGCCACATCACGCATGATCTTTTGGAAGATCCAGCCGCGCTTACGCTGAGCGTAGTTGATCTTTTCCCTGATGTCCTTCACCAGGAGCTGCTTGCCACCGTAGATCTCCAACGCTGTCTCCCTATCGCTCCATGTCCAAGTAGCGTCACTGTCCAGCGCCGGGGAGATGTGATCGAAGTGATAGTGAGAGGCGGTCGCCACATCCGCCCTAGCAGCAAGCTGCTTGATCCTGCGCCTACAGCTGCGTAGGGCGCGGTACTCCAGCGGGTGTGGAAGAAGCCTGAATCGAGGCCCTAGAGACGCGCCAGGGTCGATCAGTACGCGGATATCGGGGGTCTCCACGTACGTGCACATAGACCTCACGCCGAGGCTCTCAAACCCGACAGGCGTGACCTTGATCCGTTTCAAGGAACGCAATGCATCGCTTCCATCGGTGCCTAACACTAGGGTGGGCATTTGATCCATCAGCGCACGCTCAGCCTTAATAGGCTCTAGGTGTGCTGCGTCTCATGAACGCCTCAAGCGGCGACGTTCAGGCTTGAACGCGAGGAGAACCATCATATGAGCGATGTTGAGGAGATGATATCACGCCTGGAACGCCTTTCTCGCCTAGAAGCCAAGCTTCACCACGCAGAGCTAGACGCCAAACTCGAAAGGATCGAGAGCCTTGGCTCAAGCCTCAAGAAGCTAGAGGCCGCGATGTCACTTCATCCCAGAGCCGAGGTTCTTGAGCTGAGAACCGCGATGATGCAGGTGCTGAAGGACCCTCGGATGGACAGAGCGCAGAAGGCCGCCGCGATCGCGCAACAGATCGAGGCATTGAAAAAGAAGGGCGTTATCGATGTGAAAAGCCACAGGGACCTCGTCGGGCTTGGGCTTCTGCTCATCGCGATACCTGAGCCGACGATGCTCTCCGACGTGGTCGGCCTGTGCATGGTCGCCGCGGGGATGATGCTCGAAGCTGAGAAGAGACGTAGCGCAAGAAATGTATGACGAAAAGGAATAACAAATGAAGCAAATTGTACGGTACGAAAACGGCAATTCTCTTTCATTCACAGAATACGGTGACAGAAATGGTTATCCGATTCTTGTTCAGCATGGATTAATAGCCAGCGTTAGTGACTACCACCTATTCTATCGCCTTCTTGAATTAGGAACACGCCTAATATGTATTGCCCGCCCCGGTTATGGTGAATCATCACCATACACAATGAATAACATGGCTGAGTGGGGTAACATCGTATCTGTTCTTGTCGATGAACTAAAACTTTCACAATTTGATGTATTTGGTATGTCATCAGGAGCACCATACAGCTATGCAATAGGCTATAAGATACCAGACAAAGTTCGAAACATATTCATTTTGAGTGGAATACCAGCTTTATACGATAGTAAGATACTTTCTTTTTGGCCATATGAAGTGAAAAAGAATGCGAACATTATCGAACTGGAAAAACTAGCGAAAGACTTGTTTTTCTCAAATTTATCAACCGGAGACTTACTGCGGAATGACATAAGAGATTCTATGATGAATGATTGCTTTGGTATTGCGCAAGATTTTAGGTTGAGATGTAATGATTGGGGTTTTAGTCTGTCTAGTGTAAGAGAATTTGTTTATCTGCAGCATAGCAAAGAAGATAATCAAGTCCCATTCATTACAGCGGAAATGACAGCAAGATTATTGCCGAATTGTCGATTTGGGGCAAGAGAGAAAGGTGAGCATTTTTCAAGTGAGACACTGGATGATTTTATAGAAGGTGTAATGACTGGATACTATAAATTGAAGTAACTGCCCAGCGGGTATTAGGATAGACCCTGAAGACGTTACGGATAAGTGATAGTGCGAGGTGGTCACCACATCAGCCTTGGCTGCGAACCGTTCGATCTTGCGCCAAGAGACGTGGCGCATGACCCCCAGGTACGCGCTAGCTCCTAGTGGCTGAGGCGCTACAGAAGCCTTCGCTGGCCAAGCCCACTCAGGCCCGATCTCACTTCAGCAGACTGGTGACCTCAGCTAGGTGGTTGTGCTCTGAGTCGATTATCTTGTAGACCACGCTTCTGTCGTCCGCTTCGAGCAGGTCGAGAACAGCGTAGTAGAACAGAATCGTGTCTTTCTCCAGGCCGGCCGCAGCCTCGAGAAGCTGGGTCCTATCCTTCGCTTCCTTTACCAGCTGCGTTCCTGCGCCGAGCCTATCGAGCAGCCCAACGGATACTAGCCCCCTGACCCGCCGATTCGCAGCCTCTCTTTCGGCGCTGGTGTAGGTTGACGCTCGCCCGGTCAGGAGGCCCTGATAGATCTGGGCATGCCTAGCCTCGTCGGCAGCCAGGTGCTCGAAGGTCGTTTTCAGCTCCTCGAACGAACGTGCACCGGCCCTATAGAACCCCTCGGCGCTCTTCTCAACCCGGACTGCCATGTGGACTAGTTCTTCCCGCGAGTAGAACGAGGACATCACAACCAGGCCTGATCGTGCGCCCTCCATGCTAAAAGGTTTGTGCGAATCAGTAGTGCTCGTTCGGAGCGCTTCTACGGACGGAACCTGTGTAAAGCATAAAACCCAGGCGTGTCATGTCTGGGAGCAGACGCGTCTAGGAGAAGGGAGGCGCTTTGTTTTGAACGTTGAAGAGGCGATCCGCAGGAGGAGGACGATCAGGAAGTTCAAGCCCCACAAGATTCCGCGAGAGAGCTTGATCAAGATTCTCGAAGCGGCTAGGCTGGCGCCCTCGGCTGCGAACGCCCAGCCATGGATGTTCATCGTGGCTGAAGACGACACGATGAAGCAGAAGCTGGCGGAGACCACCTCCAACTCATACCTAGCAGAGGCCTCTGCGGTCATAGCAGTCCTCGGAGATGCGAAGCTGGCGGGCTCAGGAGGCGGCTTTCCCCCGAGGAGGTGGCTTGAGCTCGACATCGGCATCGCGGTCGAGCACATGGTTCTCCAAGCGACGGAGCTCGGCCTCGCCACGTGTTGGGATGTCTCTTACAAGGAACTAGAGGTCAAGAGAATACTGAAGGCCCCCGAGCAACTGCTGCCCGGCGGCTGGAAGGTTATGGCGCTGCTCCCTGTTGGGCTTCCGGGGGAGACGCCTGCAACTCAGGAGAGGAAGGCCCTCTCAGATCTGGTCTGTTTGAACGAGTTTGGCAACCCGTACCCCGGGCTCTAGCTCAGGTCTCCGCGCAGCAGCGTGGTTCAAGGGCTTCCGGCGCCGCTGCCTCTCCTCTGCGCTAGGGCCTCAGGGTTCACTGCGTGGAGCGGCATCTCGCCTTCCAGAACGCTGATGATATCCTTACCTGCTTCCAACGAGAGTCTCTGGAACGCTTCGTGGGTATCGTTCCCCATGTGCGGCGTGAGGATCACGTTCTCCATGCTTAACAAGGGATTGTCGAGAGAAGGTGGCTCTACTGAGAGAACGTCCAATCCGGCTCCTCCGAGGGGTCCGGAGGTCAGGGCTTCGATGAGCGCTCCCTCGTCGACTATTGCCCCGCGTGCAGTGTTCACTAGGAAGGCGCCTTTCTTCATGAGGCTGAGTTCTCGTCGACCTATGAGCCCGCGCGTTTCCTTGCTGAGCGGCGCATGTACTGTGACAACATCTGACTCAGAGAGAAGGGTCTTCAGGTCAGTCAAGGTGGCGCCTAGGGATTCGGCCCTTGCCGCCGTAACATATGGGTCGAAGGCCAGGACCCTCATGTTGAAGCTAGCCGCTCGCTTCGCCACGAAGCCGCCTATCCGGCCTAGGCCGATGATGCCCAAGGTTGCACCGTTCACTTCCTTCGAGACGAACCTTTCACGAGAACGCCATTCCCCGGCCTTGACCAACCTATCAGCTGTCATGATCCTCCTGAAAAGGCAGGTGATGAGGCTGAAGGCCAAGTCGGCTACCGACTCGCAGATCGTCGGTGTGATCGTGACGACTATCCCCCTCCTTGTCGCAACATCAAGGTCGACGCGGTCAAGCCCGACCCCGTCCCGCGCGATTATCTTCAGGCAGTGTGCAGTCTCGAGGACCCTTGCGGTGTAGGGGTCTCCTCCCGCGAAGACCGCATCGACGTTCCTGAGCTCATGCAGAAGCTCGTCCTCCGTGAGGGCCCTGCCAAACCTGCTCACCTTGACCTCGGCCTTCTGTCGCAGTAACGCGAGCGCCTCACCCATATCATCCTCGCCTATGATTGCGGTCACAAGGACGGTCGGTCTCATTCCCACTCGCCCACGGAGCTGAGTCTTGAAAGTGGCTCATAAGACTTGGCCGAGAAGCCCAGGTACACGAGGGCCTGAGGTGAGAGTGAAGAGGGGCGGGCATACACCCCGTGTTGCGATCGGCATTTGGAAGCCTTAATAACTTGGCCTTCGCGTATAGCCGTGCCTTCTCCATCGGCGATCGCGATGCCTTCCATAGACCGTAAGGACTCACTGCAGATGTACCGTCTAAAACGGATGCTTGACACACTGGTTTCAAGGGAGGGCAGAGGCACCGAGCTTGTCAGCCTCTACGTCCCGAGGGGCAGACCGATCGCTGAGGTCATGAATAACCTCAGGCAGGAGCATAGCACATCTGCGAACATCAAGTCAGACAGAACAAGGAAGAACGTTCAGGCAGCGATCGAGAGGGTGATGCAGAGACTGCGGTTCTTCAAGGAGACCCCGCCCACGGGCCTAGCGATCTTCTGCGGAGCGATCCCGCAGAATGGCCCCGGCTCAGAGAGGATGGAGACCTACGTGGTGATCCCCCCTGAACCGACCGATGTGAACTACTACGGCTGTGACGCCAAGTTCTACGTCGAGCCACTCCTCGAGATGCTCAAGGAGAAAGAGAGCTTCGGCATAATGCTTATCGACTCGAGCGGCGCCACGTACGCGGTCTTGACGGGCAAGAGACTCCAACTTATGAAGGAGATAACCTCCGGCATCCCAGGTAAGCACAGGGCAGGCGGCCAATCGGCGCGAAGGTTTGAGAGGCTTCGAGAGATGGAGTTGAACGAGTTCTTCCGCAGGGCAGGGAAGCATGCTGACGAGATCTTCCTCCCCGTGCCGGATCTCCAAGGCCTGATCCTAGGCGGCCCAGGGCCCACGAAGCACGCATTCGCGGAGGGCGACTACATCAACTACACGCTGAAAGAGAAGACCCTGGCCGTTCTGGACACCTCCTACACAGCGGAGCCAGGACTGAAGGAGGTCATGACGAAGGCGACAGAGATCCTGCGAGGGGTCCGGCACCTGAAGGAGAGGCAGCTTGTTCAGCAGTTCCTTTTCGAGCTCGGCCATGACACCGGCTTGGCCACGTATGGTGAGGAGGAGGTGAGAAACCACCTCGTGAAGGGCTCAGTTAAGACCGTGCTGGTCTCGGAAGAGCTCTCCAACCGGCGGGTCGGCGTCAGATGCACGGTATGCGGATACTCTGAGCAGAGGACTGTGAGAAGCGGCCGGGTAGCCAAGTCTGAACAGGAGCTTCTCACAACGCCTTGTCCGTCGTGCAAGAACATGTCTCTCTCCGCTGACGAAGGCGTAGATGTAGTCGATGAACTCGCCGAGCTTGCAGCGAAGACCGGGGCCGAGATCGAGGTGATCTCAGGCGAGACCGATGAGGGACAGATGCTCCTCAAGAGCTTCGGCGGAGTCGCGGCTGTGCTCCGCTTCTCATCAGGCTAAGGCGCATCTTCGCTATCCTAAGCCTGCGAGGCGGGGCTCAGCGAGGTAGTTGACAGACGCCTCCTCAGCCTTGTGTAGAAGTCAGGACCAGTCCTGAGGAAGACAATGCTCCTCGACGAGGCCTCGATCTCCACCGCGACGCCCGAGCTGACCCGCTTCTGATACTGGCCGTCAACCATGACAGTCACAGGCGGCCTCCTAAGCTGTCTCAAGGAAACGCGTGTATCGCTCGGAACCACGTAGGGTTTGAAGTTCGAAGAGAGAGGACATACAGGCACGATGACCATCGCTCTGAGCCTCGGATCCACAACTGCGCCCCCTGCGCTCAAGGTGTAAGCTGACGCCCCGACAGTCGTTGCGACCAAGACCGCATCTACTAGGTCGCGACCTATGACCCGGCCGTCTATCTTGAGCTCCAGATCAGCCATCTGGCTGGGAACCTTTGTTCCAACCCTTACCTCGTTGAGGGCGTCAGGCAGTCCCACGTTGTTGGAAAGCATGAAGCATTCGTCTCTAAGGCAGCGTCCTTCGAGGACCTTGTCCAACGCCTCGAGTGCATCATCGGGCTCGATGTCAGCGAGGAAACCCACCTTACCCATTCTTACAGCTAGGATGGGGGGGCGCTCCCTGAACCGGTGCACAGCCCTCAAGACAGTACCGTCGCCGCCAATAGTGACGAGAAGGTCCGGGGGTGGTCCCGAATAGCGGGGACCCCCTGTGTCTTTGCTGGGAGAAAGGTCGTGTTCAACGGAGGCGTCAATACTCCTGCCGTGCAGCCACGCAACCATCTTGTCAGCGAGGGCTAGAGCGTCCTTGTGGTCAGTCCTCGGGACGATTACGACCTTTCGGATGAGTTCTTCCCCCAGAGGTGTGCGAGCTACTTGAGGAGTATGTCCAGGATCTTCCGCCACTCAACGTGTTCCTCCACGTCTCTCGCAGCGGCCTTGATCTTCGACTCGTCTTCAGGCTTCACTCTGCCCGTGATTCTCGAGAGCTTATCTACGGTTGTGTACGTGTCATAGGGTACGAGCAGCACTGGCACGCCCTTCTCTTCAGCCTTAGCCAGCACCATGATGTTGGGGTAGAGGTTACCGGTCAGGACAAGCATCGAGGTGCTTGTCTCCAGCGCTGTTAGGGCTAGGTCGGACCGGTCACCGCCAGTTATGACCGCCTTGTTCGCCGCTCGACGGAAATAGCTCAGGGCGCTGTCGGGGGTCATGGCGCCGACGACGAAGCTCTCAACGAGGTTTCCCATCTTCTCCCGCGTGGTCAGAATCTCCCCGCCGAGAGCCGCATAGACCTCATGAGCCGTGGGAGCGGTCAGCATGGCATCCCTCGGTATCACGCCTAGAACCTCTACGTTCTGCCTTTCGAGCAACGGTACCGCGAGGCCTTTCACCCTCTCGAGCACATCTATGCCCACGTAGTTCAGAACCACGCCGCAGCATGGCACCCCGGTGGACCGCACGATCTCCGCGCTGCAAAGGATGTCGCCGATGACCTCGTCCTCATCGAACCTCGATACCAGCAGCACATCGGAGCCAAGCCTTTTAGCCAGGATTGGCCCTGAGAGCCCCATGATGCAGCCTTGGCTGAGCTTGTGCGACGACTCCACGATGAGGAGATCCGTGCCTGCCGAGGCCTGCTCAAAGGCCTGCTCGATCCGCGAGATGTATGTCTCCGGACGTGTCTTGACCAGTTCCTCCAAGAAGCGGCCGTGGAATATGACGGGTGTGAGCGTCTCAGTTGCGGCATCCAGGTTGAGAACTGCCTTCATGAGCAGTGCGTCTTCATCAACAGGCCTGTCGCCTACCCTACTCATCTCCGTCCCTATCGGTTTGAAGTAGCCGACCTTGTAGCCTTCCTGCCGGAACCTCAGGGCCAGGCCTAAACAGACGGCGGTCTTGCCGCTGAACCCTGCCGGAGATGAGACGAAGAGGTTCGGCACATGACTCAAGAGGGACCACCTAGATACCGTGATCTTGGCGTGTATCGGTGATAAGCCTAACTCTGACTGGTGCTTAAACCATTATGCGGCTCTGTTAAAATACTCATCGGTCCAGCGGTGGACGGGCCGCGCCATCTACCTGCATCCCACAAGACTGATATGGCAGATGGGTAATGACCCCACGACGTGAGACCCGGGGGAGCGAAAACGCAGGCTGGGAACTTGGAGAAGAAAAGGATTAGCAGAAGGAGGTTCTTGGAGGCCCTAGGCGGATTAGCCATAGTAGCTGGGGCAGCGGGCGTCCTCTGGGAGATGTGGAGACCTAAGCTGAACCCGGCGAAACCGGTTAGAGCTAACGCCTACACCCAAGACGGCAAATCCCTGGTCTCGATTGCCGAAGGCAAACCGGATACCGATGTTGAGACCATGGTTCGTCACGCTGTCGATGCTCTCGGCGGGATCGGGAACATAGTCTCCACAGGCAAGACGGTTGTTGTAAAACCTGCTGTTCTCACATCCGATCCCGGATGTGCGCCCGATCCTAGGGTCGTTGCAGCTGTCGCAAAGCTGGCGAAAGAGGCAGGTGGGACAGTGATCGTAGCTGAAAGCTCAGGAGGCGGAGATACCAGGTACTGCCTATCACAGGTTGGCATAGCCTCAGCGGCTGAAAAGGTCGGGGCTGAAGTGAGAGCCCTCCCCCTCGAGGAGGGAATCCTGATGGAGGTTCCGAAGGGTGTGAGCCTGCGTGATGTGAGGACCTTCCCAACAATCTACAACTGCGACGTACTCATCAGCGTACCCAGGTTGAAGAGGCATACTGCGACTGCGGTTACGATGTCCCTGAAGAACATGATGGGCGTCGTGCCGGATTATGAGAAGAGGAGATTTCATAGTACAGACTTGTCTCAGTGCATCGCGGACCTGAACACTGTGTTGAAACCCGACCTGACCGTCCTAGACGCGACCTTCGCGATGACCCGGACGGGGCCTACGGGCGGGGACATGGTTGAGATGGATACCATAATGGCTTCAGGAGACCCCGTGGCCGTCGACAAAGTCTCGGCCCAAAGGCTGCAAGAACTCGAACAACAGTTGGGCATATCCTCGTTCAATGTGGCTGATGTCAGACACATCAATGCTGCTGCGGCTCTCGGCGTAGGAACCAGCGACCTCAGCCAGATGGTCATTGTTCAAGAGAACCTTTCGTAGACCTTCAGGGACGTCAAGCAAGCTTGAGAATCGCACGAAGAGAGTTCCTCAAACTCCTCGCAGAGGGAGCGGCCGCTCTAGCTGTTTTCAAGCTCGTCTCCCTGATCCCCTCTCCGCCCCGAACGGAGATCGTGAGACCCCCAGGCGCCGTGGAAGAAGAATACTTCGACCGTCTCTGCGTGCGTTGCGGCACCTGCCTGGAAGTCTGCCCAACCAACGCCATCGTGCTAGCCGATTTCAGTGACGGCATAGAAGCGGTTAGCACGCCAAAGATCGAACCGACAGTTGGGCCTTGTGAGTTCTTCAGAGGAAGATGTGAAGACATTATGCGATGCAGCAGATTCTGTCCGACCGGAGCCTTACAGCTGGTCGAAAGGGAAGAAGTCAAGATTGGAACCGTAGAGTTTAGCTCAGATAGATGTCTGGCATATATGGGGAAAGAATGTGTAGTCTGCAATGAGGTGTGCCCGGTTCATGGAGCAAACACGATAACCAGTGACCTTAAGCCCGTCTTCCACGGTGAGAAGTGCGTTGGCTGCGGAATCTGCGTTCACAGCTGTCCAGCTCAACCGAAGGCTTTGACCTTGCGATCTAAGGGAGCGAAGCGGGCAAGATGGTTAAGATGAAGGTCGGCAAGATCAAGATCCTGAGAGCAGTTACCGCCTCGTTGTTTCTCTTCTTCTTTGTCGTCGCGCCTATTCTTGGCTTCATGTACGGGACGAACTGTGCGCTGACCTTTGGGGGCTTCACCTTGATCTCGCCTCTAGAGCTAGTCCTACTCATCCTGGGCACGAAAAACGTTCTATTAAGCTGGTTAGTTCCGGGCTTAATCGTAATCCTCATCATAGTGTTCTTTGGGCGCTTCTTTTGCGGATGGGTCTGCCCTATGGGTATACTGCTCGACTACTCACACACTATAACTGAGAAGAAGGAGAGGAAAAGGTTGGGCGGTTCATGGAGTAACTGGGAAAGGTATCCGATCCTGCTAGCCGTTCTCGCGGCCAGCCTTCTGTTTGGCTTCGCAGCACCCTACCTATTCTCCCCTCCTGGAGTTGTCTATAGGACCATAATATACTTCACGTCACATCGAGTCATAGGAGCAGAGCTGGTGGTTCTCTTATTGTTTCTTATCCTAGACTTGTTTGCTGTCCATTACGGCCGGACATGGTGCAACACCCTCTGTCCACTCGGAACCGTGATCAGCAGCCTCAGCTTCGTGAATCTCCTGAAACCGAAAGTCGACCGGAGAATATGCATCAGTTCTGACTCCAAGTGCCTGAACTGTTGGAGGGTCTGCCCTATGCGGATTCCCGTGACAAAGGCTGATAGATGGGCGATGATGGAATGTAACAAATGCTTGAAATGCTGGGCCAATTGCCCGGCTAAAGCCATCAAGATCGAAGTATTCAGTGGAGGTTCCTAGATCGGCGCAGCACGTTCGATGTCCATGTACGGGAACCTCCTCAACGCAACCTCGTCCAGCTCGATCCCGAGCCCAGGCCTGCTCGGGACCTCGATGTAACCGTTCTTCAGCAACAGCGGGTTCACAACGATCTCTTTCTGGAACTCCGGGCAACTGTTGTTCCATGTTCTGTTTGACTCAAGGAAGAACTGGTTAGGCGACGAAGCCATCACTTGGACGTTGGCTGCGGTGTTGACGGCGTCATGCCAGTTGTGCGGACAGAGAAGCACCTCGTCGAGGCTGGCCATGAAGGCAATGCGGCTGCTCTCGCTGATCCCTGCCACATCGCAGTCCGGCTGAACGATACCGTAGCAGCCCCTGTCAAGCCTCTCCTTGAACTCCCACCGTGTCGCGCACCCTTCCCCACCCGAGATCGGTACATCAACCGCCTTCCGGATCTCAGCGTAGCCGTCGAGGTCTGAGCCCGGGATTGGCTCCTCAACCCACGTCAGCTCGTAGCGTTCGATGTTCCTGATGGCGTTGATCGCGGTCTTCGCGTTCGGAAGCCTCATGTTCCACTCGATCATCAGGCAGAGGTCGCTTCCAAGCCCTTCGCGCGCAACTCTAGCCTTCTCCCGGTAGTCGTCAAGCGTGACCCTCACCTTGTAGCCTAGAAAGCCCTCTTCGCGGAACCGCTCGGCTTCGCGTCTGATCTCCTCAACCGTGTTTCCCATCTGGCCTGCGCTCGCATAGACCCTAACCCTGTCCGCGTGCTTGCCGCCCAGCAGGTTGTAGACAGGTGTCTTAGACATCCTACCTACGACATCCCAGAGGGCTTGGTTAACGCCTGCCAGCGCACAGTTCACCATCCACCCTTGGTGCACGTATGGCCTCGCGACCCTCAGGGCATCCCAGGGCTCTTGGCCGACGAAAATGCTCTTGTGTTCCCTAAGCCACGCCTGCATCAGCTTCGGGTTCCCATAGACGCTTGGTTCACCGACCCCGGTGATACCCTCATCCGTCTCGACCTTCACGATCATCATGTCATTCTTGAGAACCCTCTGTCCGAAGGCTCTGCCATCCCAGTTGAGCTGATGCTCCTTCGGCACGGGGCACGAGATAATCATGGTCTCTAAGCCGGTAACCTTCATGTCTGGCACGACGGAGGGTCCGCGTCCGGAGCCTATATAAGGATTCGCCCTTGCCCGGGCTCTGCCAACTCGGGCATCACCTTTCCATGCTTGGCCATTGACACTGAACGCTTAAGTTGGGAGAGCCTCTGCCGACCGACAGGTTCTCTGGGAACGGAATCCGTCCCTGCATCGGTCTTAGGCGGAGGGACGGCCCAGCCACCTTCTTGGAACTGTCGATACCGAGCTTTACTGGAGGTGAAGCCTGAACTCAGCAATCACCTGTGTAGGCAGGCAGAGGTCGCGAAAACCTAGGGCGCGATCGTGATCTTCACATCCACAGCCAGGGCGCCGGTCACCTTACGCTCAATCGAGTCGTCTATCCTCTTCACCTCAACAGGTGGACCCTCGCCCTTCTCGTATACAAAGAGCGGGTTCACGTCCATTTCGACGATCTCCTCGAAGTCTAGCACCAGCTGGGAAACTCTGCACAATACGTCAACCACAGAGTCGATGTCGCTGGCCGGTTCGCCTCTGATGCCCCTCAGTAACGCGTAGGCGTGGGTCTCCGCGATCATCGCGGAAGCCTCGTTCGGCGTGAGAGGCGGCAACCTGAAAGCCACATCGCGTAGGAAGTTCACGTATATGCCTCCCAGCCCAAACATGATGACGGGACCGAACTGAGGATCCCTATGCGCTCCTATGATCATCTCTCTGCCCGGCGGAGCCATCTGGCAGATTTCAGCACCATAGATCGCCGCTTGGGAGAGAAGCCTCCTGGCGTTGGAGACAACATACTCGAAGCCTTCCGCCGCTTCCTTGGCGGAGTTCAGCCCAAGCTTCACGCCGCCGACATCGGTCTTGTGCAGTATCTGGGGGGAGGAGACCTTGACCGCGACGGGGTACCCCATCAAGTCCGCGAACTTCGCAGCCTCAATAGGGTCTCTTGCCAACCGACACTCGACGCCAGGTATCCCGTAGGCCTTAGCTATCGCCATGGCCTCGACCCCGGTAAGGTTCACTCTACCCTCCGCGCGGATCATGCCAAGGTACTGCTTCACGAAGCCTTGGTCGACCTCAATCCTCCTCGCCTCCTCGGGAAGGCTTGACTCTAGCAGCCTCCTGTAGGCGATGAGCTGAGAGAGAGCGTAGGCAGCGCGTTCCGGAAAGCGGTAGTTTGGCACCCCGGCCCGCTTCAGAAGCTCAACTGCTTCCAGAAGCTCGTTGCCACCCAGGAAAGCCGCGACCAACGGCTTGCTTGGGAACATCCTCTTCAGATCAGCCACTGCCTGAGCCGTCTCGGTCGGCTGAGTCATGGCCTGCGGCGTCAAGACGACCAAGGCTGCATGGATGTCAGACGAGGCGAGCAGCGTCTGCAGGGCAAACCTGTACCGGTCGGCGGCAGCGTCGCCGAGAACATCGACGGGGTTATGGTAGCCAGCAGCGGTAGGCAGCCCAGTCCTAAGCGTGGCGTCGAGTTCGGGGCCGATCGGCGCCAGCTTGGCGCCATGCCTGTCCAATGCGTCCGTCGCGAGGATCCCTGGGCCACCCGCGTTTGTGACAACGGCCACGTTCGGCCCCTCTGGCACAGGCTGAGTGGAGAAGGCCTCTGCAAGGTCGAAGAGCTCCTCAGTCGTCGGCGCGCGTATGACCCCTGCCTGCTTGAACGCGGTTTCATAGACGAAGTCGCTTCCAGCTAAGGACCCTGTGTGCGATGAGATCGCTCTTGCGCCGGCGTTCGAGGTGCCCGACTTCACTACGATTATGGGTTTTTTCCTTGTCAGGCTTGGGACTACCCTCATGAACTTCTTCCCGTCGCCAACCCCTTCCATGTAGACCAAGATGACGCGTGTCTCAGCGTCCTCCACAGCCGCCTCAAGGAAGTCAGTCTCATCCAGGTCGGCTCGATTTCCTAAGGAGACGAACATGGTGAAACCGACCTTCTCCGTTAGAGACCAGCTGAGAACTGACGTCGCTAAGGCTCCGCTCTGCGAGATGAAGGCGATGTTACCTCTTAACGCCATTGAGGAGGCGAACGACGCGTTGATAGGCAGGCAGGTGTTGATCAAGCCTAGGCAGTTCGGGCCTAGAAGGCGCATGCCATATCTCTGACAGGTCTCAAGGAGGCGGGCTTCCCTCATCAGCCCGTCTGGGCCTATCTCCCTGAAGCCAGCGGAGATGACTACGAGGCCCTTCACACCCTTCTTGCCGCTCTCCAAGGCGACCTCTGGTACCAAGGGCGCCGGGATCGCGACGACAGTCAGGTCCACAGGCTCTGGGATGTCCAATATGCTCCTGTAGCATCTCAGTCCCTCGATCTCGGCCGCGTTGGGGTTCACAGGGAAGACCTTCCCCGCGTATCCGCTCTTCAGAATGTTCGCCATGACGTCATGGCCTACCTTGCCCGGTTCCCTAGAGGCGCCTATCACCGCTACGCTAGACGGCTTTAGGAAGGCCTCAAGCAAGGTTGGTCCACCCAGAGGCACGGAGGGCTCTGAACCGAAGACACCTGCCCTCCTCGATTTATCCCTTCGTCAGGGATTGTGCCGGTTACGCGGATTCACTGTGCGGTCTGGCAGCCCGCCGCGATGATAGCTCGCTCTGGACAAGTTCGACCAGACGGGCGCCGTCTGTCCCAAGGTCGATCAAGGGGAGGCCGACCAGTTGGTGGCCTCGTTCACCACTAGCGATGAGGCCTGTCGCGGCCAAGATCGGACCGGCCACGCGCCTCAAGGTCTCTTCGAGATCCTCCGGGGTCCTCGCTGTGACAATCTTGCAGATATCAGTCCTTTGCGCTGACTCCGACCTAAGGCCTTCCAAGAGGACGATGTCTAACTGACTGCTGCACATGTACGAGAGGATCGTCTCGAGCGACCTATCCTCGTCCACGCCTCGGATAACCGTGACCTCGCGCTCGGCCACGCAGGCAACGACCCCAGCGCCTGCATGACGGTACCGCCAAGTGTCCTTCCCCTCCACGTCCATGGTGAAGTCGGGGGTGTGGACGTGTTTGATCGCCCCGACCCTGAAACCCCTTTCAGTGAGTTGTCGAGCCAGGTATTCGCCGACAGTTGTCTTGCCGGAATCCCTGCTGCCTATGATCGCGAGTATCTTTGCCAAGGCTGAGGCCTCCCCTGCGCAACTGCCTCATTCCCAGCTGAACGCTCCCCTTAAGCTCTTTCGCCGAAGCGGCATTCCGCTACCAAGCCGAGCGCAGACAACCGGTCTCCGGTCAAGCACGGTATGTTCTGCGATACAGGTACCTGTGCGGGGGGTGGGGTTCGAGCGTTAAGTCACTGGTACCTTAGAGAAATGGGCCGGGCTGAACTGCGATCTTGGAACACCACCCAGGCAACTTATGAGTCATCTTAGATGGCCCGAAGCGGATATATGGGTTCGCGCAGGCTAGAGCAGACAAGCTTTATGAGCCAGTCACCAAACTGGCGAGAGACGGTGAATGAGGAGATGATCGAACTCCCTGAAGCGACGACCATTGCGCGACAGATGGACGAAGAACTCAGGGGAAAACGGATCGAATCCGGCATCCCTGGAAATGCCCCCCATAGATTCGCGTTCTACAGCCGCCCACCGGAAGAGTGTGAGGCGATTCTCAGGGGTAAGACGATGGGCCCAGCGACAGAACACGGCTCCTTGATTCCGGCTTCCGTAGAGCCAGACTACGTACTCGTACTTGGGGGAGGTGGGGAGAGGGTCCTGTTTCACCGAAGTAAGGACACACTGCCCAAGAAGCACCAGCTCCTGATCCACTTTCAAGACGACACGTATCTGACGGTCACCGTGCAGGGATGGGGAGCCGCCCAGCTCTTTCACAGAGGCCGCCGCTCAGCCTTCTGCTAAGAGAGGGGTTTCTCCCCTGAGTGATGCGTTCACCTTTGAGTACTTCCAAGGACTCTTCGGGAAGCTTGAGGAGGAAGACCCGAGAAGTATCAAGTTCTTCATAATCAGCAAGCCCAGTATCTGGGGGGTTGGCAACGGTTACCTTCAGGACATCCTCTTCCGGGCCAAGATCCATCTGAGAAGGAGGGGCATCGATATCGCCGTAAGTGAAAGGCAAGTGCTCTACGAGGCGATCAGGGAAACCCTAAAGCAGGCAGTGGAACTGGGCGGCAGAGACACCGAGCACGACTTGTACAACCGACCCGGTAGATACCAGAGGGTCCTTGAGCGCAGCAAAGTGGGCAAGCCCTGCCCTGAATGCGGGACCCGGATCGAGAAGATCCAATACCTTGGCGGTGCATCGTACTACTGCCCCCGTTGCCAGACCTGACTTGTCTTCTCTACTGGTCCAAAGACTTGGATACCTTTCACTTCGATCAACACGTCAGGCTTTAGGCCTCGTGACCCTGGTGCTAGATAGGCTCTGAACTTCGTTTCTCCATCTCTTCCAAGATGATGAAGAAGAAGCAGTTCTTGTTGTGTCTTCCCACTCCATGCCTAGCGAGTCAGTCCCTGATAGCTCTTCCTCTGAACTCCGGACAGGTCGTCCAGAAGGCAGGTGAAAGAGAGAATGTGTGGCTGACGCCATCGAGTTCCACGCTTATGCTGCTGCGATCTTCATCTCTGAAGAAGTGGCTCCGATCACGGACTTCGAGGGAGCGCCACAAGTGCGGGGGGTGGGATTCGAACCCACGTACGGCTGACCGACGAGATCTTGACTCGATCCCCTCTCCGGGAGTCTCGCGCATCAGGCCTCTTACCGTTTTGACCTGGCTCTGCTACCCCCGCCTAGATGCAGGCTTCGCCTAAGGCTCCTGATAAAGCTTCACACAGCGCGCCGGGACTCATATCTACTCTGTCGGCGCCTGGCCTAGCTCACTCTCACCCTCAGTCTTCGTTTCAAAATCGTCTAACTTGAACGCTGGGTCTGCGTCCGGTGCTAGCTCTTTTCTTTCACGGAGTAGCTGTCTCGCGAGGAGCCAGAAGAGCGATGCTAATGACCTTCGACCCTTATTGTTCCCAGGTATCACAAAGTCAACGCCTAAGAAGATGTTGTCGCTGTCGCAGAGGGCCACGACAGGTATCCCTATCGACGACGCTTCAACGATCGCTTGCTCATCCGCCTTCGGGTCTGTGACGATGATCACCTTCGGCTCGAGGTATGTGGGTAGCAGCGGGTTGGTGAACATCCCAGGCATGAACCTTCCGACTAGAGGCGTTGACCCCGTCAGTTCGCTGAACTTCTCAACAGGGGTTTTCCCATAAAGCCTCGAAGAGACAACGATGATCTCCTTGGGGCTGAACTGAGCTAGGAAGGTTGCCGCAGTCCTTATCCGGTCGTTGATCTTTGCAACGTCGAGTATGAAGAGGCCGTCAGGCCTCGCCTTGTAAACGAACTGCTCCATATCTGTCGTCTTAACCCGAGTCCCTATCTGGATGCCGGCCGATAGGAGCGTCTCCAAGGGAAGCAAGAGATTCTCCTGAACGGCCGGCGGGGCCTCAGCGGAGGCCGTCTGCTCCTCTTGAGTTGACATAGCTCAGAGCCTCAACTCAGCCATCTTTGCGCGTTCGCCTAGACGCTCCTCGATCCTGATAAGCTCATTGATCTTTGCCACACGTTCGCCTCCGACGACGCCAATCTTGACCAGAGGGCATCCGAAGGCCACGGAGAGATGCGCGAGAGCCGTGTCAGTCGTCTCACCTGACCTGTGCGAGAATACGGGCATGTACCCGTTGGCTTTAGCCAGGGCCACGGCATCTGAAGCATCTGAGACTGTCCCGACCTGATTCGGCTTGATGATCAAGGCGTTCGCGGCGCCGGATTCTATGCCCCTTCTCAACCTCTCCTTGTTCGTTACAAAAAGATCATCCCCGCAGACGAGGCATCCTCTCACCTTCCGGGTCAGCTCCGCGAAGCCTTCAAAGTCATCCTCCTGCAAAGGGTCTTCCAGGTAGAACAGTCGATACTTCTCGACCTTGTCACGCATGTATTCTAGTTGCTCACCTGGGTCTCGCGCCGGCCCATGAGTGTACACGTACTTGCCCGTCTTCGCATCCCAGAACGAGGAGGCCGCAACGTCCACTCCAAACCTCACGGCCACACCTGTCTCGTGCGACACCGCCTCAACGGCGGTAGCAACGTGTTCAAACGCTGCCTCGTTGTCGACCTCGGCCGCCCAAGCCCCTTCGTCCCCCCTTCCGCCGAAGAACGGCGCATCCTTCTGCTCGAGAACGGCTCGAAGCCTCCTATGGACTAAGACGTTCGTCAGAGCAGACTGCTTCAGCGAAGACGCTCCAAGCGCGGCTATGAGAAACTCCTGAATGTCGGGGCAGCCCATCCCAGCGTGTTTCCCCCCGCCCAGGATGTTGCCTAAGGGAAACGGCAAGAATCTTGTTAGGCTGCCTCCCAGATGCTGGTAGAGTGGTATCTTGAGGGAGTCTGCAGCCGCCGCCGCCACGGCCAAGGACACAGCGTAAGCCGTGTTTCCGCCCAACTTGCGGAGATTCTCGGTCCCGTCAATGCGTCTCAAGGCCTCGTCGACAGCGCGTTGGTCTTGCGCATGAAGGCCTTGAAGCGCCGCTGCAACCTCGTCTCGGACTAGCTTCACCGCTTCGTCTGGCCCACCGTGAGGATATGCAACTGCTTCCCATCTGCCTTTGCTTGCTCCCGCAGGGGCCGAGGCGAGTCCAATGCCCACTGGGGTTCTGACCTCCACCTCTACCGAGAGTTGGCCCCTGCTGTCAAGGATCGTCCTGCAGAACACAGACTCAATCTTGGCAGGCTCGGCCATCTCCAACCCTTCTACGAGTATAGGGACTCCCTCTCCTTGACAAGGTGATACTTCAGTGCTTCGTCGAGGACGTCCACGTTCGACAGGAGCGCAGCTCGGCAGCAGTACTTCTTGACGCCGAGTGAGTCAAGCACCTTGCCCGGCGTCTCACCTGCCTCAACTCTGCGCTTGAACTCCTCCCATTTGTCACCTATCAAGGCGCCGCATGAGAAGCATCTAACCGGCACAACTCCCAACAGGATGCCCCCGAAAGCTCCTCTTGCATCTTCCCTAGCTTTCACCCATCAGAGGCCTCGTCAAGCTACCTGTAGCTCTTCTGCCTCCTCTTCCTCGCCCCTTTCCCGCCAAACTTCTTGGACTCCTTCGCCCTTGGGTCGCCCGAAAGCATCGTCTTGTCATAGTCTCTAAGGGTCTTCCTTAGAGTTGAGCTTCTGGTCCATTTGACGAGCCCCCGAGCCACTGCCATCCTCACCGCTTCAGCTTGACCCATGAAGCCTCCTCCCTGCACGCTCACGTCGATCTGCACATCCTTCAGCAAGCTTGGGTCGGTAAGAAGGAGCGGTTCCTTCATCACCCACCTAGCCACATCAGGTTGGACGAGGTCCACTGGCATGTCGTTGACGCGCAATCCCCCTGGCCCTTGCTGCAGCCTCGCCCTCGCGATCGCCGTCTTGCGCTTGCCGCTCTCAAGGATAACTCTCTTCTGGGCGGGCATCATTCTCCACCTCTCTTCCAGCCGATCTCTTGAGCTATCTGTCCAATGGTCATAGACCGACACTTGAGCTGGCTCGCGTCGGCTTCCGGGATTCCTTGTCCTGTGACCCCTCGTAGCTCATCAGGGACGCCGATGTGAACCTTAAGTCTACGGTAGGCTTCCCTTCCCCTCGGATTCCTCCAAGGAAGCATTCCTCTCACGGTCCTGCGGACGATTGTGTCTGGTCTGCGGGGATGGTGAGGCCCTTTTCTGAAGGACCCCACCTCTAGGAAGCGTTTCCTTGAAGTCAAGATGAAGCCTCTCCTCCCTGAGACGATCGCCTTCTCCGCGTTCACGACCGTCACCTTCCCTCCTGAAAGAAGCCTCTTAGCGACAACACTTGCCATCCTTCCAAGGAGCAGCCCCGACGCGTCTATCACTGAGGCCTCAGAAGTCAATCCTGCAACCTCACCGTACCAACTTGACCCCTAACCCCTTGGGGTTCTGTCGCAGTAGCTCCATGATCGTCATCGGCTTTCCGCCGCCTTCCTCGATCCTTCTCCTAGCCGTAGCCGAGAACTCAAAGGCAGCCACCGTCATCGCGTGGCCAACCTTCCCCGCCCCGAGAACCTTGCCCGGTACCGCGACGACCTCTCCCTCCCTAACGGACCTGTTCAACCGTGACAAGTTGACCACAACCTTGTTCCGGCTATTCGCCTCCAGCTGCTCCGCTAACGCAGCCCAGATCCCTGCTCTGCATGACCTCCAGGCCTTTCTAAGAGCTCTTATGTTCTCAAGCAGGACCGCGTTGCTCTTGATCGACTTCATGGGGTTCACGCCCTAAAGCTTCGAGGGCCTTCATGAAACTGTCGGCTTTCGTCTCCAGGGTCTTCGTTGCCTCTGCCACGATCCTCTCCGGCGACAGCGAGCCCAAGGACTCGACGTTGAAGGTCAGGGTCGACCGGTCCTCGAAGACCTTGATGTTTCCTGCGCAGGCCTTGGCGCAGTCCATGCAGAGGTCGCACGCCAACAGATTGACAACTTGGATCGCGCCCGCTTCCCAAGCATATACCTTGGCGTGGCAGACATCAACGCACCGCTTGCAGCCGTCGCACTTCTTCCGACTGATCTGTATTCTAGGCCTGTACTTGTAGGTGCAGGCACTTACGGGTTGCCACTTAGCGTGTTTCTGGCCTATCCCAAGGCCGGCGTAGGCTTCGAGCCTGATCCTCTGACCTGGCGCGAGCTTCGTTATCAGGACCCTATCTGAGACTGGTCGGATAGACGGGTTGGACGGGTCAGGTCTCAGGTCACCTGAGTAGACTGAGCGGACTTCATCCTTTGCCTCAACATCCATAGTGAGAGTAACCCTGCACTTGCCGCAGCCAAGCTCACTGTGACACGTGCATGCCTCTGGCATAACGTACGTGTCGAGGTCTGTGACCAGTGGAATGAGCCCTAACCGATGAGTCAGTACCTCGTCGAACATGGAGGACGCGTTCTCCACAATAACAACGTCATCTATCGCCATCGTGGGAACCTCCGCAATCATGATCCGCCTCAAGGCGTTTGCGAACGGGACGGTTATGCCCCGCGCCATGAACTGGAGGCCGTTCCGGTCTGCTCCATGAATCTTGACTTCCAACGCTTGGCCTCTGGACGCGGTCAGAACCTTCCCGAGGCTATTTAATCTTTACTTGAAGGAAATCCCCAATCACGCCTCTTTTCCCCTATGTTCTCCCGCAAGTCAAGCGTACGGCTGCTAACCCCGGTGCATTGCCGCAGATTCGCTCAGGACGTGGTCTCAACCTCAACGAAGTGTGTTGCGCAAGATAGGCAGGGGTCGTAGGCCCTGACGAGCGTCTCGATCCGCCAAGACGCTTCCTCCAAGTCGCCTAGGAGCATCTTTGGCAGGAGCCTTGAGGCGTAGTCCTTGACCTCGGCCTCCATTGACGGGACGTTCTGAGAGGTCGCCACGATGAGGTTCGCTCTTGTGACAAGGCCATCAGAGTCGGTCTCATAATCGTGAATGAGGCTGCCCCTTGGGGCCTCGACTACGCCGACACCGCGAGCCCTCTTCGGCCTTGCCTCCGTGAACAGGTCGTTGCTGACGAGCACAGGGTCATCGAGCAACGCCCTTACGCTCTCCATTGCCTTGACCAACTCAGTGGCTCTGGCAAGATGGTAGAGCATGGGGTGGTGAACGATGCGTCCGAAACGCCTTCGAAGCCTCCCAAGGTACTCCTCGGCCTTGCCCTCGCCGAAGCTGGCGGCGATGTTGGCCCTCGCCAATGGGCCAACCCTATACCTACCCCTCTCTGGGCCCAGCGTGATGAGGTACGGGTACTTCACGTATGAGTGTTCCGAACTCTCTTCGGCAACATAACGAGAGTACTCGGCCACATCAAAGTCATGCATCACCGTACCCTCAGGGGTGATAACCCTCAGAGCGCCCTCGTAGAGCGAATGGCCACCGCTCCTGTGGAGCGCCATGTAGCAAGTTGGAGTTGAGGGGGCTTCGAGGAAGATATTAGGCTGGGCTTCTAAAGTCTCGAAGGCAAGGTCAGCTAGGCTCGTGGCTACGGCGTAGGCCTCCTCCCAGCCTTGGCGTAGCCCCTCAACCTTTGAACCGTCGACCGCCACGGACATGCCCCCGGGAAGGGCTGTGATCGAGTGAACGTCGCGTCCGCCTATTTCCCGTGTGATCTTCAGGCCATACTCATGCAGTTTAAACGCCTCCCTCACGAGCTGACGCCTCTCCTCTATGAGGCTGACAACTCCCTTCTTTAGCCGCATCAGGTCTGGCAAGGAGAGCAGGGCAAGGTGGAGGCAATGGCTCGTCACATGGTTACTTGCCAACAGTAGTTCGCGTGCGAGTCTCGCCGACGCCGGAGGGGTTGCCTCCCACGCAGCCTCGACCGCTTTAACCGAGGCGAGATGATGTGTGGCGTGGCAGACCCCGCAGATGCGAGCAGTCAGTCTCGGCGCCTCTTCAGCGGGCCTACCGACCAAGAGTCGTTCAAAGAAGCGGGGCGACTCTATCACGTTGAGTTGAACATCTTGAACAGCCTCTTCACTGATGCGTATGTACACCCTTGCGTGGCCCTCTATCCTTGTGACAGGCTGAAGGACAAGTTCCTTCACCGTACCTCACCTCCTTGGAGGATACGGTCTGCCTTCAGTTGAGCCAGTGTGAACCGATGGAGGGCCGCAGAGTGTTGAGTCAGGTCGTACTTCTCGATCAAAGGATACGCAACCGTGGAGAGCGCGTCCATCATGGCTAGGCCCTGGTCCTCAACGCCGTCGCTCGGACCCCTGCATCCTTCACATGGAATGTTCACGTCCAAGCATCGCGCCCTGCATCCTGAACGGGTCGCTGGCCCCATGCAGAGGTAGCCCTGCTCTAGGAGGCACTGGTGCTGGTCCAGCAAACCCTGCGAGAGACGCCTCGTCTTATTGGAGTAGGTTCTCCTCTGCTCCTTCTTGCATTCGTAGCAGACGTTCTTGACCGGTAGCTGAGGCTCGTCACCTTTGAGAAGAGCCTCGAGTACTGCAAGGATCTCAGAGGCCTCTGGAGGGCAGCCTGGAACCGCGTAGTCGACCTTGATGAGCTCGGAGACAGGTCGAACCTTCGGCAACGCTGCCGGAACACCTACACTTGGTGCTACCCCATAGACGACGCGGCAGAGTTCGGGTAGGCCCGTCATGTTCGCCAGCCCTGCGATCCCGCCGAACGCGGCGCATGAGCCGAAAGCAACGACGGTCTTGCACTTCAGCCGGACCTCTTTGGCTAGTTCTCCGTCATGTGAGGTCCTAACGCCGCCCTCGATCAGGCCGATCTCGGCGCGGCTTGGGATCGCCTTCTCGTCGGTGAGGAGATAAGAGTGAACGATGTCAACCTTGCTCGCGATCTCCAGCAGTGCCTCGTGCAGGTTCACGAGCACCATGTGGCACCCTGCGTCACTCGCCAGACCAACTGTTACCAGCCTTGGCTTCCTCAACGTCTGCGTCACCTTCTCAACGGGCTTGGCCCCAGCTTCACGATGCGTTCTGTGAACCCTGTCACAGCTTGGACGAAACGGTCAGACTGAGCCGCTGACATGAAGTACATCTCGAGCCGTTCGTCCCCCAACCCGACAGCCTTGAGCTTCTCCTTCAGCCGCAGCACCCTTGCCTCAGCTTTGACGTTGCCGTCGATGTAGTGGCATCCGTCCTTAAGGCACCCAGCTACTATGACGCCGTCCGCGCCGTCCTGGAACGCCTGGAGGACGTGAAGTGGGTCAACCCTACCCGTGCATGGGACTCGCACGATCCTGACGCTCGTCGGATACTCCATCTTGCCTGTTCCCGCGAGGTCTGCAGCACCGTAGCTGCACCACCAGCAGCAGATCGCGAGGATTCTAGGCTCGAACTCCGCCATATGTTAGGCCTCCCTGAGGATGCCGTCGATCGCAGCGTCGATCTGTTGGTCCTTGAAGTGGCGGAGCTCCATAGCCCTCGCAGGGCATTCAGCCGCACATATGCCGCAGCCCTTACAGGCAACCTCGATCACACGAGCGACCCCTGAGGATGTCATCTCGATCGCCTTGTACGGGCATGCATAGACGCAGTTCGCGCATCCTATGCAGAGGCTTTCGTCTACCGCGGCCTTCGCCAGGTCCATTTCAACCTGGCCCTTGGCCATCAGGATAGCGGCGCGCGAAGCTGCGCCCTCGGCTTGGTTCAGAGTCTCGGCGAGGTCCTTGGGACCCTGGCAACCCCCGGCGATGAAGATCCCGTCCAACCTCGTGTCGATCGGCGCAAGCTTAGGATGAAGCTCGGCAAAGAAGCCGTCACTCCCTAGGCTCAAACCAAGCGTCCTAGCCAGTTCCTCTGTGTCCTTCGAGGGTACCATAGCAGAAGAGAGCACCACAAGGTCCGCCCCGACATTCTCGGTTCCCCCGCCGCCCTTTGACACAGTCAGCTCTAGCCCCCGGTCGGCTTTCGTGACGCTCACGACGTCTCCCCAACCAAAGCGGACACCGAGCCTCTGGCAATCGTAGTAGTAGTCCTCATAGTTCCTGCCGGGAAGCCTGATGTCCTTGTAGAAGACAGTTACATCGGTATCGGGCTCTCGTTCCTTGATAGACTTCGCATGCTTCAATGCGATCATACAGCATATCTTGGAGCAGTACGCGTGGCTTTTCGGGTCCCTCGAAGCGACGCATTGGGCCATCGCCACGCACTTCGCAACTGAGCCATCGCTTGGCCGGACAGCTCTACCGTGGGTGGGTCCGCTCGGGTCGAGCATGCTCGCAAGCGTCTGCTGCGTCACGACATCGGGGTGCTCTCCGTAGCCGAGCAATCCTCTAGGCTCATACTCATCGAACCCCGTCGCGACCACAACCGTACCCACCTCAACGTTGGCCTCAGCGGGCTCTCGGGCTAGGCTGATCGCCATGGTCGGACACGCTTCCACGCATTCCCCGCACTTGCTACAGCTGTCGGGGTCGAGGATATACGAGTAGGGAAGCGCGTGGAGATGCGGCAAGAATACAGCTTTGCGCTTGCGCAGGCCTCCCTCGTACTGGTTCGGGACCTCAATGGGGCAGACCTTCTCGCATTCGCCGCACGTAATGCACTGTTGCGCGTCGACAAACACCGGCCTCGTCTGGATTGTGGCCTTGAAGTTGCCGATGTAGCCCTCGAGGTTCTTCACCCTCGAGGACGTGTAGGTCCTTATTCGTGGGTTCGTCAAGACTCCCGCGTTACAGAGGCAGCGCCTGTGCTGTCTAAGCCCCATAGGAGACATGCATGTGCTGCAGTCTTCCGTGGGAAAGACTTTGCCCAGTTGAAGCATTCGGCCGCCGAGGATAGGCTCTCGTTCCACAAGGTGGACATCAAACCCGTAGTCGGCTAGGCTGAGTGCTGCGTGCATTCCTGCGGCTCCGCCGCCTATGACGAGCGCCGAGGCTTTCACGGGTGAGGAAACCTTCCCTATGGGCTCGAGCCACCTCGCTCGTTCCACCGATGCGGCGATGATGTGCTTGGCTTTCTCCGTAGCCTTCTCCCGTTGATGGTAGTGCGGCCAAGAGCAGTGCTCTCTGATGTTAGCCATCTCGAAGAGGAATGGGTTCAGACCGGCCTCCGAGACGGTTCGCCTGAACGTAAGCTCGTGTAGCTTCGGCGAACATGAGGCGACGACGACCCTGTTAAGGTTGTGCTCCTTGATCGCCTCCCGTATCCGTTTCTGCCCCGACTCTGAACACGTGAACTCATTATCCTCAGCCCAGACGACGCCGGGAAGCGTCGAAGCGTACTCGCGCACAGCTCTGACATCTACCGACTTGGCTATGTTCATGCCGCAGTGACAGACGAAGACCCCGATCCTGACCGTCTCGCTCACGTCGCCCACCCTCCCTATCAGCCGACCATAGCGCTAACCTTCTCGACGAAACCCTCCACATCGACGCCGTGAGATTCAAGGACATCAAGCCTATCCTCGGAGACACCCATGCCCCTGAGCATTCTCAGAAGCAGCTGAACTTTCCTCGCAGCAGCTTCCGCCCCATCGCCGAAGTGGCACCGATCCTTCCTACAGCCGAGCAGGAGCACTTTGTCTGCACCCCTGGACAAGGCGTCAACGATGTGAGATGAGGAGAGGAGGCCGAGGCAGGGGACCGTGATGGGGACAACGGCGGCAGGGTAGGCTCTTCTCTTGAAGCCTGCGCAGTCAAAGAGCGTGTAGCCGCACTCGTCGCAGCCTATCGCAAGGATGAGGGGCCTCGGGCCGTCGACGGCCCGATCAAGGGCCGCCCCGAGCCGGTTCGAAACCCGCAGCCGGTCATTGTTAAGGAGTGAGATCGCGCCGTTGGGACAGGCGCTCGAGCAGAGGCCGCAGCCTTGGCACAGCATCTCGTCCACGCGGGCCTTCTTCTCGTCGCGGTTCACGGTGATCGCGTCGAAGGGGCAGGCTGCCTCGCAGAGGCCACATCCCCCGCAGGCCTCGGACACAGAGGGCACGAGCAGCGGCTTCTCGATGACCCTTGCCATGAACCTCCCCGCCTTGTAAGCAGCTGCGCTCGCCTGAGCCACCGATTCTGGGATGTCCTTCGGTCCCTCAGCCACGCCGCAGAGATAGATGCCCGGAACCTTTGTCTCGACGTTGCCGACTTTCTCGTCGAGTGCCTGTACAAAGCCATCCTTGGAGACCGCTAAGCCGAGGGTCTCGGCCAGCTGGTGCGTCCCGGCTGATGGGACCATTGCGCACGAGAGAACCGTCAAGTCTGCCTCAAGTTGCCTCTTTTCCCCAGAGGCGTGGACGTACGTAACCCTTTGACATCCGCCGGGGACATCCTCCACTGCAAAGTTTTCTCCTCTCTGAAACTTGACGCCGAATCTTTCTCTCGCCCTAGCGTAGTACTCCTCAAAGCCTTTCCCTGCTGCTCGAAGGTCCCTGTAGAGCACGGTGATGTCTATGTCGGGGCTCTGTTCAATCTTGATGAGCACGGAGTTCTTCAAAGCGGCCATGCAGCAGTACCTGGAGCAGTAGCTGTTGACCTCCCGGTCTCTGGACCCAACGCATTGCAGCATCACGACACGACTGGGCCTCTTGCCGTCGGAGAGCCTGACCAGTTTGCCCTGCGTTGGACCGGACGGGTCAAGGATCCGCGCTAGCTGGTACTGCGTTACGACATCCTTGATCTTTCCGAACGCGTACTGTGAGAGCCCCTTCGGGTCGTACTCTTCGAAGCCCGTGGCAAGTATGATGGAGCCAACCTTGAGCTGGGTCTCCTCCAGCTTTTGGTCGAAGTCTGGGGCCTTGACGGGGCAGAACCGTTCGCAGACGCGGCAGACACCCTTCTGGAAGAAGAGGCAGTGTTCGCTGTCGATCGTGTACTTCCTAGGGAGTGCCTGAGGGAACGGGAGGTAGATCGCCTTCCTGAAGCCCAGGCCGCCGCTCCATTCGTTCGGCACCTTGACCGGGCACTTCTCGGCGCATATCCCGCAACCGGTGCACTTCGATGAGTCCACGTACCGAGGCTTCTTGATGATGTTCACGAGGAAGCCGTCGCCCGTTTCCCTCGCGGACCTAACCTCAGAGTACGTTAGAAGCGTCACGTTTGGATGAGCAGCTACATCCGCCATCTTCGGGCCGAGGATGCAGATGGCACAGTCGTCGGTTGGATACGTCTTAACCAGCAGCGCCATCTTACCGCCGATGGTCGGCGACCTGTCCAAGAGGTAGACATGGAAGCCTTGGTCTGCTAGGTCAAGCGCACCTTGGATACCTGCAACTCCCGCTCCAATCACGAGAGCCCCTTGCGACCTCGTGAAACCCCTTATCTCTAGTGGCCTCAACTCTTGGGCATGTGCCAGAGCCGCGCCCAAGATTCGCTTCGCTTTCGCCTGAGCACCCTTCGGGTCGTCTGCGTGGGCCCAGGCGCATTGCTCCCTTAGGTTGGCGATCTCGATCTGGGATGGCGTCAAGCCAGTTCCGGCTAGGGCCTCCTCAAACTGCGGGAGGCAGACCCGCTTGGAGCATGCGCCGACGACGATAGCCTTGGGCTCTCCGGCAGTCGCCAGTTTCCTGAGGGCCTCCAGCCCCTCCCCTTTGCAGAGGACCGAGTCTACTATGATCGGGGGTTTTGGGATCGTCGTCGACTCCGCGTACCGGGCAAGGTCGTCGAAGTCAAGAGTCGTTCTCAGCGTGTCTCCGCAGGTGCAGAGAAGGAGCGAGATCGACAGCCTCCATCCCTCTGGCAGGGGCGAGACATGTCACTCTTGTAATTAACTATATCGTAGTCTTTATATCGAGTCCATGGGGATCGGTACCGTCACCGCTCGTTGAGGGGAGACCTCATTGATAGTGGTCAAGGAGAAGCCCGTGGAGAAGCTCTTAGAGATGACGAAGAACCTTCGAAACGTCCTAGTCGTCGGGTGCAACGGCTGCGCCGGGATATACCAAGTCGGCGGTGAGAAACAGGCCCAGGCGACAAGCATGCTCCTGGAGATGGCAAGCAGAGCCCATCAAGGAAGCTTGAACAAGGCTCGGCATGCAACGGTTCTGAGACAGTGCGATAAGCAGCTGGTGGCAACCAGCCTCAGACCGATCCTTGAGGAGTATGACGGGATTCTCTCGCTTGGATGTGGCGCAGGGGTCCAAACCCTCGCCGAGGCTTTCCCGGAGAAGATGGTCTTACCTGGCAACGATACAGTGTTCATCGGGGCCCAGGAAAGGGAGCTAGGCAAGCTCTACGAGCTCTGCAGAGCCTGCGGTGATTGCATCCTCGACGAGACGGGAGGCATCTGCCCGGTAACTAGGTGTGCGAAGTCCCTGATGAACGGGCCATGCGGGGGCCAGGCGAAGGGTAAATGCGAGGTGGGCGGGTGGAAGAAGGACTGCGCGTGGGTGCTGATATACGACCGGCTTAAGGAGCGAGGCCGCCTGGACCTTTTCACGATGTATCGGCCGCCCAGGGATTTCAGGGTCTCCCAACCACCTCGCGAGATCGGCGGGGACATCGGGGTGAGGGCCTAGTGGCGAAGCCAGCTTACAGCGAGCTGATGAGGTCGCTGCTCGAGGGAAGATTCACGTTCACAGGCGAGTTGGAGCCCGTTAAGACGACCAGCCTTCAAGAGGTCGTTGAAGGCGCTAGGATTCTGAAGGGCCATGTGGTCGCCGTCAACGTTACAGACAACCCTACCGCGTTCGCGTACATGAATCCCCTCGTTCCCTCCTACGTCATCCAGAGGGATGTGGGGCTTGAGGCAGTGTACCAGATGACCGTGAGAGATAGGAATCGGCTCGCGCTCGTTTCAGACCTGTTGGCGGGGGCGGCCCTCGGCTTGAAGAACATCCTTACCTTGGCAGGCGACCACATCGTCGTAGGAGACAATCCTCAGGCAAAGCCTGTCTACGACCTAGACTCAACCGCTTTCCTAGTCCTGGTCAGAAAGATGGCAGATGAAGGCGTAGACCTGAACGGCAACAAGATTGAGAATCCGCCGAAGTTCTGCGTCGGCATCGCTGCAAACCCCAACGCGAATCCCTTGGAGCCTGAGATCCTTAAGGTTGAGCGGAAGGACAGGCTTGGCGCCGACTTCGTCCAGACACAGGCGGTCTACGATGTCGAGGTTGCCAAGCGGTTCATGAACGAGGCCTCTCATGTTAGAGCGCCAATTCTGATCGGCATCGCACCGTTCAAGTCGCTCGGCATGATGGAGTGGATGGTCAAGTTCGTGCCTGGTATCGTCGTCTCCGACGAGGTTCAGGAGAGGCTGAGAAGAGCCAGGGAGAAGGGCGGCAAGGAAGGCCTCTTCAAGGAGAACGTTGAGATCTTCGGCGAGTTCATACATGAGGTCAAGAAGACCACTAGCGCCGCGGGAATCCACATTATGGCGATAGGCTTCGAATCGATCGTACCTCACATCATCGAGCGAGCAGGCGTCGCCTAGGCCCGGCAGCCTACGAACGTGGCCACCACTTCTCCGGGACCCGCCTCAGTATCTGACAGGCCTCATCCCCTAAGGGGTAAGCCTCTCAGGGTCTCGCGGCAGCAGTGTTGACTCCCTGATGTTGTCAAGCCCCAAGAGCTGCATCGTCAGTCTCTCCAGACCCGTACCGGAGCCGCCGTGCGGCGGAACCCCATACCTGAAGAAGTCCAAGTAGAACTGAAACTCGTCAGGTCTGTACCCCTTCTCGCCACACTGCTTTCTCAGGCGTTCGTATCGATGCTCCCTCTGACCGCCCGTTGTGATCTCCAGGCCTTTCCAGATCAGGTCGAAGGAGTAAGCCCAATCTGGCTCATCCTCTTTCCTCATCACGTAGAAGGGCCTCGAAGCTGACCCCCACGGGAACTCTGTGAGAAACGCGAACTCACAGCCGTAGCTAGACTCAACCTCGGCCGAGAACGCCCGTTCGCCTTCTGAGTCAAGGTCCTCACCGTGGACCGGCCTCAGGCCTGTCGCCTCAAGCATTCTGTAAGCCTCTCTCACCGTTATCCTAGGAAACCGCCCCGTTGGAAGCCGCGGCTCAACGCCCAAGACACGTAGCTCGTCTTGACACGAGGCCACTGCGTCCTTCAGAGCGCGCAAGACCATGGCTTCGACAATGTCCATTACCTCGCCGAAGCCATCTATGTAGCTCATCTCGAAGTCGATGCTCGTGTACTCGCACAGGTGTCGAGGAGTGTGGTGCTTCTCAGCCCTGAAAACCGGGCCTATCTCGTAGACCTTCTCGAACCCGGCGGCCATTAACATCTGCTTATAGAACTGCGGCGACTGGGCAAGGTACGCTGTGCGATTGAAGTAGCCCACCGGGAAGACGGTCGTGCCAGACTCCGTGGCTTGAGCCACGAGCTTAGAGGTGTGCGTCTCAATGAAGCCCTCTTCGATGAAGTATTGGTGGATCGCATGGCCCAACACACTCTGAACCTTGAAGATGGCGGCGGACCTTTGGCTTCTCAAGTCAAGGAAACGGTGGTCTAGTCTCTTGTCTAGCGACGTCTTGATCTGGTCTGGACGCTTGAACTCGATGGGAATGCCCGATTCAGCCTCGGCTAACACAGCCATCTCTTTCGGAATGAGCTCGCGCCCTCCGTGAGCGACGGCGCTAGCCACCACCGTACCGCTGAACGCGACGACGCTCTCGGGCGTGAGCTCGCCTATCTTGTTCAACACTGCGGCAGGGACGATGCCTCTCCTCGCTGTGACCTGAATAGCGCCCGTCCTGTCTCTGATAACGAGGAACTTGATGTTGCCTAGGTCCCTGACCTCTTGGACGAAGCCTGCGACCACGGCGCCACCCGAGGCATTCGTGATGTGGGTTCTCTGGGCTAGGCTAAGCATCTGCTCTCCCGGCTCCTGTCTCGTCACATAAGCCATAAGGAGAGATAAACCTGAGTCTCACATGCTGCACGCTTCAGAGTAGCAGCCTACTTCTTTGGCCGCGTAGATGAACGGCATATACACAGGTGCCGTGGGGCCTGAGCCGCTGAGTCGCGGGCCTCGACCTCAGCCTGTAGCCTGCTGTCTCTTGACCTGTTTGACTACGGCAGAGTACTGCTCGTCTTGGACGACTCCTCGGTTGTGGAGGATCTCTGCAGCGTCTCTGATGCCCATTAGGAAGTGCAGCCGGAGGCCTTCAGCTTTGAGGGCAGGCCCAGCGCCTTCCTCGCGGTCTATCAGGACAACAGCATCTTCCACCGTGGCTCCCTCACTCCTGAGAACAGTGGCGGCCTGAACGATGCTCTTGCCAGTCGTAACGATGTCATCCACGATAAGGACTCGGTCGCCGGGCGAGAGTACCCCTTCAACCATTCGCTCTCTGCCATGGGCCTTCGCCTCTTTCCTGGTATACAGGAACGGCTTCCGCATGTTGTACGCGATTACCGAAGCGAACGCGAGCCCAGCAGTGGGGATGCCCGCTATGCGTTCAAAGGCGTCGAGTCCCACACCCTCCCTGATCAGATTCCGGTAGGTCTCGCAGATCTTCCTGAACGCCGTGGGGAAGCTCGGAAGGAGTCGTAGGTCCACATAGTATGGACTGAACCTTCCGCTGGTTAGCTTGAAAGCGCCGAACTGCAGCGCGCCCGTCCTTGTCAGGACCTCGCAGACGTAGAGCCTAGCATCGTCTTTCCAGCTCATCCTAAGCCCCCGCCGAACTCTAGCCCCAGGAACAGCTCTCAGCGGGACGCAATTTAAGCTTAAATCCTCGTCGCTGCGGGCTCGCAGTAGCCTAGGAGAACTGTCGAGTTATGGTCGAGGTCTGGCTTCCCTATGGTGCGACAGAAGTCTCAGCTAGGATACCCGCTGAGAACTATGCTGGCATACTCAACGCCAGAGATGTGGCGAAACCGACGGATGCTCGACTAGCGGTCCAGAAGGCGCTGTCGGATCCACTTGGGGCTCAACCGCTGAGGAAGCTACTTGGCCCTGACACTTCGGCGGTCATACAGGTGAACGTGGCCAATCCACGCCCAGTACACGATCTACTCCTGCCGTCGATCATCGAAGAGTTGCGAGCCGCAGGTGCGCGAGACGAGAACGTGAAGGTCGTCGCAACAGCCGGGGTTACTCCGCCACTAGGCTTGGAGGACGCAAAGAGCCGTCTAGGGCGCTCTGTCGCCGGCAAGTTCACGGTTATTCGACATGACCCTGGCGACAACGGAGCTCTAGTGTCTCTCGGGGAGACGAGGCGCGGAACCCCGGTCTACCTCAACAGAGGCTATCTCGAGAGTGATGTCAAGATCCTAACGGGCGAGGTGGGATTCCACGCGTACGCTGGTTACAGCGGGGGCAGAGAGAGCGTCGCCCTCGACCTGTCTGGTGTGTCAACGCTGACTCAACTTCATGGCCTTCTTCCATCGGGAGAGAGCCACTCAGGGGTTCTGGGCACGAATCCTGTCCATGAGGATATGTCGGAGATAGCGGGGCTGGCGCCACCAGCCTTCACCGTGAACGTGATTCGAGACGTAAGCGGCAACATCGTCACCGTCTTAGCGGGCGAAATGGGGAAAGTGCTCGAAGAGGGCATAAAGGTGGTCGAGAGCTTCCTGGCACCCTCTCTCCCAGATCAGGTTGATGTCGTTGTGGCGTCACCTGGCGGCAACCCCCATGATGCTAACCTCTCAGCTGCCATTGGGGCTCTAGAGAATGCCCTCTCAATCGTGAAGCCGGGCGGGGTCGTCGTCTTGGTCGCTGAGTGCCAAGAAGGCTATGGGAGCAGAGGCTTTCACGAGTGGTTGAAAAGATACCGCGACTTTCGAGCTCTTGAGAGAGCGATACGAAGGGAGTGGGAGTTTGGCGCAGAGGAAGCCTTTCTTCTCAGGCGTGGTCTGCAATCGGTGCGGGTTATCCTGGTTTCGGCACTTCCTGACCTGTACGCAGTAGAAACCTATGGGCTGCGGACAGCTCCTACCGCGAGTTCGGCAGTCGACTTGGCCCTCAGGATCGTCGGCCGCAGGGGGAGGTTTGCCGCGATCCCCTACGCTTCCGTGATTCATCCACGACGGGTACCATCTACGGAAACGGAAGCCAGCGCGAGCGCTTAACGAGCGGGTAGAACGCAATCGTCGCCTTCCTCTTCGCGCTTAGGGGGAGATCTCGATAGGAGGCCTCTCCCTCTAGCATCCTGCGAGAGCAGAAGGACGACTGAGGCCATGAGCCAGAAGCCTGTGACGGCTACTGGGACGATCTCAAGCAGGGATGCGTCGGGCTGCGCAAGAACGAATGAAGTGCCAAGGTCTAGACCGGAACCCTGGATACGAGGCCTTGACCTGACTGCCGGGCGAAAATGCTTGGAACTGATCCGCCGAAGTCTAGGAGCCTCGGATCTTACCTTGCTGCCCCGTACAAGCGGGTTCTTCAACCTTATAAAGGTCCTGTGGCCAGAACAGGGCCATTAAACGGGTGACCGACACAGGCAGAGAGACATGAGATAATGGCGCACAACCCCTTCATCTTAAGGTCTTTCAGAAGAGAGGACCTTGAGGAGGTTATGACGATAAACAGGACCTGCCTGCCTGAGAACTACAGCTCATACTTCTTCCTAGAGATCCATGAGAAGCTGCCCACAGGCTTCCTCGTCGCGGAGAACGACGGCAAACTTGTCGGTTACGTGATGTGCAGGCTTGAGTATGGAGGTTCGCATTTCAAGAGGTTCGGTCTCGCAAAGAAAGGGCATGTGGTCTCAATCGCGGTCCTCCCAGAGTATAGGCGGCAAGGGATAGGGAGTGCCCTGATGAAGGAAGTGATGTTGAACCTCCAGAGGCAAGGCGCCAACGAGTGCTTCCTAGAGGTCAGGGTGAGCAACGAACACGCGCTAGAGCTGTACCGATCACTAGGGTTTGCTCAGGTTGACCGTTTACCATCCTATTACTTGGATGGCGAGGACGCCTACGTGCTCGCGGCGAAGCTGAGCGACAAGGAAGGTAAGGCGCGGATGCATACAGGCGGGTGAGTCGCTTGTTGGAAAGGCTTAACTTGGCGCAGATGCAGGTGACAGACCGTTAGCCCGAAGGAGGGCAAGAGGCGATTGGGCTGAAAGTGATCCTTGTCACCGGGCGAAGCCGCGCCCAAGGACAGGGAAAGGAAGCTGGGAAGTTCTCGAAGGCGTACATGGACAGCGTCGCGATATGCGAACTCGACCCAGGAGATATGGAAGAGGCAGGGGTCAAAGCGGGCGGGAACGTGAAGGTGACAACCCGGCACGGGTCGGTAGTGGTCAAGGCCGCATGGACAAGTCAGGGACCACACAGAGGGATTGCGTTCGTACCCTACGGACCATGGGCTAGCATCGTGACCAGCCCTTTGACTCAAGGTACAGGGATGCCAACGACTAAGGGGCTTGAGGCAACGATCGACGCGACGGACGAGGCGGTCCTTGACCTCCGATCGCTCATGCAGAGAACGATAGCGGGGAGGCAGTGACTTGGAGAAGATAGCGGATGTGGTCTGTCCCTTCTGCGGCTCCTGCTGCGACGACATCGAGGTCACGGTCGACGCGAACCACGTAGTCGATGTTAGGAACGCCTGCGCGCTTGGCCGAGAGAAGTTCATAAGCTACAACCTTGAGCGACTCGCAGAGCCCACAATCAGGGCGGACGGGTCTTCGAGAACAGCATCATTGGAGGAGGCTACCGCAAAGGCCGCCCAGATTCTCGCGAATGCAAAGTACCCCGTCCTTCACGGGTGGGGTTGCACGAGCTGCGAAGCTACAGCTGTAGGGCTTGAACTCGCAGACCGCATCGGCGCGGTGATAGACAATGTGACGACGGTCTGCCATGGACCGAGCATCGCGGGCGTCCAGGACCTAGGCGAGGCAACGTGCACCTTGGGCGAGGTGAAGAACCGCGCTGACCTGATAATCTACTGGGCCTCGAACCCGATGCATGCTCATCCACGCCACATGGCGAGGTACGGCCCGTTCTCCAAGGGAAGATTCAGAGCGTCTCGTTCAGAACGAAGGCTGGTTGTTGTCGACGTGAGGGCGACCCACACAGCCAAGCTTGCCGACACGTTTCTGCAGGTCGCACCGAACTCAGACTACGAGGTGCTTACAGCTCTGAGGATGCTAGTCAAGGGCTACGAGATAGACCTAGACATGGTGGCGGGCGTTCCAGTGGCGCGGCTCGAAGCCCTCGCTGACAGCATGGCCAACTGTGAGTTCGGCGTCCTCTTCTTTGGCGTCGGCCTCACGATGTCGGCGGGCAAGCATCAGAACGTGGAAGCCGCGCTATCCCTGGTGAGGGACCTCAATCTGAGGACCAAGTTCTCGATCGTCCCAATGAGAGGTCACTTCAACGTTACTGGTGCAAACGCGGTCTTCACTTGGCAGACCGGATACCCCTTCTGCGTCGACCTGACGCATGGTTACCCGAGGTACAGCCCTGGGGAAACCTCTATTGTCGACATCGCGTCGCGCAGGGAATGCGACGCCGCGCTCGTCGTCGCCTCAGACCCACTAGCACACTTTCCAAGTGAGGCAGCTCAGGGCTTGGCCCAAGCCTCGTTGATAGCGATCGACCCCCACCTAACGCCGACAACCGCTCTTGCCCAAGTCGCGATACCGGCTGCCCACGTGGGGATAGAAGCCGCAGGGACAGTCTACAGGATGGACGGGGTTCCGCTCTCCCTGAAGAAGGTCGTCGACGCGCCCCCCGGCGTTAGGACTGACGTCGACGTCCTACGCATGATACTCCATGAGGTGGAGGAGGTGAAGCGTTGAGCGAGCAACTATTGGTGAGAAACGGGTTCGTCTTCGACCCAGCCAACAACATCCACGGCGACATCATGGACATAGCCGTGAAGGATGGAAAGGTCGTCGAAGACGTGAAGCGCAGCGAAGCCTACCTGATCGACGCCACGGGCATGGTGGTGATGCCTGGCGGAGTGGACATACATAGTCCTCGGAGCTTAACTCTGGGACGTACAGAGCCACATCGCCGGGTCCAAGGTGAACATGGGAAGGCTTCTCAGACCAGAAGACCATGAGAGGGACCACGAAGCCCGCACGGCCAGGACAAGGTCTGGCGTAGGGCACACGGTGCCCTCTACGTTCACAACCGGCTACCGCTATGCGAGAATGGGCTACACGACCGTCATCGAGCCTGCTTCCCCACCGCTCAAGCAGAGGCATACTCACCACGAGCTGAACGATATTCCGATCATAGACAAAGCATGCTTCCCGCTCGTTGGAAACAACTGGATAGCCATGGACCTACTAGGCCGAGGAGACATACAGGGCTGCGCAGCCTTCCTTGCCTGGTTGGTCTCAGCTACGAAGGGTTACGCCTTGAAGGTCGTCAACCCAGGTGGCGTCGAGGCCTGGGGCTGGGGTCGGAATGTCCAGTCGCTTGACGACCAGGTGCCCGGCTTCAACGTCACCCCTAGAGAGATCATACGCGGCCTCTGCCGAGCTAACAGCATGTTGAACATGCCACACAGGCTTCACCTACACACGAATAGGGTCGGGATACCGGGCAACTACGAGATGACTCTCAAGACTATGCATGCTGTACGAGACCTTGCGAGAGGAGATGAACCGATACTGCACATCACCCACTGCCAGTTCAGCGCGTATGCTGGCGGCAGCAGCTGGCTAAGTGTCGAGTCTGGGGCGGAGAGAATCGCGTCCTACGTGAATCATCATCCGCATGTGTCTTTGGACATAGGACAGGTTGTCTTCACAGACGTTACAACGATGACGGCTGATGGGCCCTTCCAGCACGGGTTGCACCTTTTGACAGGGAACAAGTGGTGCAACGCGGATGTCGAGAACGAGACGGGCTCCGGGATCGTACCTTTCAGGTTCAGCCGTGGCAACGTAGCCCATTCGGTTCAATGGGCGATAGGCCTCGAGCTCGCCTTGCTCGTGAAAGATCCTTGGCGCGTCTATATGACGACAGACCATCCTAACGCAGGGCCGTTCACCGCATACCCACGCGTCATAGCGTGGCTGACGAGCAGGAAGGCCAGAGAGAGGACCATGGCGAAGGTGGTTCCCAGAGCTATGAAACGATGCGAACTACCGAGCATCGACCGAGAGTACTTGCTCAGCGAAGTAGCGATCGTCACCAGGGCGGGTACTGCGAAGGCCTTAGGCCTCAGGAACAAGGGGCATCTGGGAGTCGGGGCCGACGCAGATATCGCGGTTTACGAGTTCAACCCGAGGCAACTCGACTCGGCGCGAGACTACAGGAAGCTGAGATGTGCACTTCGGAGGGCCGCCTACACGGTCAAAGATGGGAGTCTGGTTGCCAAGAACGGTGAGATACTGAGGCAGCCCACGGGACGTACCTTCTGGACAAGGGTCGATGTCGATGACGACCTTCGCCGCGCGACGATGAAGCGTGTAGCCTCCTCCTTCGAGCAATACTACACGGTCAGGCTTGGCAACTACGCCATACGTGAAGATGAGCTCGCCGTCTCGGCGCCCCTAGACGTCGAGGCGACCGTGTGAGGTGGCGAGGAATGACAAGGATCCTCTTAACGCCGCGCTGTCGCTTCACTGTCCCAGTAGAGGCTGAAGCCATCACCCCCGAGAACCTCAATGCCAAGACATTGGCCGAGATCCGCCACCTGTCGGTTTGGGAAGGCAACAGGGAACTCGCCCTCAACGACCTGTTCGAGGTCGACATGATAGACAGCGAAGAGGGAGAGGCCCAAGTCGAGCTGAACGGCGATTTCTCAAAGGTTCGGTATATCGGGAGAGGAATGAAGGGCGGCTCGATAAGCGTCAAAGGCAGTGTCGGGAACCATCTTGGGGAGCAGATGGGGGGAGGACGGATCGTCGTAAGCGGGAATGCGGGGTCCTGGCTTGGAGGAGCCATGAAGGATGGTAATATTGAGGTCTTCGGCAACGTCGGGGATTGTGTCGGCGTGCCTTACAGGGGCAGCAGGCGGGGGATGCGCGGCGGCGCGGTCATCATTCATGGGAACGGCGGAGACGAGGTCGGCGCATGCATGAAGGAGGGCTACGTTCAGGTCGACGGTGATGTAGGACAGTTCACGGGCGCATGCATCAGCGGTGGCACAATCCTAACCCGCGGCAGCTCCGCCGGGAGGCTCGGGCCAGGCATGAAAGCGGGCAGGATCGTGCTACTAGGTCACGTTGACGCTATCCTCCCAAGCTTCACTATCGACGAGGTGAGGCCGCAGGTTCGTGTAGGAGAGGAGAGGCTGAAGGGCCCCTTCTTGGTCTTCCAAGGCGATATGAATGAGAGGGGCTCAGGGAGACTGTTCGTAATGAAAGATGGAAACCCTCAGCTCGCAGCCTACGAGAGCTTGCTCGACTAACGCCACATTGACCCGGGTCGACGCATCAGCTCGGCGTCAAACAGCCAACCGGTAGCTCCAGAGCCCAGCCAGAGGGCCAGATCAGACTTCGGTTCCGGGTTGACTCTGAACGGGCGCCCTTTCGTCGCATGCAAGACAGACCTCTGCTCTCTCTCCCATAGACAGTCTCCTCAAGGTGCAGTAGAAAAGCCTCTGGCCACCGTATCCTTCGATATCCAGTGGCTTCAGCCTTTGGCATTGGACGCCGCGGACGCCCGCCTTTAGGCTTCCCACTTCTGCCTCGAGCCCCACCAGCTTACCTCTCAGGCTTGATAGCTCGGCCTCCTTATCCGTCAACTCTTTCCTCAGCTTTTCAAGGTCCATAGCGGCAGAGACAACGCCTTGCCTCTCTGAAAGGTGGGCCCGGCCCTCCGCCACGACGGCTAGCCCAGCTTCCTCCAAGACGGCCAGAATGCTGTCCACCCTCTTCTGCGAGACGCGTTCACGCCTCGCCGCAGCGTAGAGCTCCCCTAGCTCCTCGGGCTGCCTGAGGCTCTCCAGGACGAAACGCGTCCATCTCTTCCAAGTCTCAAGCCTCACCTCGGGCTTCGAATCCTCTCTTTCCTTCGGCTCTAAGCTGGGCGGCTCGGTTTGCTCAACGGGCGGGGACGAAGCGCTCGGCGCAGATTCATCTCGGCTCATATGGAACAGCCGGCCTTAACTAGAACTCTATATCGAGTTGTGTCCTAGTTGCTCTTAAATGCCTCGCCTCTTATCTGG
>CAYRUY010000008.1:0-40250 GCA_964427455.1 uncultured Candidatus Bathyarchaeia archaeon | reverse complement strand
TCAACTACACGACGACAAACCAGCATCTACGCTCCCTAGAGAAGATGGAGATCGTAAAGGAGAAACGTTTCGGAAAGATCCGTATTTACCGGTTCAACGCTGAGAACCCTAGAGCGAAAGCGATCAGCCAATTGATCAAGCATTGGGACACCTCCTAGCCTAACCAGGCTAAGACCTGAGTCCGTACGAGCCTTCTCTTCACGCGCACAGCCCCATGCTCCTGCTGCGTCACTGTTCTTACACGCTCAGCTACCGGCTGTTGGCCTGAAGGAGCTCCGTCAACCGTTCCTCGACAACCGCCTCGTCAAGCAATCCGGCATATCGACGGACGAGAAGGCCTCTATTGAAGAGCAGAAGCGTCGGTGCATCAACCTCCTCGTATCCCTTGACCGACCGAGCTTGCATCACGTTCATCTGGTAGAAGTATGCGCTACTTTCGTACTTGTCGCGGAGCCTCTTCAAGCTCGGTATCTGAGCTTTGCATGAGGGGCAGGGATCTGAGGTGACCCAGAGAAGGGTCGGCTTCAAGGAGGCCACAATCAGATCCTCGAACTCATTTGGACGAGCCTCTCTAAGGACCGGCGGGGCCTCGGCCTTTGAGCCCCTGACCCGGCGTGCAATCCTCTCCGCGAACCCTTCGTGCTTCTTGTAGAGAAGCCTGTAGCCAAGGCTCTCGATCTTTCGCTCTAGGCTTGGCACATCGATCTCTTGAGGGTCGTAGGTGACCGTGACTTTTTCAAGGACGAGGTTCACGTCTGCCTCCTTCACGCCTGGCACTTTCCGCAGGTCCTTCTCTAGCCTTAGAGCGCAGGTGACGCAGTCCATGTCCAGAAGCGGAAACTCCTTTCGACTGCTCCGCTCTGACATTCCCAACTGAGCCCTACTTCACGAATCTGCTCGGGTCCCTGTCAAACATGGCCTTACAGCCTGCGGAACAGAAGTAGTACGTCCTTCCGCCGTGCTCCGACCTGAACCTGGCCTTCTTTTCGTCCACATCCATTCCACAGACAAGGTCCTTCAAGCTTCATCGAACCTATTCGTGCAGACCGCGATGCCCCCTATTAAGCCCTGCCACACTCGCATCCTACACTGGGCACTTTCCCAGGGGAGGTAAGACCCTTTCCGAGGCAAGGTGTAACCCCCAACAAGCGAAGCCCCTGTGAAGAGACCGGTGCCTAACCTTCAGGAGCCGTGGCCTAGGGAAGGTTAGGCCGAACACAGATCGATTGGCATTCGTGGGCCCTCTCCGTCTTGCTTGATGCGGATCACGCTGCTTTGAGGCCATATGTGCGCACCTTATTAGAAGAGGCAATGCGGATGAGTACGTGAGGTTGAGCACCGCAGGGCATCGTCAGTGAGGGTTCCACGCGTTGAACCTGAGGGGCTCCAATTAAGCATTCGAATGCATGCGAGACGCTTTGGATGCATCTAGAGATGCGAGTTCTGAGACGGGACTATCATGGAACCTGTTACGGAGATCGAGTTGAGCAAGAGGGACGAGGGACTTCTGAGAGGGGAGGCGAAGAGGGTGAAGCCCCTTGAGGCATGCGCCCTACTGACGGGCAAGATCGAGCAAGGCCGTGCACGCGGGTTACGAGTGCTTTTGGCGCAGAACGTTGAGGCGTCGACGGCGCGTTTCACGGTAGGCCCAGAGCTCCTGCTTGAAGTCATCACGCGCGCGGAGGAAAAGGGGGAGGAACTCGTTGCGATCTTCCACTCGCATGAGGGCTCGGCAAGCCCTTCGGAGCTCGACCTGAGCTTCATGAAGCTGAACCCAGTGGTCTGGCTCATATTCTCTAATGCCGAGGACCGCCTGGCGGCTTACCAGTGGCAAGAGGGCTCGGTCAGGAGGCTGATTATCCGCAGGCGTCGTGGGACAGCCGCCTGCGCCTGAACCGAAACGGCTTCTCGTGCTCTTGCGCGTCCGAAGCCATCGAGATCAGGTGCTCGCCGCGGCGAAGAGTGCTGTCGAGAAGGCTTAAATAACGTCCGTTCCATGTTGCTGGCTCAACCATTTGGAAGGGAAGGAATGGGTAGGGTCAAGATAGTCCTCGTGAAGAAGGTCGCTGAGAGACTAGTGGCTGACTACCCGGGCAAGTTCACTCAAGATTTCGCAGCGAACAAGAAGGTCGTGGATGAGCTTGTGGAGGTTCGGTCAAAGAAGCTTAGGAACCTGGTTGCAGGGCATGTGACGAGGCTCGTTACGCTGCGTAGCGCTGGGGCCTTGGAGGCCGTCGAGGAGGTTGAGGAGGAAGCTAGCGAAACTCCGTCAGAAGAGTCTGCTCACTCTCCCAGCCCTCTTTGAGGCGCCTCATCTCCTGTGATGAGAGTTTTCCGCCGACCTGGTCCTTTATTCTCTTCGCCACCCTGCTCCCGATCAAGGGCACATTCGTCAGGTCGGTTATCGAGGCTCGCTTGAGGTCGTCCAACGTCTTGAAGCCCGCGTTGAAAAGGAGTCTTCCCCTGACTCTGCCGATCGCCTCAAGCGAGGTCAGGGCCAGGAGCTCCGGCTTGACTCCTATCTTCACCCTCTCTGACAGCTGCCCGAGGGCGCCTGTAAGATCCCTGTGGCCAAACAGAGCGGCCAGCTCATGAGTCGCGAAGAGCAACCAATTCGTGGCGTCCAGCATCCTGAAGAGGTCGCCCGGCTCAACGCCGAACTTCTCAATGATCTGGTCCTCGGGGGCCTCGTTCGTCCATGCTTCTAGCACCATTGCGCACTTGAGCTCGGCCAGGAACTCGTTATACGCTACGTTGTCCAGCGCCGGATCAGGGAGGTCTATCATAAGTTCAGCTTCATGAGCCTCTGCGTAGCCCTCAAGCTGAGCCATCTCTCTGCCCCTTGGGAAAGGCTTCGGCTCAACATCAGGTGTGTGAGCAACCAGCTGGAGAAAGCTAAGGTCGGAGATATGCGCGGCCCTCCTCTGGAGGCCGTCCCTGATGATCACAGCTGAGAGCGGGTCGATGTAGAGCTCTGAGACCCTTCTCCCGAACCTCGTGGCGTTCAGCTCTCGCCCGTCGCCCTCGGCCATGCCTTGGTCAAAGAGGAACTTGAGCGCCCTCAATACTACAGGCCTGATGTGCTCCGGACCGTACTGGAACGCGTAAAGGGTCTTCCCGAAGAAATCGAACAGGCCTTGCTCAGACCGGGCGAGACCTGAGGCTATGGTCGCTAACGTGTGCGATCGGAGCACAGGTTCGGCGCCAAGCCTAGACCATAGCCTCTCAGGCTTCGCGTTCACGTAGTTCTCCATCAAGTAGTCCTCTTCATCCTCGCTTCTAGCCACGAGGATAGACTCGCCGATGTCATCGTACCTCGGCCGTCCAGCCCTCCCAGACATCTGCTTATACTCGAGAACCGGGATCGGGTACCTTCCATAGCCCCGTTCATACCGTTCATAACTGCTTATGATCACAGTTCGGGCCGGGAGGTTCACTCCTGCGGCCAGCGTCGGCGTTGCACAAAGGGCCTTCACTAGGCCCGACCTGAAGCTCTCCTCGATGAGGGACCGGTGCGCGCCGCTCAACCCGGCGTGGTGGAAGGCAACCCCTGACTGAACGAGCCCGGCCAGCTGCTCGCTTATCCTCGTCTTCTCACCTGTGTTTAGGATTCGGTCCGCGGTTCCAGCGAGTCCTCGCAACGCCGCAGCGCTCAAGGCCCTTCGCATCGTGGGCGCGAAGCGCTTCGCGAACTCGACCGCGGCGCGCCTGGTGTCTGTGAATACGAGAGATTGGCCACCTTCCTTCACAGTCTGCATCGCAAGCCCAATCGCCGGGTTGCCGTAGGTCTCGTCTAGACGATAGGCGTGTCCATCGTTGAACTTGACCTCGCCTTGGCAGTAGACGCCCTCCCTTAGCTTCACCGGCCTCCAGTCCATGGTAACGTGGTCAGCTCCTAGCCACTCAGCGATCTCGTCGGCGTTTCGGACGGTCGCGCTGAGAGCGAGGATCTGCGCCTTCGGGTTCACCAGCATGAGCTGGGCGAGGACCACCTCCAACGTTGGGCCTCTGTCGGCGTCGTTAATGAAATGGACTTCGTCGGCCACGACGAGGGAAACGTCTCCCATCCATGGGGCTCGGTGTCTTAGAAGCGAGTCAGCCTTCTCGTTCGTTGAGACGATTACATCGTACCTAGCCAGCCATGGGTCGGTCGAGTCGAGGTCACCGGTGCTTATCCCTATCCTAACTCTCCTTCCACCTGGGCCTTCGAGGTGCTCATACTTCTGAAACTCTCGGTATTTCTCTGAGGCGAGGGCTCTGAGCGGGGTTAGGTAGAGCACCTTTCCTCGCCCTTCGAGAACATGCTTCAAGGCGCAGACCTCAGCCACAAGTGTCTTGCCGCTGGCCGTCGGGCTGGCCAGAACAGCGTTTTTTCCCTTCAACACGCCGGTCTTGACGAAGGCCTCCTCTTGAGGAGGATACAGTTCATCTATCCCGAAGGTGGCAATGTTCTCCCTTATCGCGTTGGGGAGTGGGAGGTCGTGAATCCTCATTCTTCCACTCGTCAGTTCAAGCCTTCTTAATATAGCCCTCTTTCGGCGAGTAGAGCGTCCCGTCTCTCCTCAACTGACCGATCAAGGCTGAGGCTTCGCCTCTCTCCACGCCGTACTCTGTCCTGAGAGCCTCGTACACATCCTCCTCCTTTGCTATGCCTGTCTCCCTTTCAAGCTGAAAGACCGTTGAGAGAACCGCCTGCAGCTTGTCTCTAACGCTCTTCGGCTTGCCGGTCATCAATGTGTCGATGTCGGGCCTTCCCGTAGCTAGGTCTACTCCTACCTGCGAGAGCGACTTAGTCATCAGCCCTATCGCTGCCTCGGCGTCCTCTGCTGTCACGGTCTCGCGCAGCGCGATCCGCGCTCTGGCCTCAGCCACTCTTACCACCGACTCGAGCTGTCTCACGGTGATGGCGACGGGGCTCTCCGCTGACGGCTCGGGAGCCGTACGCATCCTGAGGTAGAAGTTGTGAATCCTCTGCTTCGCCTCGTTGCTCATAACCGGTTTCAGACGACGAGCATAACCGATGTATTTCTTAACTAGAATCGGATCAATAGGCGGTGCCTCAGGCGGCGCGCCCTTCCCGTGAAGGGTCAAAACGTGCTCCGCCATCCTAGTATCGACATCCTTGTCAGGCTCGTCCCTGAGGACGAAAATCAGATCGAACCTTGAAAGGATGGTGACCGGGAGATTGATGTTCTCGGATACGTTCCTGTAAGGGTCGTATCTTCCAAGCGCTGGGTTTGCCGCTGCGAGAACGGCGGCCCGCGCGTTAAGCCTCGCCACGATCCCGCCCTTCGCGATCGAGACTGTCTGTTGCTCCATAGCTTCATGTACGGACACCCTGTCCTCGGGCCTCATCTTATCAATCTCGTCAATGGCGCAGATGCCTCTATCCGATAGGACCATTGCGCCAGCCTCCAACGTCATACCGCCGCTCCTGTCCCTGATGACGGCTGCTGTCAGGCCTGCCGCCGTTGTCCCCCTGCCGTGCGTATAGAGGCCTCTTGGAGCAACATGGTGGATGTACTGAAGCAGCTGGCTCTTCCCTGTCCCCGGGTCGCCTATAAGGAGGACGTTGATATCTCCTCGGATCTGGATGCCTTCTGGGGTCGAGACGGGTACGCCTCCGAAGAGCAAGTAGAGTAGCGCCTCCTTCACCTGGTCCAATCCGAAGAGCGAGGGAGCAATTGAACGGATCATCTTGTCGTGAACCCAGGGGTCCTGACTCTGCTTCAATATCTCCGCCTCCTCCTCGTCGGTTATCTCGACGACCTCAGGTTCCTTACCTGCTACCTCCACGTGGTTGGCTTCTAGGACGAGGTCAAAGGTCCTAATCTTGGCTCTGGCCATCGTTTCCTGCACGGCTCTGACAGTTCCAGATATGGAGACGTGGTCGCCGGGCCTAGCCAAGTCCACTAGGTCCTCGGTCAGTCTAACGTCAAGCCACCTAGGCGTCTGCCCAGGCGGAAGGTCCTCAGGCCTCTCCTGCACCCTCACCTCCTGGTAGTTTATGAACGTCGAATCCGACTGTGAGAACTCGAACAGGCCCATTCGGCCGCAGTTGGGGCCCTCACACCTAGTGGGCTCGGTCAGGAACGTTCCCTTCTGCTTAACGAAGGTGAGGGCGTCGCACTTGCGGCACTTGAAGGCGCCTACTACGAGGAAGGCTTTCACAGGTGTGGCTCGGACGAGTATCCCGTCAACCCTGACGAGCTTGTTGACTTGCTCTGAGCCCAGCTCCCTCAGCGGAAGCTTCTCGGGTATCCCTCGAAACCTGACATAGATCGCCTCAACCTCCTCAGCGTAGTCCGGCGCCTCAACTCTCAGCTGGGCTAGCGCAGCCTTCTCAGCCTCTGGCAGGAGCCTGTCCGGGTCTTCGACGAGGCTTCGGGCCAGCGAGTCGTCAAAGGAGATAAGGTCCTCAAAACGAACGGAGAGAACCCGCTGCCTCGCCATCGCCATCTGGGCGAGCTGAACTCGGTACGAGTATTCGCCCGCCTCGTTCCTGTAGGAGCTGAAGAAGTCCCGAAGCCTGTCCTCAGGGTTCCAAGCGCGCTCCTTCCCGGTCATGGCTCAGCCCCCCTGTGTTCAAGGTCGAGAACAGCGGAGCGCCACTGCTCGATCGTCGACTTGAGGCTCCGGTAGAGAATACGTTCCTCCTCAGCCAGGGGCCTGAGCACGTTGTTGGCAACGGAAGGCCCCGAGGCCATCATCGTGATCCTGCGGAGGCGCCGTTCAACGATGTCGGCTGCAAGTTGCCTCGATTTCTCATACCTCGCAAGCTCTCTCGGGTCTTCTTCGGTCTTCGCTTTGAGCCCTGCCAGGTACCTCCCCAACTTCGGGTAGAAACCATCGGGCAAACTTGAGAGCTGCTTCGCCGACTGGATCATCTCTGTCCAATGAATCTTCGACAACCAGTTGGAATCAAGGGATTCACCTGGCTTGATGCTGGCGTAGCCCTCTCTCGCAAGCTGCTCTGCCACCCACAGGCTCTCATCATACTCGCGCTTCTCTTCATACGGGCCTACTGTGAAACCCTCCAGTCTCAGGCCACGCAGGTCTCTCAAGGCGACAACCTTAACCGGCCTATTCTCAAACCTCAGAAAGGAGGCGGCAAGCCTCTCCCTGATGCCTTCCATCACGCACCCCTTTAACCGGATAGTGCGATGAGCCTGGAATAAGACTGTTGCGACAATCGCCGTCCCATCGTTCTCGCTTTGCCCGTGAACCGTCCACCGTCGGGCTTCCTATTCTATCACTGCGTGCTTAGCTTTCATGTCGGCCTCTGAGGTTTCCAGCTGGCCCATAAGCTCTGCGATAATGCCGTCCAGGAAGACCATGCAGGAGGCCTCGAAGATCGTTCCAAGCGGGGCGAGGGGCTCATGCTCACCTAGGAGCTGACGTGAGTAGTATTCATCCTGCCTCGCCGCCTTCTCCCTGCCAGCGATTGGAATCGTGAGGTCGGCGAGGCGTGCGAGCGGCGATTCCTGGTGTGAGGTTACTGCGAGAACCTTCGCTCCAACCCGCTTGGCTACCTCAGCTGCTGCGACGGGGATCGTGGTGGTTCCGGAGCCTGATATCACCAGGACCAAGTCGCCCTTCCCCACGGCTGGGGTTATGGTCTCGCCGAGGACGTAGACGTCGAAACCAAGGTGCATGAGGCGCATCGCGAAGCCTCTCCCGACGAGGCCGCTTCGGCCCGCGCCGACCACAAGAACCTTCTTGCCTCGCGCCTTGGTGAGGACGAGCGCGTCCAGTAGCGTTTCGACCTGAGAGGGATCAACCTTGGTCATCGCTTTCCCTAGCTCTGTCAAGAGTTCATCGACTGCGGTCTTGAAGCGGCTCAACCCCGGTCACCCTCACATTCACCCCACAGCCTTTCATCGCTATATATTATATGCCTAGCACGGAACGCGTGAGCCCTGGAGGCATGCCGACACCTCAGGGAAGCTCTCTTGGCCTTTCTGACAGCGTCTCTCGGTCGGCGAGTCTCCTTCCACGGAAAGGTCAGGCTGCTAGCCGGCCTAGCTGCTCTCTGGTTGGCTTCGCATATCGGCTGTTGAGGAAGCCTATGATCCGCTCAGCTCTGGCTTTCCCTACGCCGCGCACGGTGGCAAGCTCTGCGGCTGAGGCGGTGAAGACGACCTTCACCGTACCGCAGTGGCTGAGAAGCCTATGGGCTAGCCTCGGGCCGATCCCGGGCAGCCCTGAGACGATGGCGAGCTGAGTTCTCAGAAGGTTCTGCTTCGCGCCCAGCTTCCTAAACGATACAAGCGGCCTCTGCGTTCTGCCCGACGCCTCTCGTACGGCGATGCTTTGGAGAAGAGCAGCCGTCTCCTCGGAAGACGACGTCTGGAAAACGTAGATGCCCGACAGAAGCGATAGACTGGTGAGAAGGCCCCAGAAGGCTTTGGGATTCGGCATTGCTTCAAGAAGAGCCTGGCGTTCGCCCTCGATCACAAGTAGCGGGGTTCTGTACGCGTCTGAAAGTCTCTCAGCCTGCTCAAACAACCTACCATCGTAGAGCGAGCTGACCAGGTCTGCGACCCGCTTCCTCTCCACAGCGATCTCGTTTGAGACCAGGTAGTCACCTACGTCAAGCATCTTGTAGGTCACTTTCACTCCTAGGCGCTCTAGCGCAGCCGGAACCCCTGAAGGCCTCTCACGTTCATCCACGACGACCCTTGCGACAACCATTTCGGTCTAGGGATGCTACGGCGCTCAAGGATTTAACATGAGGCATCTAACACCCAACTTGTTTCCACGCCCTAACCTGGGAATGGCAATACGAGTTGAGGAAGCTGTATGAAATACCTGGCGTAGACTGAGGCGGATAAGGCGAGCAAGATGAGGATCAGAGCGGCGAAGTCGACCCTCCTCATCTTCAACTGGTACAGGCTCGTTCTCGCCTCGGAAGCCCCGTAGGCTCTAGCTTCCATGGCCTCGGCGAGCTCCAAGCTCCGCTCGAAGCTTCTCACGAACATAGGTACGAGGATAGGGATGTAGTTTCTGATTCTCGTCATGAGGCTTCCCTTCTCGAACTCGAGGCCTCTTGACTTCTGGGCATCCATGATGGACGAGACCTCGAGGGCTAGGTCTGGAACAAACCTTATCGCAGAGGTGAAGGCGAATGTGAAGTCGAAGGGGACCCCTAGCTTCTCTAGGGCCATCCCTAGGTCATCTGGGGCCGTGGTGAGGAAGAATAGGGAGAACGCCATCATCAGAGCCAGAAACCTCAGACTCATCGACAAGGAGAAGGCCATTGTTGAAGCCGTCAAGACCATCCCTGAGTAGAAGTAGCCCGAGACGAGGTTCATGATGAGTATAAAGGTTGCGAAGAACGCCGCCCCCTTAAGAGACCTGAACCACTCCCGCCTGATGCCTGCAAGGGCTACCAACGGCAGCTGGATAAGACAGATCGCCACCATAACTGAAAGCTCGGAGTAAAGCATAGCCGCAGTCAGAATGGCTATGGCGTAGAGGCCTTTGACCCGAGGGTCGAGTCTATGGATCGCCGAGTTGCGTCTTCTGAATCTGAAACCTTCAAGCAGCCGAAGCGTGCTGATGTCGCCTCCTGAAATCGAGGATGAGTTGCTTCGCCTCGTACTCGTCCAGGACGTTCCTCGGAAGACCGAGGTCCGTGAGAAGCGAGAACAACTGAACCATCTGAGGTGTCACAAGCGAAGCTTTCGAGACGAGGTCCTCAGCGGCCAAGACCTCTTCTGCCCTCTGGTCGGCGATGATGCGCCCTTGTGACATCAGGACGACCCTAGGCCTGCACTGCGCCACGAACTCGACATCATGTGTGACGACGACGACGGCTTTCCCTTGCTGGTTCAACTGGAGCACGAACTGTCGCAGGCGCTCTTTCTGAGCGTAATCTTGCCCAATGGTAGGCTCGTCCAAGACAAGGTAGTCGGGGTCAAAGACAAGCACGGACGCGAGCGCGACTCTCTTGCGCTCGCCTCCGCTAAGAGCGAATGGTGAAGTCTTCTCATACCTGGCCAGGTCCAGTAGGTTCAGAGCCCACGCGGTTCTCTTCTGTACCGTGGCGTCGTCGAAACCGAAGTTTCTTAGGGCGAAAGAAACCTCTTCCTGAACGGTCTCTGAGAAGAGCTGGTGGTCCGGGTTCTGAAAGACCAGCCCGACTTGTCTCGAGAGTTGAGCTACGCTGACGCTCGTCGTCGTTACATCGTCGACTGTCACGGTGCCCAGCGTAGGCTTTATGAGGCCGTTGAAGAGCTTGACCATCGTCGTCTTGCCCGCCCCGTTCTCGCCCATCACCGCGACGAACTCCCCGCGTTCGATCTTGAGGTCGACTCCTCTTAGCGCCTCGAAGCCGTTCGGGTATGCGTAGGAGACGCCGCTGAGCTCGATCATCCGGCCAGGGTCCCCCGTCTCAACGCGTCAGCTGCCTCCATAGGCGTCAGCGGCGTATGCTCAAGGCTTAGGCCTTCCTTCCTCAACAGGTTAAAGAGCCTAACCACTTTAGGTACACCTACGCCGTACATTCTTGCTTGGTCCAGACCTAGCACGGCGCGAGGGGGGCCGTCCAGAGCGATCCTGCCCTCGTTCATCAACACAACCCGGGTCGCGTAGACCGAGACCATGTCCAGCCTATGCTCAACTAAGACGATGGTCAGAGACAGGTCGGCGTTCAGCCTCTTGAGGATCTGGATTATCCTTAGGGCTGATGCCGGGTCGAGGAATGACGTTGGCTCGTCGAGGACTACCAGCTGGGGTTGCATGGCTAGGACTGAAGCGATCGCAACCCTCTGCTGCTGCCCCCCTGATAACTCGTACGGGGCAGCGAGTCGAAAGGCCTGCATGTCCACCTGAGCTAGGGCCCATTCAACCCTATCCCGGATCTTATCCCTTGGACACCCGAGGTTCTCTAGCCCGAAGGCCACATCTCGCTCAACGGAGAGCGCGAAGAGCTGATTCTCCGGGTTCTGGAAGACGAACCCGACACGGCGAGCCATCTCATGAATGGGCGTTGAGAACACGTCAAGACCGCCTACCGTGGCCTTTCCTTCAATCTGTCCCCCGTAAAAGTGAGGCACTAGCCCATTCAGACACCTGCAGAGCGTAGTCTTGCCGCATCCGCTCGGCCCCGTCAAGAGAATGAACTCGCCTTCCTCAGCAGAGAAGCTCACGTTGTCCAAGGCTTTGCGTTCAGACCCTGCGTAGCTGTACGAGAGACTCTCGAGGTGGATGACTGACATCTCATGTTGCGTCCATGGATGCGCTCGTGGCTATGGTAACGGCCTTGACTTAAACCTTCAATCGACGGGCTCTGAGGCCTCTAAGGTCTCTAAGGCACCAGCGTTAAGGCGAGGTCGTCCTAAGCCTCTCCTGCAGCTTCTGCTGGGCCTCCTTGGCCCTCTCGCGGGCACGCTCCTCCTGCTTGCCGAGAACCGATATTCTCATGTTGAGGAGTTCCTTTCTCTCGCTCAGCTCAGTCAGCAACGCTTGACGGCTCGACTTGAGAAGCAAGGATCCCACTGACCTATAGACCGTGGCATCGTCAGCGAGCTTTTGAAGTTCAGCTAACGCTCTGTCAACTCCCATGAGTTCGAGCTCAAGCTGCTGCTTTTGAACAGTAATCGCCTGGAGGGTCTCCTGGAGCTGTTGGAACCTTGCGATCTGTTCTCGTAACGCTGGCGGAAGCGTCTCCTCGCTCAACGAACGTCCGCCCCCTCTTCTTCCTAGGACGAGGCTAGTCTGCACCTTCCATCATATAAGTTTGGGAGCCAGCCATCTGGCTTGACCCCCTTAGCGACTAAGACGGGTTCATTTGCTCGCCGACCAATCCGAGGCTGCTGAGCGCTTCGTGAACTCTCTTAAAGGCTTCGCGTAGGTCGACGGAGAGTACCTGCTTGTTCCTCATCAGGATTCTGCCGTCTACGATCGTCGTGTCGACGTTGCCGGCCTTCGCCGAGTAGACGAGGTTCGAGATCAGGCCTGACGCGCCGTGAACGGGGATAAGATTGGGGTCGGCTAGGTCGACCAAGATGAGGTCCGCCGCCTTTCCCTCCTCTATGCTTCCGACCTGGGAGTCAATCCCTAACGCTAGCGCTCCTTGGAAAGTGGCCATATCGAGCGCTCTCTGAGCTGGCAGGGCCGATGGGTCCCATCTCTGAGACTTCTGAACAAGGCTTGCGACCTTCATGCTTTCGAACATGTCAAGGCTGTTGTTGCTCGCAGCCCCATCGGTGCCGATGCTCACACAGACGCCGGTTTCCAGCATGTCATCAACGGGCGCGGCACCTCCCGAGGCGAGTTTCATGTTGGAAACAGGGCAGTGAGCGACCTTAACGGTTCGATCGCTTATCACCTTGATCTCGTTCCTTGTCAACCAGACACAGTGAGCCGCCACAAGCCTCGGCGAAAGGAAGCCTATGCTGTCAAGGTACTCGACCTCGCTCTTCCCCTTTTGGGACTCGAACGCTGCCTGTTCCCGCCGTGTCTCAGCTATGTGGGTGTGGAGAGGCACCTTTTCTCTTTCAGCAAGGTCCTTCGCCCAAAGCAGAGTATCGTCTGTACACGTGTAGGGCGTGTGAGGCCCGACGGCTCCCTTCACGCGACGGCAGTTCACTCGCTCCACCTCTTCTAGAAGGCCTTCGGTCGCACGGATGCCGCGCTCGCGCCAAGCCGGGTCGTATGTCGACCTCCACCTATCCGTAACGTCGAACACACCTTGAGCCAGAAAAGCCCTCAGCCCCGACGATGCGACCTTCGCGACTATCTCCTTTTCAAAGTGGTACATGTCCAGAAAGCAGGTGGTCCCACCCCGGATCATCTCTAGGCATCCTAAGATAGCGCCCGCTTGGCATATGCTCCCCGTCAGTCTCATCTCGACCGGCCAGATCCTCTTCTGGAGCCAATCGCTCAACCCAACATCGTCGGAGTAGCCGCGAAGAAGGCTCATCGCAATGTGAGTATGGGTGTTGACGAGCCCGGGCAGAAGCGCTTTGCGCCGCCCGTCGATCACCTCGTCCGCGTTTCCGCCTAGCCGTCTCCCGATGCTCGCGATAAGGCCGTCCTCGATCAGAAGTGAGGTGTCTCTAAGAACCTCCCTAGCCTCGTTCTGGGTCACTAACCACTCGCAATCCTTGATAAGTACAGAGAAGGCCACCGCCTCCCTACGGTCCTGGCAAACGTTCACAACACTGGCTAGAGGAGAAGAGGTTTTCCTCTAGGCCTTGTCACTCGTCCGAGGCGAGAGACCTAATCGGCCTAGTGTTGAGGCCTCCGCTTTATCCCCAGAGGCTCCAGTTCTCGCGCTCGTCGAGGCATCGCCTGGCAAGCCTCAAAACATCGTCTCTAGTCATCTCAACCTTCTCGAGCTTGCACTCCACCTGTCGGCCAAGAAGGCTCTCTGCGTGCTGTATCTGTATCCAGGGGTCGACACCTCTGATAGCCTTGAACTTGTTGGATCCTGAGGTTAGGCATCCTTGCTCCTCCGCGGCGGTTCCATGGAGGCCGGGGGCATCGTTTATCGCCTGAAGCGAGGCTTTGTCGACCGCCACCATCGCCACCGCGTTGTCCTCGCGGCTTGCGGACGCGTAGATCCCTTGGTCTGCTATGATCGGGAGGTCCGCGAAAGAGGCGCAGTCACATAATGGCGTGATGTCTATGCAGAGGTTCATGAAGCCGATCTTACCCGGCTTGAAGGCCCGTGAGAGCGCCAGAGCTGACTCTGCCATAGCTTCTTGGAAGTTCGGCAGGTATCCTCTTCCGTCGGGGTCGGGAAGCGAAACCGCATTCTTGCCGGATAGCCCCGCGCAGATCAGCCAGCACCAGAGGTCGAAGCCACAGTTGGCCTCAGAGAACGCGAGGCCTTTCCCCGAGATGTTGAGGGCACCCATGCGGCACTGAGCGCAGTACCTCGTCCAGTCACATCCTTCGCACTTCGAGAGGTCAATCTTCACCTTCCAACGTTTTTCGGGTGAGTGAACGTTCAGCTTTCCACGCTGCGAAACGCATCCAATGCCGATGTTCTTGATGCTTCCTCCCATCACCCCGAACCTATGTCCCTTCACATGCGTCAACGTGATCAACGCGTCGGCTTCAACGATGCCTCTCGCGGCTAGGGTCTTCTTGAGATGCTTCGCATGAGTTATGCTCAACTCAACATCGTCTCTTCCCGCGATGCCGTCGGCGATCACGATCGGTGCATTGACCGAGTCGGGCGTAAACCCGTGGGCTGCCACCGTCTGAAGATGCTCTTGAGCGGTGGCTCTGCGAACCCAGTAGCCGTAGTCGGCTGTGCACGTGTCTGTCACGAAAGGTCTTCCGTTCGCGCGGCTCCTGATGAGGTCCACGATCCTCCGGACGAAGACAGGCCTCAGGTAGCGGGTGGTGCCCGCCTCACCCATGTGAAGCTTGACGGCAACCCGGTCACCGGGCTCGATGAGTTGGTCGAACCCCGCGACCTCCCAGAGCTTCTCAACCTTGTCGAGGAGACCCTGACCGAAACCCGTGGCCCGAGCATCAGACCAGTAGACCTGCGTACCAACCATGACTTGTTTCGCCGCGGGTATCAATCTGCCGATGGGTAAAAACGCTTCTATAGCTCAAGGCTCGGCTCCCTTCCCTCAACATGGCAGGTCCCTACGGACCTAAAGAGCGGTTGGCGTGTCTCCGCCTTTGCACCTCGTCACAGAGCTTGCTGACGCGCATCTGTCGCGGGCTCCTCAAGGGAGACCGATCAACGCGGTGTAGCCTGCCGCCACATATTCTAGGCTCTTGTAGAGCAGGAAGAGGCCGCAGGCGGCTAGAATGATCCTGAAGGCTCGGTCGCTCATGAGCCTCGTTCCTCGTCCTACGGCAAAGGAGACCCCGCTGTACCAGAGCAGGTCGGCGAGCAGATGGGAAGGGATGAAGACCAGAATCCCGAGCCAACCCGCAAGCTGGAGCGCCTCAAGTGTTAGGGCGCTTCCGGCCCCTATCCACCAGATCAGGAAGAAAGGGCTGGAGACGCTCGTCAAGGTTCCGGCAGCCACGGGGCCGTAGCGTAGAAGCCTCACCTCAGGCTCGTTAGGCTTCATCCTCAAGGATGCTTTTCTTGCATATGCGAGGAAGTCGAGGCTCATCACTAGAAGGAAGCCCCCGCCTAGCAGGCCGACCAGGGTCTGCACCGTTTTCTGGCCCATGAATAAGCCTAGGCCGAGGGCCAAGGCGAGTATCAGAGGCACCTCCGCGAGGGCGTGTCCCAGGGTGATGAGCGGGCCTGTTAGAACCCCTCTCTTCGTGGACTCGGCGACCGTCGCTACGAGAACAGGGCCGGGAGACATCACAGGGGGGAGACTCCAGACGAAGACAGACGCCGATAGGATGAGCAGGTGGGCTGCGTCAGTCAACGCAACACCTGGCATCTAGCCTTAAGACGCTGCTTGCGCTGGGTTGGTCGTTCGGTGATGTGAACGCTGAGCTGCAACGGCGCGTGAGCCTAGCGAGAGGTGAGAAGCCTTGAGACCTCCTTTGCGACTGCTATCCCCATATCCTGGGTTCTCAGGTTCCCTCCTAGGTCTCTGGTGAGAAACCCTCTGCTTAGCGCTTGGGCAACGCCGCTGTCAACGGCCTTGGCTGCCGTAAGGCACTTGTCGTCCTTGTGTCTTTCGCCCAACCACTGGAGCATCATCGCTGAGGCGAGAATGAGGGAGCACGGATTCGCGATCTGTTTCCCTGCGATGTCGGGAGCGCAGCCGTGTACGGGCTCGAAGAGCGCGCGCTCGGCCCCGATGTTAGCCGAGGGTGCCATCCCGAGGCCCCCGACCAGCTGCGCAGCCTCGTCGGAGAGGATGTCCCCGAACATGTTCGTGGTCAGCAGGATGTCGAAGGCCTGAGGTCGCCTGATGATGTCCAAGGCGGCGGTGTCCACTAGAAGTTCGTCGTACGCTATGTCTGGATAAGCTTTCGCGACCTCTCTGCAAGCCTTGACGAAGAGGCCGCAGGTCAGCCTCAGGACGTTTCCCTTGTGAACGGCCGTAACCCTACGTTTGACCCCACGCTTCTGAGCGGTCTCGAACGCGTAAACGGCGATCCGCTCAGACCCTCTCCTCGTTATCAACCTTAGACAGACCGCTGTCTCAGCGTCGGCCATGAACTCCATGCCCTTGTACAGGTCCTCAGTGTTCTCTCGAACGATGACGAAGTCTATGTCGGGTCGCATGCTCGGGACACTAGGATAGGCCTTGACGGGCCTAACGTTCGCGTAGAGGTCAAGGAGCAACCTGAGCCTCACTATGACATCCGCAGCTGTCTGCCCGACAGGCCCCTTCAGGCTGACCTCAGCGTCCTGGACGCAGTTTAGCGTCTCCTCGGGAAGCGCCGAACCTGTATCTTTCAAAGCTCGGTCGCCGGCCTCAACCTTGAGAAGCTCCAGGCCGAGCGTGAGCTTCTCCTCAACAATCTTTAGGACCCTGAGAGCTGCCTCCATCTGCTCCGGTCCAATCCCATCCCCCGGGATGACCGCCACCCGGTACACGTCAGGTCTTCCTCCTACGTTTTCGGACGTGTTCGACGAGCCCGCCGTCTTGCAGTATGTCAAGAATGAACGGGGGCAGCGGCGAGGCATGGTACTCTTCCTTCTTGGAGATGTTTCGGATTGAGCCCCTCGCCAGATCGATCTCGAGCAGGTCTCCCTCAGAGACCTTTCCGCTGACCCCTTTGCACTCCAAGATAGGGAGGGCGACGTTTATCGCGTTCCTGTAGAAGATCCGCGCGAAGGACTCGGCGAGCACGCAGGTGGTCCCGGCGCTCTTCAACGCGAGAGGAGCCTCCTCTCGGCTTGACCCGCAGCCGAAGTTCCTTCCCGCAACCATGATCGGGTGCTTCCTTACCCTCTCGGCGAAGTTGGGGTCAAGGCCCTCCATAGCGTGTCTGGCAAGTTCAGTGGCATCTGTGACCCCAAGATACTTCCCGGGCAGGATCACGTCTGTGTTGACGAGGTCTCCGTACTTCAAGGCTCTGCCTTCAACACTCATCGTATTCACCTCTCTAGGGAACGTGGGTCAGTTATCTTCCCTTTGATAGCTGAGGCGGCGACGGTCGCCGGCGAGGCGAGGTAGACGAAGGCCTTCGTGCTTCCCATTCTGCCCAGGAAGTTCCTGTTCGTAGATGAGATGCAGACCTCGCCTTCGGAGAGGAGTCCCATGTGGCCCCCAAGGCATGGACCACAGTTAGGGTTGCAGACCAGTGCGCCTGCGCTCACGAAGGTCTCTAGGAGGCCCTCCCGAAGAGCGGTCGAGTAGACTTCCTGCGAGGCGGGGATGACGAGCACTCTGACACCCTCCTTCACCTTGCGCCCCTTCAGGATAAGACCGGCCGCCCTCAGGTCCTCCAGCCTACCGTTAGTGCAGGAGCCTATCAGCGCCTGGTCGATCATCACATCACCAACCTCCGAGACGGGCTCCACGTTGTCTACGGAGTGGGGGCAGGCAACCTGAGGCTCCAGCTCCGAGAGGTCATACACGTGCTCCTCGGCGTACTGAGCGTCCGCGTCGCCAACGACGGGTCTCAGCGGAGCATTCGTTCTTCCTTCGAGGTATTGAAGCGTGACCTCGTCCGGTTCGACTATGCCGGCTTTGGCACCCATCTCTACCGCCATGTTGCATATAGTCATTCTGCCATCAACGCTCATCCGTGACACCATGGGGCCAGTGAACAACACGGCCTTGTAGACGGCTCCGTCTGCTTTTAGCTGTCCGATGACGTAGAGGATCACGTCCTTAGCTGAAACCACCCGGCCTAGGCTGCCCTCTAGGCGCAGCCGAACGGCCTCAGGTACCCTCAGCCATATGTTGCCCGTCGCCAGCACAGCTGCCATATCTGTGGCCCCTACACCCGTGGCAAACGCGCCCACGGCGCCATAAGTACAAGTATGCGAGTCAGCTCCAATGATGAGCTCTCCCGGCCGGGCATGCCCCTTCTCCACAGTCAACTGGTGACAGATGCCTCCGCGACCCACATCGTAGAAGTTGACTATCCCCTGTTCTCGGACGAACTCCCTTAGGCCTTTATGGAAGCCAGCGGTGCGAACCGTGTCCGCTGGAATAAGGTGGTCGAAGATAACCACGACCTTGCCTGGGTCCCAGACCTTCACCCCGCCCATCTCCTTGAAAGACTTGACTGTCAACGGACCTGTGAGGTCATGAAACATCGCGACGTCGACGTGCGCGTCAACGATCTGACCCGGAGCGACGCTCTTCGCGCCTGAGGCTCGCGCGAGGATCTTCTCAGCAATGTTAAGGCCCATGGAGCTCTCACCTCCACTGTTGCGCGTTCTGCATGGAGGGCTGTGTTCGTCCCCGTGGTGATCTACGCAGGACGCATGTGCACGTGTGGCCGGAATCCTTCAACGAACTTGGCACGGCCGGCATTTCCCCATACTCTGACATCCCGGTCCGTGTCCACACCTCGACTCCGCATAAAAGACTTTCTGGCAGAAGCGTCGCTTCTCAGGCTCGGACGCCGTGAGCGTCACCCGGGCGCTTTTCCGATACCTCTCATTGCTTTTGCCGAGTCAGCGACGGCGATAGTTCTCAGTCTGCGAGCAGATGGCTCGTAGGTCGATCACTGTTGAGAGAATCATCAACCGTCTACGCAGAGTTCAGCAGGATTCGGTCGACAGCTTCGAAGGCCCTCGAGATGCCCTCGTATCCTTCGATGCGTATCTGCGCCTCCTGTGCTCTCTTCGCGAATCTTGCGTCGTCAACCACTCGTTCTACGGTTGACCGAAGTCTCCTGGGCGTGATCTGGCCTTGCTCGAGTACCACGGCCAAGCCCATCTCCTCTACGCGCCTCGCATTCTGCATCTGCTCGGTGTGGTTAGGAGTTGGGACTAGGACCATCGGCTTCCCGTACATCATCGCTTGCGAGATCGTGCCATGTCCCGCTCTGCACAAGACTAGGTCACAGGCCTTCAGGTAGCTGAAGCGATCCTCGACCCAATGATAGACCTTGAAGTGCTCTTTCCCAACGACAGGAGGCAGGTTGACCCCGGTGTCGCCTAGGGACAGAACGACCCCATATGAGTCGGAGAGCGCGGGCAGACCTCTCAGCAGCAGCTCGATGAGGAATCCCTTCTCCTTCACGGGTCCGCTTATCGGAGCGAAGATGAGCTTTCGTCGCCCTGGGGAGAGCTTTCTCCGAAGCTCGTCTTGCGACGGAAGGGACTGAGGACGCGTTTCCAGGAAAGGTCCAGTCAGGCTGACCTTCTTCGAGTAACGCTGGGGTATCCTCAGGTTGCCAGCTGAGATAGTGTAAGGTAGGGGAAAGTCAGGGATCAGGACTAGGTCGCTGAGCGTCCAGATGCGACCGATCAGGGCTAGTGCCCCAGTGTCGGTGAGTCTCGCAAGCCTGACTAGGCGTTTTGTCGCCGGTATCGCTATCTTGAACTGGTTCAGAACAGTGATGACAGGTAAGCCGAGCGTCTTAGCTCCGAGGATCGTGGAGACCCTTGAGTCTGAGACCGCCAAGCACGGCCTGAAGGAACGGAGGACCATTAGCTCGTAGGCGATCTGCTCTAGAACCTTGATGGAGCCTATGAACGGCCCCGGGTTGACAGTTGTCTGTCGGAAATCGACGGCTCCATCCGGTTTGACCATGAAGCCCACGGAGGGGGCTCTCCTGCAAGGGAAACCTAGGCTTGAGGCGAGAGAGAAGCCCTCATCGTATGTTGAGAAGAGGACTTCATGCCCTTCCTTCTGAAGCCGCTGCGCGATCGGGGCGCATCGCCCTACGTGGCCTAGGCCTATCCCACACGCGCCGAAGTAGACTCTCATCGGGTCTCCTTCTTTTCCTCTTTGAGGTATCTCCTGCGAACAGGTCCCTCAGGTGATTCTTCCTCGAAGACTAAAGCCTGGAACTTGTGGATCTTCGTCCCGTCGAGGAGCCATACGTCAGGTGTGAGGCCCGCTTTGAGGCAGCAATGGCAGAGAAACTCCTCTGCATCCCACCCCCATTCGACCGGCACTTGAGGGAGCAGGAGGCCCTTCCGGTGACCCCGCTCCACTATGAGCCCATCTGCGCCGAGCTCGATCTGTTCAGGCAGCTCTCCTCGATCGCTGACCACGACTTCTCTAGGCTCAGTGAGGACGCTAACCTCGATGGCGATCTGCCTCATCTCCCGAGGCGCTACCGGTGGAAACCTAGGGTCTCCTATCGCCGCCTCTATCGCTGACTGAATAACAGCATCGGACAAAGGAAGGATAGGGTAGGGAAACCCTATGCATCCCCTCAGTTCACGCCCGTTCTCCGTAAGCCTGTTCAACGTGACGAAGACTCCTCTCTTCGCCGCCAGTCCCTTGGGAGCATCAGCTGGAACGGCGATCCTGTCCCGGCCCGTCAGGTATTCGACGATCGCCCGCCTCGCGAGGCCTACTAGATAGATGCCCTCCTCGGCCCCGATCTCGGTCGTCACAGGGCTCGCCTCAGCTTCGCTTGCTCCTTCTCAGCAGCCTCCACGATCGTCGTGTACCTCCCTTAAGCACGGCTGCCTCCTAGCGTAAGTTGAACCGTTACGCTTTGGGCATCGATCCTTAAAACCTGTTCCCTCGAGAAGCGAGACCCGCTCTCTCGGCGAGCGACTGTGGACAAGAGGTTCACTTGCCTAGGCTAGCCTCAGAGTTACTACCGGGGAAGAAGCGAGGTTAAAATCAAGCATGAGCCTGATCCTTACCACTGGGGTCAATGCAGTTGTCGACTCGCAGCATAGGGCTGAAACAGCCTTCCTCGGTCGATATGGTGCTCGCGAACGGGAAACTCCTCTCTGAACTTGGTGTCACGGAGGGTGGCCTCGCCATAGACGACGGGAGAATAGTCGCTGTCGCGAAGGAGAGCCACCTGCCGAGGGCTGACGAGAGGGTCGACCTGCATGGCTACCTCGTTCTGCCCGGCGTCATCGACTGCCATGTTCACCTGAGAGATCAGGAGTTAGCCTACAAGGAGGACTTTGTGTCCGGCACGAGTGCCGCTGCCTGCGGCGGCGTGACAACCGTCTTGGACATGCCCAACAACGAGCCGTTGACTGCAGGGCCTGGCAGCGTTCTTCAACGCATGACTCTGGCCAAGAGCCGAGTCTTGGTCAACGTCGGGTTCTACGCAGTGCCGATGCCCGACCGCAAGGAGCTGAGGGAGACAGCCGAGGCGGGCATTGTAGCCTTCAAGCTCTTTCTTTCAAGGAAGCTGGCGGGAGTGAACGTTGAGGACGACGACCTCGTGAGGGGCCTCTTCCAAGAGATAGCCAGGCTGCGTCTCCCAGTGGCTATCCACGCTGAGGACTATACGTTACTTGAGAGCGCAAGACAGGAGATGCAATCATCCGGCCGGAGCGACGCAGAGGCATACCTGCAAGTTCACCGAGCTGAGGCTGAGAGGCTGGCCGTTCGTAGAGCGCTTAGGCTCGCCCAGGGATTAGGCGTGAGGCTACACTTCGCGCATGTAAGTCTCGGCAGCAGCCTCTCGACCATACAAGCCGCGCGGATGACAGGGCGGGCTCTGAGCGTGGAGGTGACGCCGCAACATCTCATATTGTCGCGAAGCCTGGTCACGAAGGTCGGCGCGGTGGCGTTGGCAGACCCGCCCCTGAGGTCCTCTAGGGCGCAAGCCAGCCTCTGGCGGGCTCTTAGGCTGGGTTGGGTCGACCTGATCGCTTCAGACCACGCCCCTCATTCCGTGGAGGAAAAAACACGCGGGAACATATGGCAGGTGAGAACGGGCTTCCCTGGGCTGGAGACGCTCCTGCCGCTGCTACTGACCGAGGTGAACTCCGGACGGCTTGCTCTCTCGGAGCTTGTGAAGCTGACATCTACGGGCCCCGCCCGAGTCTTCGGCCTGCAGGACAGGGGGAAACTGCACCCCGGTTGCTGGGCTGACATAGTGGTCGTTGACCTTCACAGAGAGTCGGTCGTAGACCCCACCCGTTTCAGGTCGAAGGCTCACTTCTCGCCTTTCCAAGGGGCGCGGTTACGGGGCCTTCCGGTGATGACGTTTGTGAATGGCGTGAAGGTCATGGAGGAGCAAGAGATTACTGCTCGCCCCGGCGAAGGGAGCATCATTCGAGGTTCACTAGGCGGGCGAGCAGCTCGGAGCTGAGCGGAACTGTCTGAACTTGGACCGTCGCGAGACCCTGAGCCGACGGGTGCTAGGTTCCTTGCAGACTCAATGCTCGGCAGCCTAGCCAAATGGCTTCGGATCCTCGGTTTCGACACCGTCTATGTCAGGGCTGCTACTGACACGGAGTTGCTCGACAGCGCTGTAGCAGAGAAGAGAACATTGCTTACCGGCGATGAGGAGCTCTGGAGAGCAGCTGCCAAGCGAGGGGTAGACGTCGTGTTGGTCAAGGGCGAAACCGTCACAGAGAGGCTGGCCTCGGCTCTCCGGGGGTGTACAGCAGAGTTGAGAGTGGACCCCGACAGATCCAGGTGCGCCATCTGCAACGTCCCGCTCAGAAGGATTCGTCGTGAGTCAGTCAAGCATACGGTTCCATACTCCGTCTACGAGAAACATCGCCTCTTCTGGCGTTGCCAGACCTGCGAGAGAGTCTACTGGATGGGCACGCACGTGGCAAGGATGAGGGAGACCCTTGCGCAGACCGGCGATGAGCCTCCAAGGAAGGAATCGGAGGACATGTAGCGCCGCGATCCCAGAGCCAGAACGCTATTGGTCTTCCTTTGGGCTCAGCCACACGGTCGCGCGAGGCGCATCTATGTTTCTGTGCAGTCCTCGCATAGGAACTTCCCGTTGAGTTCCTCAAGCGACTCGGACCACTGACCACAAAGCTCGCAGTAACCTACGACAGCTTGACTGCTGAGTCTTGCCGGCGCCCTAGCCGTTACTTTAGCCCTCTCTCTCAACACCTCTATGAGCTCCGGCGTGATCGCCAAGATGTCCTTGGATGAGACTAAGCCCACAAGCCTACCCTTGTACATGACGCCCAGGCGCTTCACATTCCGCTCGTTCATCAGGCGGGCTGCCTCTCTGACGCTTGCCTCTGGGTCGATCGTCACGAGCGGCTTGCTCATCGCTCCCTCAGCCCTCACAGTCTTCGGGTTGAGCTTCTTCGCGATCACGCGGGTCACGATGTCTCTCTCGGTTATGATCCCTTGGGGTCTCTCCTTCTCGTCAGTGACCACAACGCTTCCGATCCCGTGTTTGTCCATGGTCTCAGCCACTCCAGTGATGGCCGCCTTGCCACTAACGGTTACTACGGGGCTGGTCATCACATGTTTCACAAGAACTTCGGGTCCGGGATCGCCGATCGCCACGGTCACACGCCCCCTCTTTCCAATAAGCGTCCTCTTCCGGCCGGGATAAGTTCCCTTATGGTCTCCGCGCGTATATTCGTATGGCGGTCTATTAACCCTTTATCTCCGAGCTCAGCTGTGAACCGAGCAGCCAATCCCTTAGCAAGCTTCGTTGCTGGGTCGTCTCCAGGTATGAGGACCGCATACACGTCAGCGTGATCCTTCACGGACTCTTCAGGCCCTCCTATGCCTTTGATCTGGCCGTCTGACACCTTCACCCCGACTGCGTATCTGAGCGAGACGCCTCTGATGTAGTTCCTCGGCCCGAGGATCATAAAGGATCCTCTCATCAGGTACTCCCCGGAGGGAGCCCTCTTCGACACCTGTTCGGGCCTCACATAGAAAGCGGATGAGCTACCGAAGCCCTGACGCCAAGCCCTGCTGTGGCAGACAGTGAAGATGGCGGCTTCATGTACCGTAGGTTCGCCCGGGCTCTTGGCCTCGGTCTTGACGACGACAAAGGGTGCGCCCGGGGCCTCTGAGTGGAAGACGATGTCATGGGGGTCAACATGTCGTTTGATCAATGCCTCATTGGAGCCAGCATCTTTCCCAGCGACAACGAGGAATCCCTCGGAGGAGCGGAAGGAGTGAAACCGCCCGTACCACGGCTCCTCTCTGCGCCGTTGCGCTGACTCCTGCCGCTCGAGGCCGTCAGCTGACCGCGTTCTCAGCTCCATGGCCTTCTCCTTGACATGCTGCAATGCCGCCTCGACGCCCAGGATCTTCCTCCTTGCCACCTTCGCTTCTTGGTATCTCGCCTGGGCCTCTTCTTGAGGAGGCCTAAGGAAGTCAAGAGCTAGCTCCGTGGCTTCAACCTTGACCGTCACAGAGTGCGTTGCCGGGTCGAGCCTGACGACCATGAGCGGCTCCTGAGTCGAGAGCTGCAGGCTGGACACTTGGTTGGATATGTCGTCCCAAGAGAGCCCTTCTCTTCTCGAAGAGATGATCCGCTCTTGGAGCCCCTTCAGAGCTGGTAGATTCGCCATTATCATGTCTGCCATTCGAGACTCTTCGTCAGCTACGCGTTGTAGCTCTCTCAACCGGTCAAGCTGCTGCTGAACGATCCTCTCGTGTTCAACTAGCTGTTGTTCCAGCTCGCCTCTTCGGTCCTCTCGGGCACCGGCGCTCGAGAGTTCCGTGAAGTATTCGTCGAGGGCTTGGTTGAAGGTTGGAAAGCTCTTCGCGGGCAGGCTTGAGTACGTGCTCATAGCGAACGGTATGACGTCCTGAGCCTTGCCCTCGCCGTCCACGATGAGCAGCGGCCGCGGCTCGGCCGAAGTTGCCTGTTCACTGAGCCTCTGAAGCGAGGCTTGGAGAGCCTGAAGTTGCTCTTTCGTGAGAGCCGATGCCTCTGTCAGAGGGTCTATCCCTGCCGACGCAAGCGCCTCATCTGAATACGGGCTTGTCACGCCCAGTGAAGAGCCTAGCGCCCTGACGACGCTTACCCGTCTCTTTGTGAGCTCAGCCAAGTCGTCAGGGGTCAGCCTCCAGAGGTTAGCCCCGGAGGGTGGCGGCATCCTGAATTCCTCTCCTGCGACTACGTCCCGGTCCCTCATTCTCCTCTTGTGCAAGGCGTTGCGGATCTTTCCCTCGGCGTCGACGAGGACGATATTGCCTTTGCCGAAGAGCTCTACGATGAGCCTGCATACGCCTGCCCAGGTTGAGACGTCTAGAACGACGATCCTCTCCGATTCCGGTTGAGAGACCTCCGCCAAACGGCCATTGCGGAGCCATTTCCTCAGGGACATGCAGAATGACGATGGCCGGTCTGGAACCTGGACAAGATACCATGTCAGATGGATCCTTCTGCCTGCCTCGATGAGCAGGTGGTTCAGTGAGCCTTCGCGGCGAAGCTTTATAAGGAGAGTAGATTGCTTCAGATGGTAAATGTTGTCGACGAAGGCTTCTTTGACGAGTCTATTCAGCTCACTGACGACGACTGCTATGTCCAAGCTGTTCATTGACTTCCTGGGCATCGCTCAAACACCTGCGCGGTCAGGGTCTACTGGATGTCAATCCTGACGATGATCTACTGGGGAAGGCTGCTTCTAGGTCTTGCCGTTGCCGGGCTCTGCGCAGCATTCAACGTGGGGCTTCTGGGCATAACCTTCGCCGTGAGTATCTACCTCGCCTCATATCTTGTTCTGAGGCTCCATCTCGGCGACTCGCCCAACATACCTGGCGGTCCGCGAAAGCTTGTGACGGAGGGCATAGGCACCTATTTCCTCGTCTGGTTGACCGCTTGGACACTGCTCTACACGCTGATCGGGGCCTAGGCCTTGCCAGGCTGCTCGGCGCCCTTCACGTGGAGCGCCGCCGAAGCCGGGCCTAGGTTATCCTCGACCGACCTCAGAAAGTCGAGCCAGCATGCGAAGAAGCCCTCATCGAAGTCTGGGCCTAGGAGATCTATCTCGCCGATTCGACGCCTCCACTTCCGCCTGCTCTCTTGGAGAAGCTCGCGGCTTGAAGGCAACCTCTTGTAGTACAGATACCTGTCGTCGTTTGACCTGGCCGAAAGCAGAAGCCCCTCCATCGCGTTGGCGTATCCGAGACCCCACTCTTCACCGCCGACCTTCTCCCTGAACCTTTTCAGCATCGCCTCGGCTGCCGAGAAGTTCCTGTTCTGCAAGGCTTGAAAGTACTGGGAGACCACGGGTCGCCTGGCCGTCACCGCTCTATCTTCTCCTGACCTCGTCCTCCTCCGCTACGTCCTCAACGCCGTTCTCAGTTATCTTGAAGACCCTCTCTCCTTCCGGCAGGTAGGGGCTGGAGATGAGCTTGACTATCCTCACGGGACCGGAGGCAGCCTTTCGTAGGAAGAGCCTCGTGTGGCTCGTGTGCGCCACGATGTGGCCGCCCACAGCCGTTATGGGGTCGCCGAAGAATACGTCAGGCCTCGCCATAACCTGGTTTGTGACCACTGCGGCCAGGTTGAACGCCCTGCCAAGCCTGATAAGCCTGTGCATATGCTTGTTCAGCCGCTGCTGTCTCTCAGCAAGCATCTCTCTTCCAAGGTATTCGCTTCTGAAGTGAGCTATTAAGGAATCGACTACCACAAGCCTTAGGTTGTTGTCCTTTATGATTCCATCGCATCTCTCAAGCAGTAGGATTTGGTGGTCGGAGTTGAACGCCTCGGCGTATATGATGTTCTTAACGATCGTGGAGGGGTCTAGGCCGAGGTGTTGAGCCATCTGGCAGATCCTCTCTGGGCTGTAGGTGTGCTCGGTATCTATGTAGAGTGCTCCGCCTCCAAGCCCTCCTTTCTCAACGGGCAACTGAACGTTCACGCAGAGCTGATGGCAGACTTGTGACTTTCCAGTGCCGTACTCGCCGAAGAACTCTGTGATCGTCTGGGTCTCCAACCCGCCGCCTATGAGCCCGTCGAGCGCCTTGCTGCCCGTGGTCAACCTCTGGATCTTAGCCCTCTCCTTCAACAGTTCCTCGGTGGTGATGAACTGGGTGGATATCGTATCCCTTGCCAGACCTATGATCCTCGCAGCCTGCTTGTCCCCTATTCCAACTGGCGTCAGTTCTCTAATGGTCGCGGTTGCCAGAGCCTCCAACGTGCTGAAGCCGATATCTTTCAGCTTCGCGGCTGTGGCAGGCCCAACCCCGGGGATATCCTCTATCGACTCGAACTTGGCCCTGGCGGGCTGTTCCTCAATCATCTAGCTGTCAGCTCACAATCGCTTACGAGCGCCTGTATTTAAGCCGTGGCGACAGACATAAACGTCAGAGAGAGCTGAAAGTAAACGAGAAGTGCTCTGGCCTAGTCGCAGAACACTTAACTTCCACCCTGGGTCTAGCTGCCTCTTGGGCCCAGATGAGCGTTCGGGTCGAGTGGGACGACGCCGTCGTGATCGGGGAGGGAGAGAACCGCCTCGTCCTTGACCCTCAGTCTGAACGCCCCTCCTCATCGAAGGTTTTCGTCACACATGCGCACATGGATCATGCTCGCGCCTTCTCCTTTCTGAACCAGACAAAGATCTGCACGAAAGAGACGCTTGACCTGATGCTGGCAGTCAGGGCGAGACCTATCACGAATGTCAGGCTCATCCAGTACGGGGAGGAGGCCCGCTTCAACGATGTCTCGGTAACGTGCCGAAACTCAGGTCATATACTGGGCTCTTCACTGTACGAGGTCGCCACCCCTGAGGGCACCGTGGTCTACACAGGAGACCTCAACTTCTCGAAAGGCTTCACAACTCAGCCCGCATCGGTCACCCCGTGTGACATCCTTGTCATCGAAGCCACCTTCGGCTCGCCGAGCTTCGTCTTCCCCTCGCGTAGGGCTCTCTCGTTCCAGATGATAAGCTGGGCCAGAGACTGTATGAAAAGGGGGAGGCTTCCCGTGTTACAGGCAGATCACGTCGGCAACGCGCAGGAGATAACGAGTGCTTTCAACCTGTTCAGCGAGATACCGGTTGTCTCCGACCCGAGAGTTACCCGAGTGACCAGAGCGTACAAGGCTTGCGGCCACGACTTGGCGCAGGTGAGCGCGTCGTCGAAGGAAGGGGTTCGGTTGCTAAGATCGCGGCAATGCGTCTTGGTCGCCCCTAAGAACTCCGATTTTGCAGCCTTCCCCGATCTTGAGCTTGCACTAGCCTCGGGCTGGGCTGTACTCGTGGGCCGATCAAGGCGGGCTTTCGCGTTGAGCGACCACTCTGACTTTCCGCACCTCCTCGAGTATGTCAAGGCTGTAGGCCCGAAGCTGCTCTACACCTGCTTCGGTGGGGGATTCAACGAAACCTTCTCCAGGCTTGTGGAGAAACGATGTGGGATCAAGGCAAGGCCGCTAGAACGGACAAGTCGTGAGTCGTCGGAAGATCCGCCTGGGCTTCGACACTGACCTCCGGGCAGCGCCGCTGGCTAGGAGGGCCCATCACCCCACCCTCTCCTCTTGCCTTGCGACAGCCTGCTCCAGGGCTTCCATAGCGAGGTCGACCTGCCTCTCCTCTATCACCAGCGGGGGAAGGAGGCGGATCGTGGTCTTCCCTGAATACAGCAGGACCGCGCCGGCCTCCAACGCCTGGAGAAGGACATCTCGAACGTCGAATCTGAGGTCTACTGCAAGCATGAGACCTATCCCCCGGGTCTCCCTGACCACCTTGTAGGCTCTCTGAAGCCTCCCAAGCCTCTCTTTGAAACGTTCCCCCAGCCTGGCTGCTCTCTCCGGAAGCCGCTCCTCTCTCAGCACGTCAAGGACAGCTGAGCCCGCAGCTGCCGCAAGGGGGTTGCCGCCGAACGTGCTCGAGTGGTCGCCCTTCTCGAAGGAGGCCATGACCTCTTCCTTGGCAAGCAGGGCCCCAATCGGAACGCCGCCGCCCAGACCTTTCGCCAGACACATAATGTCCGGGATCACACTTGAGTGTTCTGAAGCCCACAATCTCCCGGTGCGGCCGAGGCCCGTCTGGACCTCATCCAAGATGAGCAGGATGCCCTTCTCGTCACAGAGCTCTCTAAGCTCTTGGAGATAGCCTTCAGGAGGAAGCCTTACCCCGCTCTCTCCTTGAATCGCCTCTGTGATAATGGCCCCTGTCTCCGCGGAGATGGCCGCCCTCAAGCGCTCAGCGTTACCGTATGGGACAAACTGAACGTTCCCGAGCAGCGGCAGAAATGGATCGCGATACTTGGGGTTCCAAGTCACAGAGAGCGCTCCCATGGTCTTCCCATGGAAAGAGCCCATCATCGCGACGAAGCCACTCTTGCGTGTGTGCTTTCTGGCCAGCTTGAGTGCTCCCTCGACGGCCTCAGCGCCGCTGTTGCATAGAAAAGCCCGGCTGAGACCCTTCGGAGCCATGTCTGTAAGCTTCGCGACGAACTCCGCCCTCGCGTCGTTGTAGAGCGAGCTGTGACAGGCGATCATTCTCTCGGCCTGCCTCTTGATCGCCTCCACAACCCTCGGGTGGCAGTGGCCGACCACCCCGACGCCGTAGGCGCTCATGCAATCGATGAATTCCCTGCCATCGATGTCCCAGAGGCTCGCTCCTCGGGCCTTCACGGCTACAACGGGGAACCTCTCGTAGACCTTGGCGGAGTGGGCTTGTTCCGCCTCGATTATCTGCGCTCTGTCCATGTTGGCCAACTCGGTAACTCTCCTTGTGACTTCTCGAGACCTCACAGCCTGAGCACTCCGTTCTCTATCAGCGTTTTCCCATCCACAGACAGGGTGGGTGAGAGGATGACCCCGTCTAGATGGAGCTTGCTCTGGTTTTGCCCTCCCATGAGGATGTTGTCGCCCAGTGAGAAGTGTATTGTTCCAAGCATCTTCTTGTCCTCTCCCGCTGTGCCGATGAGTTGAGCCTCAGGGTTCGTCCCAACGGCGAACTCGCCCACCCTATGCGTGTTCGTGTCCCCGTACATGTCCACGAGTCGCCGGAGAGCGCGGGCTTCAAGTCCTCCGTCGATGTTTGTGACGATACCGTTTCGCAGAGTCCATCTGATGAGCTCTCTGAGGGCGCCGACGCCCAGCTGGTAGCCATCGATGACGATCGTGCCGTTGAGGCTCTCTTCGACTGGGGCCACTGAGACCTCGCCGTCCGGGAACATGGCAAGGCCCCAGTCTCCCGCTATCACGCCGTAGTTAGGATAGACGGTCCGTCCTTCTATGGAGAACTCGATGCTTGTGCCGTTCAGGCTCTCTGCTTTTATGACGTGAGCATCCTCGAGGGCATTGGCGACTCTCTTAGTGAGCTGTTCAAGCAGGTCTGGGTCGACCGTCGAGGCGCCTGCGACCATCATGTACTCCGTGACTCCAGGCATGCTCACGAATCTTCGGTGATGCCTGAAGATCGCCTCCTGGATCGTTTTGCTGTGAGTTATAGGCTGACTGGCAGGGGCTATCGTGACCTCTGAACCAACGACCGCGGCTGCAACGTTCTCCGGCACCTCAGCGGCTGGGTAGGGCAACCTGAGAACCGTTGCCACGACCGGTACCGCGCCGATCATATGGGCCGCGGCGGCAAGAGCTTGGCCAATGAGCGGGCTAGTCTCTGTGTCCGTGACGATGAGCACCTTCTCCCCTTGCCTCGCCCGTGCGGAGCGTTCAACCACATAGTGAGCCGTGTCCATGAGATCGATGATTCTCATGGTTGCATCGCCTAGAGCGGTATTGTCTTTCCTCGGCTTAAAAACAGCAAGCTCGGGAGACGAGTTCAGATACCAGATAGGCTTAAGTCAGGCTTGAAAGATACATTTAGGCTAGATGGAAGAGTTATCGAGAGACCTAGCCGTTGAGAAAGAGGTTGGGAACGTAGAGTACAAGCTGATGCTCGTCCAAGACGACGCTCGAACCGTCGAACACCTCGCGACACAGATGCGGTACCGGCTGACGGAGGGGGGCGGCGAGGCCTTCTATGAGCTCGGGGTTTCAGACGACGGTACCCTTGTAGGGCTCACGGAGGACGAGCTAGAACAGACACTTGAGGTGCTCCGGAAAGCTGCAGCGATCGTGGATGCGCGGTGCAAGGTTGTTAGGTTAGGTGAGGGCTCCCGGGGCAAGATAGCCGAGGTGCTGGTCAGGCACTGCAAGGAAGGGATCCTGCCGATCTACCTGATGGTCCCGGTGTTAGGCAATGTGGACTCGGGCAAGTCCAGCCTCATAGGTGTGCTATGCAGCGGCGAGATGGATGACGGCAACGGCCTTGCGATGGCGATGGTCGCACGGTTCTTTCACGAGATCCGGATGAAAAGGACGTCGTCGATCTCGACGCACCTCTTGGGCTACGAGGCAGAGGGGGCCGTAAGCAACTACCGTCTGCTAGCCCCCCTTGACGAGGCGGAGGTCTTCCTTCACAGCGCGAAGATCATCTCATTCGTTGACTTGGGCGGACATGAGCGATACCTGAGGACGACGCTGAAAGGCGTGATGGGGAGAGCGCCCGACTACGTGCTCCTCGCGATAGGCGCGAATGCAGGCGCGATAGGCACGACGAAGGAGCATCTGGGCGTAGCCGTAGCCCTACGGATACCCGTGATCGTGGTAGTAACGAAGGTTGACATGGTCCCAGACGAGCAGGTTGTGAAGGTCCTAGAGGAGACTGAGGCGCTCCTGAAGCTCCCCGGGGTCAGCCGCATACCTCTGCGCGTGAAATCGATGGATGATGTGGTCGTCGCAGCTAGGAACATGTCTAGGGGCAGAGTGGCTCCGATCTTCCCTGTGTCGAACACGACGGGCTTCGGACTCAACCTCCTGAAGGAGTTCCTGAACCTCCTGCCGCCGAGGCTGAGGTGGGAGGAGAAGCTTGACAAACCATTCATCATGTACGTCGACGAGAAGTTCAACGTGAAGGGCGTAGGCCTCGTCGTGAACGGCGTCATCCTTCAAGGAAGCGTGGCCGTCGACGACTTGGCTCACATCGGGCCGTTCGCGGACGGTAGCTCGAAGATCGTCAGGATCAGGTCGATTCACGTGAACCGTGTGAGCGTCGGAAGGGCTTTCGCCGGACAAGACGTGTGCCTAGCGCTGGCGAACACCGAGTTCGATGAGGTCGAGAAGGGGATGTGTCTTCTAGACAAGACCCTGCAAGTCAAGCCCTCCAGAGAGTTTGAGGCTCGGATCACGGTTCTGCATCATCCGACGACCATATGGAAGGGATACAACGCCGTCGCCCACATACAGACGATCAGGCACTCGGTAGAGTTCCTAGACATGTCAACGGAGCCCTTGAGAACGGGCGTCACGGCGAACGTGCGGCTTCGCTTCAAGTATCGGCCGGAATTCATCAGGGAATCAGATTGGTTTGTCTTCAGAGAGGGCAGGACAAGGGGCATAGGCGTTATCACCCGGGCTATCAGCTAGCATGTTTCCCCCGATGTGCCCGACAACCTCCCCTGAGGTTCGTTATCGCCGGCGATGTCAAAGGCACTGTCTCAACCTTTGATAGGCGAGAGCCTTCCGCCGCTCTTCGCGACGAGCTGCGAGAGAGCCTCCCTGCATTGTTCTACCCTAGCCCTGCCCTCATCTAGGCTCTTCGCGGACGTGCTAAGGTGAAGCTCGATGTGGGATCTCCCCTCTTCTCTCCTTGGATGAGACTTGACGTAGACGAGAGGGGAGATGCGCATGGCCTGATCGATCAGAGGCGCTAGCTCCGATTCGTAGACCCCATCAAGCCGCCAGTTCTCCTCGTAGAACAGCGCGTCGGACAGTCTCCTGATCATTGGCGCGACGCTCTCGTCGAAGATCGCCTCCATCTCGGGAGGCACCCCTGGCAGTGCTATCAACGTAACGTCTCTGGCCCCTAGTAGCACGCCGGGAGCTGTTCCAACAGGGTTCCGCAGAGGGGTCGAGCCTTCCGGCAGCTTCGCCATCTTCATCCTAGCCGGTGTCAACTCAATCGTCTGACCTCGCTGCGCGGAGAGACTGTCATACTTCTCTTTCACCATCTTGAAGGCTTCAGGGTGCAGGTCTAACGGTTTTCCTACCGCTCTTGCGATCCCTTCGAGAGTCTTGTCGTCGAAGGTGGGGCCTAGGCCACCTGTCGTTATGAGGAAACTCGGATGTCTAGCTAGGGATTCGTTGACCGCCTCGGCGATTCTTGACTGATCGTCTCCTACGACCACATGCCGGGTCACCTTCCCGCCTAGGGTGGTGATCCGCTTGGACAAGAACTGAGCGTTGGTGTTAGGTATCTTGCCGATGAGCAGCTCCTCACCGATGCTCAGAATCTCGACGGTTGGGACCAAGGTGACACACTCCTTCTACACGCGAGGCCCGATGGATGGAGCTGGCCATGCTTAATAGCCTTTCACAACGAGCCCGAGCGAGGCTAGGCAGCATGGACCGCTAGAAGCTAGCACGGGGCCGTCGCATAGGTCTCTCGTGCGACCCATGCGAGCCATGGCATCGTCACCAAGGTTGGTCCTGCCTGCGATGGAGGCCTGACCTTACTCCACGCTCGTCGGCGGGAGCCTCTACCATGGTGGAAGAAAGGGTTATACCATCGTTAAGTCCGGTAGATTCTCGTCAGATCGGAGTGTTTGGGTGTGAAGCCCCCCTGCGAGGTCATCGTGCGCTACGTTCTGCCCACGGTTAGGGCGCTGATTGCGAAGGAACTGATCGAGCGGTACGACCTCAACCAGGCTGAGGCTGCGGGAAGGCTGGGAACGACTCAGGCCGCGATCAGCCAGTACCTCTCGGCAAAGCGCGGAGGCTCCTCGGCGCCGATTGAGCGCCTCAGCCCTGTTAGGGAGGCTGTCGGCCAGATAGCTCAAGGCCTGGCCGACGAGAAGCTGTCAGGAGAGGAGCTCATGAGGGGGATATGCGATCTCTGCGAGGTGCTTCGTGCCGGGTCAAAGGGGGTCGTATGCGAACTGCACTCGGAGATGAGCCCTGGCATCTCGAGTTCATGCAGCCTCTGCGCTCAGAAGACGTGACAAGGAGGGCGGTTAGACAGCGGGTTCGCCTAACCGCCGCGTCTCGAAACGTCGGTTTAGAGCCCCTACAGCCCGATGCCTTCATGCCATCGGAGAGTCCGATCTAACGAGTCTTACCTTAGGGAGGTGCTGCGAGCCTCGCACCCTCCGTTGTGACGGGTTGAGTCTTCCCTACGGGTTCCCTCACGGGCTGGAAATGCTCTCGGCGCGGGCATATGCGACAGAACTCAAGGAGCACCTGCATTTGCGAGGGGCCCGCTGAAAGCCTCTCGACAGCGAGGCAGTCGCTGTTTACCGCTTTGCCGAAGATGCACACGCTCATCCGGTTGCCTCGCATCTACCCTACAAGAGGATTCATTAAAGGGTTGCCGGGGCTCCTCCCGGAAGGGTGGCTCAGATCAACGCGGGATGGGCGCTGCGAACTCCTCGAGGTACGCAACCTCGTCTAGAGGCTTCTTCTCCTTAGCCTTGAGTCTTTCCTTCGGGAAGCCAATGGGGATCAGGGCGAGTAGGCACAAGTGTTCGGGCACTTTGAGGAGGCTCTTTGCCTCGGCCTCGACGGGTTCAAGGTTGCCTTGTATCGAGACGGTTCCCGGACCAAGCTCGACGGCTGCAAGCATGAGATTCCCGATCGCTGCGCTCCCGTCTTCTCTTGCCCACCTAGTCCGGGTTGGGTCGACGACCACTGCAATGCAGTATGGGGCCAGCGCAATGCATGGCTGGACGAGCTCCTCAAGCGCCGTAAGCGTCTCCCTCCTGCTCACTATGATGAACGACCAGGGCTGTGGGTTGTGCCCTGAAGGCGCCATCCTTGCTGCGTCTATCACGGTTAGAACATCCAGCAGGGGAGGGGCTTCTGCCCTGAACTCGCGTACGCTCCTGCGTAGCCTTATGGCCTCGAGCACGTTCATAAGCCGCCACCGATCTAGGCCTGCGATGCGCAGCGCGCACAGAACAGATAAGCCCTGTTCGCTCAGCTATCCTTGCGGCGTGCTACGTAAAGCTTGTAGGCAACCGTCTCCCAGAGAACCGCCTGGTTGAAGCCTTGAAGAAGATCGGCGTCGTGACGAGCGGAGGTGACGCGTCAGGGATGAACGCCGTGATCCGAGCGGTTGTTCGAAGCGCGGTGCCTAGGAGATGCGAGGTTGTCGGGTTTGAGCGAGGCTACGAGGGGTTGGTGAGGAACCAGGCGAGGCCGTTAGGACTGCGCTCCGTAAGCGGCATCGTTCAGCTCGGAGGCACGATTCTGCGCACGGTCCGGTCGGCGCGCTTCGAGCAGAGCGAGGGCCTGCAAGAGGCTTCGAGAAGCTTAGAGGCGAACGGCGTCGGCGGCCTCATCGTGATAGGCGGAGACGGCTCCATAAGGGGCGCTCTAGAGCTTTCGAAGGTGTCAGGCGTACCGGTGATAGGCGTGCCTGCCACGATCGACAACGATGTTTTCGGCACCGACGAGACGGTGGGCTTTGACACGGCCGTGAACACCGGGCTCGCGGCGATCGACAAGATCCGGGACACAGCGGTCTCGCATGAAAGGGTCTTCGTAGTCGAAGTCATGGGGCGTAGAAGGGGCTTCCTGGCGCTGGCGGTCGGATTGACCGCGGGAGCCGAGATTATCCTTGTCCCGGAGGCTGAAGTCAGCATCTCCTGTGTAGTTGAGAAGCTGCATGAGGCCGGCGCGAAAGGCAAGAGGTCAAGCATCATCGTAGCTGCGGAAGGCATTGGAGACTGCAGAGCGTTGGCGGCTGAGGTCGCCGAGCAGACAGGCTCTGATGTGCGTCTGACCACGCTGGGATACGTGCAACGCGGCGGTAACCCGACGGCTCGGAGCAGGCTGCTCGCATGCCTTTTCGGCGCGAAGGCTGTCGACCTCCTGCTCTCCGGGGTGGAGGACGTCGTCGTCGGCCTGATGGATGGCAAGCTCGCGACTACCGACCTCGGGCTGTCTGTCAGCCGAGAGAAGCCTCTAGACCTCGACCTGCTTCGTCTAGCCGAGAGGCTGGCAGCCTAGGCGGCAGTGAGGTTTCCACGTAGGTGCTCTAGGCGCCGAGGCTTAGCTGACCGTCTCCTGAGTCTGCTCGTCGTCGACGCCTGCAAGAGCAATGTCGCCGCAGCCTAACTGCCTTGTCAGCTGAATGGTCTCGCGAAGGGGCTGAGGGCGACCAGCTTAGGGGTCGCCTTGAAGCCTGACGTATGGTAGGGGTGGCTCTCCGGAATGAGCGCACTCAAGGCCATCGGTTCGCGAAGTGAATGCAGTGTCTCAGGGTGTTCGGCTGCGTGCTGAAGGAACCAACCGAACTAGGCGATCCGTACAGGTATGGGAGCAGCCCGGCTGTGTGCTTCCTGGTCCGGGGCTTAGATGTTCCTATGTTCTATTCGTTCGTTGTCCATGGAAGTTGGTAGTGGCGACTCATAACGCCCCCTTGCCGACTTCAACGTGGCCGTCTGAGCGCGTGTGCTTGGGGTCTGGGTTCGAGGGAGCTTGTCGTCCTTTCCGTCCGTGCTCACCGGAATAGGGTGTGTTCATAGCGCCTTTCTCCATGCTTTAGGGTGGCTTCATGCCACCAAAGGAGCGCTAGGGAGGCCCTGATTCAGTCGAAACCTAGCGCGCAAGGGCTCTGATTGAAAGCCTCTCTCTGGGGTTCCGGGGCCTAGAAGTCTGGTCTGAGGACTGTCATCATGTCCTTCGCACGTTTGTGAATGCGTGAACCAGGAGGTACCTGAGGTCTTGACACCTTCACAGCGTGGAGAGGCCCAGCTAGGGTTACCAACCGTTACTGCGGTAGGAAGTATCTACACCCAATAGAGTTCAAACCGACTTTCGCCACCTGCTTGAGAGTCGACCACAGTCGTCAGTTCTTGGAAGACTTGATTGCTGGGCCTGTTCGAGTACCAAGTGTTATAACATGTCTGGGTAGGCAGCGGGGCTGTTTTGCCAACGCACCAAAGAGGGGAGAAAAGCATGGTAAACCAATCCGAATCGTCCGATGAACCTGCCCGCGTCGTACTCGACGGTGTACCGCGCATCGGCTTTGACACTCACGAGAGTCTCGCGTTCCCGTCCTCGATGAGGGCATGCATGCAGTTCATGGGCGAAGACTGTGCTTATGACCATGTCTACCACATGGGTACGTCCGGTGCGGCGTTCGGGCTGCTCTGGCACACCAGGAAGTGGCACTACGCTGGAGACCTCTCGGACCTGGCGGTCTCTGAGGCATGGCCCGAGCCTATCCGCCGCCCATTTGATGGGCGCTAGATGTCATTCGTATGCCGATGGTGCGCGAACGCCACAGCGGTCTTAAGGCTTACACGGCTTGGGCTGAGGACTTGCTGCGCGACGACGATTTCCCTCAGGGAAACCTAGACGTGCTTTTCGAGCGCCTAGACTGCCGTTTGGCTACCACGTGATGCCAGCGGAAGGACACTTTTGCGCCGGGAAGTTCCTGAGACGCATAGCGGAGCATGAGCCCGCCATGGCGAAGCAGCTAGGTCAAGCAGCCATGTGTTACGATGCGGAGACGAACTTGATGATGCAGGTTGCTGAGCTGCAGGGCGGGTGGGACCCGCATGACGAGAAGATCGCAAAGAAGCTAGCCGAATCGGCCGTTCGCCGCCAGATCGCCGCCCTCATCGTCCAGGCTCGCGATAAGGATGAAGAAGCCGCTGTGCACATCGATCGGGCGTTAGAGAGGTAAGGTGTCAGAAGAGGATTCTCGCTCGGACACTTACCATCAGACAGCGGAAATCCCACGGATTCCTGAACTTGGCTAGTGGTGCGGTGGGCGGGATTTGAACCCGCGTTGTCTCCGTGGCAGGGAGATATCTTGGACCAGGCTGGACCACCACCGCACAGGGGAGGATCAGGCGTGGAGTGCTATAACCGTTTTGCCCTGCAGGCCGCATCTTGCACGTGCTACTTTACGGTGACGCTTTTCGCCAGGTTCCTCGGCCTGTCTGGGTCATATCCTCGCAGCACAGCTAGGTAGTAGGCTAGGAGCTGGAGCGGCACGACCATCAGGGCGGGATGGAGAAGCCTCACCGTGCCGTTGGGGACGTGGATGAACTCGTCGAAGCACGGGTTCTCTTCGTTCGCGACGCCTATGATGCGGCCGCCTCGAGCCTTCACCTCCTGAACGTTCGCCAAGGTGTCGGCCTTCGTCTCGTCTTCAGGCAGTATGGCTATGCAGGGCACGCCCTCCTCTATCAAGGCGAGCGTCCCATGCTTCAACTCGCCCCCGGCGAAGCCCTCAGCGTGCATGTAAGAGATCTCCTTGATCTTCAACGCACCCTCCAACGCGGTCGCGTGGCTTAGGCCACGGCCGATGAGGAAGACGTTCGCTTGGTCCTTCATCGAGGCCGCGAGGCCCCGGAGCTGGCTTAGGCTGTCTCCGGCCAGCAACGGGTTGAGCTTCGAGATGACCTCCTTTATCTCCGTCTTGCCCTCTTCGAGGCGGCCCGCGCAGGCGTAAGCCAGAAGCCCGAGCAGGGCGAGCTGAGCCGTGTAGCTCTTCGTCGCCACAACGCTCACCTCAGGCCCCACGTGCAGCATCAGGGAGAAGTCGCTCAGCCTCGCGAGGCTGGAACCCATCACGTTCACCAACGCGAGCACCCTGACCCCCTTCATCTTCGCAGCCCTAACAGCCTCAAGGACGTCAGCCGTCTCTCCGCTCTGAGAAACCGCGACCATCAACGTGTTCTCCGTAAGGAAGTCTGAGAAGTACGGGAACTCGCTCGCGTAGACAACGTTCACATGCCTCCGGGCGAGCTTCGCGAACCAGTACTGCGCCGCGAGGCATGCATGGTAGCTAGAGCCACACGCGACAAAGAACGCCCCGAACGCACTGTTGATCATCTCCGCGGCTCTTCGAACCCGTTCGCCCTCCTGCTCGATCGCCTCCTCCAACGCTTCACGCTGCTCCAAGATCTCCTTTAACGTGAAGTGCTCGTAGCCACCCTTCGCCGCCTCCTCAAGGCTCCAGCTCAACGTGACCACGGGCCTCTCAACAGGCTTCATCGTGAGGAAGCTCGAGGCCCTGAAGCCATCGGGTGTGACCTCGGCCACATCGTCGTCTTCAAGGAAGACCACTCTATTCGTGTGGGGCAGGAAGGCGACCACATCGCTCGCAGCGAAGTTACCGTCAGGGCTTAGACCAATAGTCATCGGGGCGCGCGACCGGGCTGCAACCATCCTTTCGGGCTCACTCTCAGAGATGGCGAGAAACGCGAAGGAGCCCTCTAGCCTTCGAGAAGCTGCAGCCGAGGCTTCGAACAAGGACGTGCCAGTAGAGGCGTAGTCCTCGACGAGGTGAGCTATCACCTCCGAGTCCGTCTCGCTCGTGAAGATGTGGCCCCGGGCCTCAAGCTCACCCCTCAGCTCTGCATGGTTCTCGACGATGCCGTTGTGCGCGATCGCGAACCGTCGGTCACAGGAAACGTGCGGGTGAGCGTTCGCCGCCGTGACACGTCCATGCGTCGCCCACCGGGTGTGCGCTATGCCGAGACATCCCCCCATCTCGCCGAACGAGAGCTTACTGTCGATCTCAGCGATCCGGCCCAAGTTCTTCCTGACATCCATAGCTGAGCCAACAGTAGCCATGCCGGCTGAGTCATAGCCCCTATACTCAAGCCTCTTCAAACCCTCGAGAAGCAAGGGCGCCGCCCTGCGATGCCCAACGTAGCCGCAGATTCCGCACATTCGCTTCGCCTAGGCTCAAGTGCATGGCCTACCTCGTCGAGGAGGCTCCTGACAGTCAAAGTCCAAAAGGAACTGGCAGCCTTGGTGGGTTTGAAGGGCTGAGGCAGGCACCATTGGAGTTACTGGACCCTCCATCGCGGCCCTAACGGCCTCCGCCTTCTCGGCCCCCGAGGCTAGGAGTAGTATCCGGCGGGCCTCGAGGATCGTCCCCACGCCCATGGTGATAGCTTTGCGAGGGACCTCCTCCCAAGACGAGAAGAAGCGGCTGTTCGCACGCCTTGTGTCCTCGGTCAGCTCGACAACGTGGGTCCTTGAGTCTAAGGGAGTCTGTGGCTCGTTGAAGCCGATGTGGCCGTTTCTCCCAATGCCAAGGATCTGCAGGTCTATGCCCCCGCTGTCCTTTATCGCCTCTTCATACTCTCGGCACGCTCTTTCCAGGTCGCGCGCCGTCCCGTCGGGAATGTGGACACTCGAAGGCTTGGCGTTGACATGGGAGAACAGCCTGTCGTTCATGTAGTAATGGTAGCTCTGGGGATGGCTCGGCGGCAGACCCACGTACTCGTCCAAGTTGAAGGTCGCGACGCGGCTGAAGTCAAGCCCTCGTTCCCTATGCATCTGGACGAGTTTCCCGTAACACTCTTCAGCCGTCCCGCCGGTGGCCAAGCCTAATACTAGGTTGGGCTTGGCTAAGATGGCCTTCTCTATCGTCGAGGCTGCCAACAGGCTTAGCTCTTCGTAGTCAGCCACCACTTTGGCGTTCATCCAGCCCCCTCGCCATCATCACGACCTCGTCCTGCCTGTAGAGGTCGGGGATCACCACGACGACCTTCGCGCCCAGAGTCTTTTCGTAGAGCCTCTGAGCCTCGTTCGCGGTC
>CAYRUY010000007.1:0-50795 GCA_964427455.1 uncultured Candidatus Bathyarchaeia archaeon | reverse complement strand
GGAAAGGGAGGTGAGGAAGTGAAGTTCATATGTTTCTGGGAGTTCAAGCCAGAGGACTTCGATAAGCTTCTCGAAAAACGCAAGCAGATCTTCGCAGAAAGGGAAAAGGAGCCAGAGAGATTCGCGAAGATAATCTTTGGAGGCTATGCTTTTGTCGGTGAGACTAAAGGCTTCACAGTATATGAGACGGATGACGTGGAAAAACTCTTGAATGATGTTCTCTTCATGTCACCCGAAGTGACGTATAAGTTCGTCCCGATAGTAGAAACCAGCAAGGTTGTGGAACTCCGCCTCAAGACGAAGAAAGCATGATAGAGGTGTAGCTTGAGGCTTCACCTTACATCTCTCCTTCTCTCTTTGCTGACCTGAACCACAAGACCTTTCAAGCGTGGCGTCGAACCGCTGCTAAGGTCTCTGCCAGACGTAGTACTTCTTCTCTTGGGCTCCTATGGCGGCTCTACGGATAACCTCGGCAAGCATTTCCAGGTTCCCTAGTTCCTGCAGGAAACGTAAGTAGAAAGTTGGCTAGGAGAGTCCAAAAATGGACCGGGTGGGATTTGAACCCACGGCCTATCCCATGCCAAGGGATCGATCATACCAGACTGATCTACCGGCCCACGTCGGAGATACTGTTTTTCGGCGGAGGCCTATGCCTCTGTGGCCTAGGCAGCCAGCCTTAGTTTAAAGGCTTTCGCCGCTCCTTCTGCTTGACGAGTTCCGACACCAGTCTTCGACGAGACGTCTTGCCACGGCTTGATATGACTTTCAGCGTTTGGGGCTTGTGATGAGGACATCGCAGCGCATCACGGCCCTGGCTACTCCCACCTCGGGAAAATGGACGGGGTTGGGGACCTTAACCGTCTCAAAGGGTTCGTGGTTGAAGTTGACTACGGTCCCGCCGATGGGCTTCACCAGGGCCCGTATCTTCTCGTAGAGGGCGGCCCTCCGGCCCTCGTACGTCTCGCTCTCCCCGACGGCGACCTCAGCTGCGCCGGCCTCGAAGGCCAGCTCCACCAGCTTGCGCAGGGCCTCGGGGTGGGTCGTCTTCCCCGTCTCCGCAGGAGCGCCGTCCACCAGGTTAGGCTTGATGAGCACCTTATCACCGTGGCTGACGACCCGTCCGATGCCGCCGATGAGCCGGAGGGCCTCCGCGACCCTCTCCCCGATGCTCAAGCCTTCGACGATGGAGACGACGGGTTCCGCCACGGAACCCCCAGGGAATCCCGGGTCGCAGTTCGATATAAACCCGGCAAGATCAGCCCATCTTGGCACATGCTTGGCTGAAGCCTTTTTAGGCTGCGGCAGGACGAGGAACATGGAAAGGGTGGAGTTGTGGCCCACGCCTTGAGGTTGAGAGACTCGATCGAGCTCAGACACGGCCTGTTTGTAGTCGGCCTAGCAGGATGGGCTGATGCAGGCAACGCCTCGACCCTCAGCGCAGAGTATCTTCGAGATAAGCTTGGCGGGGCCCACGTAGGCGAGATCGTCTCTGGGCCGTTCTACTTCTACACCGGACAACGGCCGACGGTCGCTATCGAAAAGGGCTTGATCAAGGCGTACGAATCCCCTCGAAACGAGCTCTACAGGTGCGACGGCAACGGAGACCAGCCTGACCTGCTACTCCTCATAGGACACGAGCCCCACCTAGACTGGCCAGGGTACGTAGGTGCCGTCCTCGAGGCAGCGGTGAAGACAGCGACGCGGCGAATCTACACACTGGGCGGGTTCGTGGGCGGTGTACCTCACACCGTCGAGCCACCTGTCACCGCCTCGACGAACAATCCTTCGGTCGTCGCAGAGCTGACGGCGGCGGGGATCGCACTCACAGACTTCACCGGGCCCACTAGCGTCTACAGTGAGTTCCTCTGGCAGGGTAAGGAGCGAGGCCTCGACGTTGTAAGCCTCTGGAGTCCTGTTCCCAGCTATGTTGACGGCCCAAGCGCCAAGGCAGCGCTCTCGATCCTCAGAAAGCTCACAGCTATGACGCGTCTACACGTTGAGCTTACAGATATGGAAGAGAGGGCTCGGGCCCTTGACGTGAAGATAGCCGAGCAGGCAAAGATGAACCCGGAGCTGCAGGCGCTCATCCAGAGCCTTGAGACGAACTTCCGGCTTTCGCGTTCGAGGCCGACATACACGGTGTAAGGTCGCCCAACTGTACAGGCGGCGGAATGAGGCTATGGCAGGCGTCCTTCTCTCGTCACCTTCTTCGTCCGCCAAGAGTAGTTGTTGATCTTCGCCGAGGCTCCGTAGCCGCAGGCGGAGCACCTTTTCTTCTTAACGTTGTACGCCCGCCTGCCACATCTGCGGCAGTGTATGTGTAGTGTCCTACGCCCGTAGCTTCCCATTGAAGGTGTTCCTTTGCCCACGGTCTTCACCTACATGGGGCAGGCTCTTGGTTAGGCTTCTGAGGCTTGGATAGTGCGCCTAATAAGGCTTCAGACCGAGGTCAGCCTGACGGTGAGATGATAACGACGTTGTCGCCTCGAACGATGATCGAGCCGAGTCCTTGAACGTTGTTAAGGTCGGAGATGTCCTCGGCTTCTCCAAGGACCAGGTTCATGTGCTGGTCGTAGCCCTCGAGCTTTCCCCGGAGGCTTCGACCACCCTTCAGTCTGACGAGAACCACCTTGCCTAAGTTGCTTTCGAGGATCCTCAAAGGCGTCTCTTCGCCGCTCATCCCCACTGCTGACACCGCTACTTGTAGGCGTGCTCAGAGGTACTACGGCTGGTGGTCGTTGATTTAACTCTTAGCCTACAGAGACCTCCCATATCGATATGTGGCCTTTCCGGCAGGTTTCATCCCTAAGACTCGCCACCAAGTGCATGTTCCTGACGCCGGGGCTAAAGAGATAAATCGTCATCAGCTTTGCACCGGGAGGGAAGAGGTGTGAGGGCCTCAAGGCATGCGGTACAGGATCGGGAGAAGAAGGCTCTCCTGAACCGGTACCTCGCGGAGTATGGTTATTCCTTATCTGATGAGCTGAAGGACAGCGGCACGGTGGAGGTGTACAGGGGCCAGGTGGCCACCGTTTATCTCCTAGACCGAGTTCCCTTGGTCTACGAGACCGGTGAGAGGCTCAGGCCTACGCTTCTCTTTCAAGGACACATCGCCCGCCTGCCTAAGGTCGTCGTGGATCAAGGAGCGGTTCCGTATGTCTGCAGAGGCGCGGATGTCATGAGACCTGGCGTCAAGAGAGTTGAAGGGGAGTTCGAGCGAGGAGCCCTTGTGGCGGTCTTGGAGGAACGGTTTGGAAAGGCTATAGCTCTTGGGAACAGTCTCTTCAGCTCGGAACAGCTTCGGGCTGCTAAGGCGGGGCGAGTCGTCGAGGTCTTCCATTTCGTAGGTGACAAACTCTGGAAGCTTCTGAAGACACTTTAGCTGGCAGAAGTCCCGCCCTCTAACAGTAAACGTTTAAAGATGCAATGGCTCCAATCGTTACGGCCAGGTCTGTTTGTCCGCCGAAGATGATGCCAAGCCGGGGGTGCAGCCACCATCATCCTCGGCTGTGGAGGCGGTCAGGGTGTCTGAAAGAGTCGTCTATCTGAAAGCCCTCCCGCTCCGCGACCTATCCGATGTCGACCTTATCAAGAAGGAGTTGAGTGACGGCAACATTCTCATAGTCCGCATCGTTCCGCTGGCTAGGAAGAGCGTCGACGATGTGAAGAAGGCGGTGAACGAGCTGCGGGGCTACGCTGAGAGCATCAAAGGCGACATTGCCAGGCTAGGCGAAGAACGCATCGTCTTGACGCCGCCTACAGTCAGGATATGGAAGGCGAAGGCTGAGGTAGCCGCGGCGTAGGGTTCGCTGCTATGTTTTCCTCAGCTCTGTAGGCGAGCGTGTTCTGTTGGCTTGATGAGTATTCCCGGGAGCGCTAGGAAGGCTAGGCTTGAGCCTAGCAGCACCACAGTCCATTGCGCTGCGTCCAGTGGGGCTGTTCCGAGGAGGCCTTGGAGGAAAGGCGTGTAGACTATCGCTAACTGGGCCAGGGCCGAGGAGGCTACGGCCAAGAGTAGTTGTCTGTTCGAGGCTGGATTTAGCCGAAAGATAGACCTTGTCTCGGACCGGCAGTTGAACACCACGATGAGTTCGAAGAAGACGATCTGGGTGAAGACCATCGTTCGGGCAACAGCCTCGTCGGCCGTCATCAGGCCCCAGTAGAACGTCGTCGCCGCTCCGGTCAGCAGGAGCAGCGTGGAGGCTAGGATGAATAGCTTATAACCACTCAGGAGCCCGGCGTTGGGCTGCCTTGGCTTTCGAAGCATCGCGTCAGGGTCTGGAGGGTCGAAGCCCAGAGCGGCAGCAGGCAACCCGTCGGTTGCGACGTTGATGAAGAGGATCTGTACCGGGAGGAGAGGCAGCGGCATTCCGAGGAAGGTCGCGAGGGGTATGATAGCGACCTCGGCGAAGTTCACGGCGAGGAGGAATCGGATGAACTTGGTTATGTTGTCGTAGATCCGCCTCCCCTCCTCCACCGCGGTTACGATGGTGGCGAAGTTGTCGTCTGCAAGGACCATGTCTGACGCTTCTTTCGCCACCTCGGTCCCTGTGATGCCCATCGCGACGCCTATGTCGGAGCTCTTGAGCGCCGGGGCATCGTTCACCCCATCTCCGGTCATCGCGACGATGTGGCCCTTCTTCTTAAGAGCCCTCACAATCCTGATCTTGTGCTCAGGTGAAACCCTGGCGTAGATGACCACGTTCTCAACGATGTCCTCGAGCGCCTCGTCGCTTAAGCCATCCAGCTCCGTCCCTGTGAGAACGATTCCGGAGCCCCTAAGAAGGCCGAGCTCCCGAGCGACAGCGACAGCCGTCGACTTGTGATCTCCGGTGATCATCACAACCTTGATCCCTGCTTCTTCGGAAGTCGCTATTGCCCTCTTCGCCTCTTCCCTTGGAGCATCGATCATCCCCACCAAGCCGAGGAAGACCATGTCCCTCTCCACATCCGCGGGATCATGTCGGGCGGGACTTGGCAACTCTTTGTAGGCCGCAGCGAGCAGCCTTAGCCCTTGAGAGGCCATCTCGTGATTCACGTCTAGGATTCTCTTCTTTTCTCCCGGGCTGAGGTCGCTCTCTGCACCGTCGGCGAATGTACGGTTACAGCATTCCACGACAACCTCTGGGGCTCCCTTCATGTATGCGAAGACGCCTCCGTCGGACGTCTTGTGTACCGTCGTCATCCTTTTCCGCTCAGAAGAGAAGGGCACTTCGTCGATGCGAGGAGACGAGTCTCTGACCTCCTCAAGCCTTATCCCGGACTTCGCGGCCGCGACCAGGAGCGCGCCTTCTGTGGGATCGCCTCGGATCCTCCACGAGCCGCCCTCCTCGATCAGATCCGCGTCGTTACAGAGCGCCACGGCAACCATCAGCTTCGAGATCCGTTCATCGAGTAGACTATCAACACGCGCGCCGTTTCGGAGCACTCTCCCCTCCGGCCTGTAGCCTTCCCCTGTGACCTCAACCTGCCCATGGCAGACGTACAATCGCCTGACAGTCATCTCGTTTCTAGTCAATGTGCCCGTCTTGTCGGAGCAGATCACGGTGACGGAGCCAAGCGTCTCTACGGATGTCAGCCTCCTCACGATGGAGTTCTTTGAGGCCATCCGCGATACGCCGAGGGCTAACGTAACGGTCACCACGGCTGGCAATCCCTCAGGAACCGCTGCGACGGCCAAACTGATCGCGACCATGAAAACCTGGAGGGGGTCCTGGCCCTCCAGCGTCTCGGCCGCGAAGATGACGATGCAGATGGCGACAACGACTAGGCCGATCTGTTTCCCAAACCTTTCTAGTCTCTTCTGCAAGGGGGTCTGGGTCTGCTCCTCGGCTTGGACCAGCTCAGCTATCTTCCCGAGCTCGCTCTGCATCCCAGTGGCGACAACCACCGCTCTTCCTCTTCCGCTCATCACGTTGGTGCTCATGTAGAGCATGTTGCCTCGATCAGCCAGCGGACTCTCCTTGCTGAAGTTGCGTGCCAGCTTGCGAACCGGGGTCGATTCCCCGGTCAAAGAGGACTCGTCCATCTCAAGGCTCGCGGCGTGCAGTAGCCTAGCGTCAGCGGCAACTCTATCCCCTGCATCGACGACCAAGATATCGCCTGGAACGACGTCCGTGGCGGGAAGCTCGATCCCTTCACCGTCCCGCATCACGTGCGCCTTGGACGCGGTCAGCTTCTTCATAGCTTCAAGCGCCTTCTCAGCCCGTCTCTCCTGAATGAAACCGAGAACGGCGTTGGCTACAAGTATGACGGCGATGACAAGGGCATCGGTCACCTCGCCTATGAGGGCTGAGACGGCCGTTGCTGCAAGGAGTATCAGGACCAGAATACTCTTGAACTGGTTCACGAACGTCTCAAAAGCTGACGCTCGCTTGGCCTGCATAAGCTCGTTCGCCCCGTACCTTCGAAGCCTACTCTCAGCCTCGGCGCCTGCAAGCCCTCGTTCCGATGTCTTGAGTATCGCCTGAACCTCTGCCGCAGGGGTCGCATGCCAAGCCACATCCTTCGGCAGGTCCGGGAGCCCACCAGCCAAAGCTATCCCTCAGAGTCCTGTGCAGAGCGGTTTTCCGCTATGTGGATTCGGTTGAAGCCTAGGAAACTACCGAACCTTAAGGGTTTTCTGCCCTCGGTCCACGAGCTTCTCCCTGCTTCACGTTGAAACCTCGTCGAGGACAAGGCGCGGTGACGCAGGAAACAGTCTCCTCCAGCCGAGAGACCGGCAAGCTTGATCGGCGCCGCTTGCTGAACTTTGGGGCAAGCAGATTCACGCAGCTTCAGAGCTTGTATCCTATCGCGCGGAGGAACTCTCTTCGTTTCTCGATGTCCTGAGGTCTCTCTACGCCCTTGGAGGCAGACCCGTCAACAACGCCGAGGATGCCTCTGCCCTGCTCGGTCTCTGCCAGTATCACCTGGACACGGTTCGCTGTGGCGCAGTGGATTGTGCACACCTCGGGGGCCTGCTTGACCTTGTCGAGCACGTTGATGGGATACGCGCCTCTGAGGAAGACAAGGAATGAATGGCCTGCCCCCAGCTCTAAGGCCTTCTCAGCCGCTAGGTTGCGCAGCTCTTCGTCGTTGCCCTCTGAACGAACTAAGCAGGGACCTGAGGATTCGCAGAACGCGAGGCCGAACCTTATGGCTGGCGCAGAATTCACCATTGCCTCGTACAGGTCCTCTGCGGTCTTGATGAAGTGAGCCGTCCCCAGGATCAGGTTGGAATCCTTAGGGGCCTCGATCGTAACGACCTTGAACTCCAAGCTTAAGCCCTCCATCATGTACATACCCGGTAACGATAGCGCCTTTAAACGGTTTTCTCCATCACGCCCTGAGCTAGAGGCCAAACCTCTCCGGTGCACGTTGCGTTAGAAGCACGCTGGACCATGCCCGCACCTCGCGGGGGCAGGTAGCCTGTCTCATTCACCTGAGCGGCCTAGGCCGGTCAGCCTGTAGCTCGCTGAGACCGGCAAAGCTAAGAGCCTCATGTTCGGGAGACTTCAGGGGAGACCCAGAGCGATCTCAAGCCGAGTAGCCATGGGCGCGCTTGCAGCGCTACCGGATGGAGGGCCGAGATGGGAGTAGACCTCGGGGACCTGCTTCATAGAACAAGAACCAGCCTCGCGGAGCTTTCGACTAGGACCATCGCCGTCGACGCCTACAACGCGCTTTACCAGTTTCTCGCCGTGATCAGAGGCAGCCGCGGCGAACCGCTGATGGATCGACAGAAGAGAGTGACAAGCCACCTAAGCGGCATACTATACAGGAACAGCAACCTTATGGAACTAGGGATAAGGCTGGTCTACGTCTTCGACGGAACTGCACCGGCAGAAAAGCAGGTTGAGATAGCGCGAAGAATGCGCGTCAAGGAAGAGGCAGTGGTGAAGTACGAAGAGGCTTTGCGGAAAGGAGACCTGAAGGCCGCGAAAACCTATGCGCAAGCCACCTCGAGGCTCAAGGATAACATGGTAGCCGACTCGAAGCGCCTGCTCACTCTTATGGGGATCCCTTGGGTCCAAGCTCCGTCGGAGGGCGAGGCCCAAGCCTCCCATATGGCTGCGAAAAGCGATGTCTGGGCTGTAGCGTCCCAAGACCACGACGCTCTTCTCTTCGGCGCGCCAAGACTGGTCCGCAACCTAGCGCTAAGCGGAAGGAGGAAGCTTCCAGGGCGAGACCTCTACGCTGAGGTCTACCCTGAACTGATCAGCCTTGACGAGGCGCTCGGGCAGCTGAACCTGACCAAGGAGCAGCTAATAGAGCTAGGGATACTAGTCGGCACAGACTACAACCCAGACGGTGTGAAAGGAGTCGGCCCCAAGTCTGCGTTGAAACTCATCCGCGAGTACGGCAATGTCGAAAGGGCTCTGGCTCTCAACCAGCTGAAGGACGCGTTTTTCCCGACTAGCCCCGATAGGATTCGGCGCATCTTCATGCAGCCGAACGTAACGGACAACTATCGCCTCTACTGGCGGCCCCCTGACATAGAAGGCGTCGTGAGCTTCCTCTGCGGCGAGAGAGACTTCTCCGAGCCTAGAGTGAGGAAAGCGATCGAGGCCGTGGCGAGCGCTGCTAAGGAATCCGAGAAGAGAAGGACCTTGACGGATTGGTTTGGTGGATGAGGCGGGCTGACCTGCTCAACTGCTTCCTTGTAAGGCGAGCATCTTCACCGTGAGTGGATGAGCTCTATGCGTTTCCTGTTCTTCGCGAGGCTCGTCACCCTGACGATCCCCTCGAGCTCAAGCTTGAAGAGGGCTCCTCTCAACTGATCGACGGAAAGGTCTGCGTCGTCTTTTTTCAGCTCCTTAAGGAGGTCCTCATCGGTAGCGCTTCCCTGATGCCTGGAGAGGGACTCGACTATCAGTGTATGGATCGGCAGCGCTCGACTCTTCTTCCACATCGCCTATTCCTGAGCTACGTGACGGGAGTCGCTGGCCTCACAGCCCTCTTCTGGGCTTGGATCACGCCCTGATACCAGGCCTCCATCTCAGATGTGATCGTGGGTCGAGTCTTGGCGACGACGTCCTTGAAGTCCTGCATCAAGACCTTCTCTGCGCCCTGGCTTCTTCTAAGAGCGTTCATCGCAGCCTCCCTCGCGACGGTGTCGATGTCTGCTCCCGAGAAGCCTTTCGTGATCGTTGCCAGATACGTGATGTCCACGTCCTCGGCTAACGGCATCGCCTTTGTGTACAACCTGAAGATCTGGAGCCTTGTCTGCTCATCGGGGGCCGGGACGTAAACCAGTCTGTCGAGGCGGCCCGGCCTCAGAACTGCGGGGTCTACGATATCCGGCCGGTTCGTGGCGCCGATCACGACGACGTTCTCGAGGCTCACGAGCCCGTCTAGCTCCGTAAGCAGCTGGCTGACCACCCTCTCAGTCACACCGGAGTCCGTGTAACCCATTCCCCTGCCAGGGATGAGCGAGTCAATCTCGTCGAAGAATACCACTGACGGCGCGGCTAGCCTCGCCTTACGGAAGACCTCCCTTATCGCTCTCTCAGACTCGCCGACCCACTTGCTGTAAACCTCAGGCCCTTTGATCGAGATGAAGTTGGCCTCGCTCTCCGTCGCGACAGCCCTGGCCAACAGCGTCTTGCCGCATCCCGGAGGCCCATAGAGAAGGATGCCCTTCGGCGGCCTGATCCCCATGCGCTTGAACGACTCGGGCCTCTTCAACGGCCATTCAACGGCCTCCTTCAACTGCTCCTTGACATCGTCGAGGCCTCCGATGTCTTCCCAGTGAACCGTGGGCACCTCGACCTCCACCTCTCGCATCGCCGTCGGTGTTACCTCGCGGAAGGCCCCCATGAAGTCCTCCATCGTCACCTGCATGTTCTCCAAAACCTCGGCCGGAACCACATCTTGCTCGAGGTCCATCTGGGGCAGATACCTTCGCAAAGCCTTCATCGCAGCCTCCCTGGCAAGGGCGGCGATGTCCGCGCCCGTGTAGCCATGCGAGATCCCTGCCAAGTGACCTAGGTTAACGTCCTCCGCGAGAGGCATCCCTCTCGTATGTATCTGGAGAATCTCGAAGCGACCATTCTTGTCAGGTATCCCGATCTCGATCTCTCTGTCAAATCTTCCGGGCCTCCTCAACGCCGGGTCGAGGGCGTTCGGGCGATTCGTGGCGCCGATCACGACGATGTTCCCTCTGCTCTCAAGACCGTCCATCAACGCTAAGAGCTGTGCCACAACGCGTCGCTCGACTTCGCCGGTTACCTCTTCTCGCTTCGGCGCGATAGCGTCCAGTTCATCGATGAAAAGGATGCTTGGCGAGCTCTCCTGTGCCTTCTGGAACATCTCTCTCAGCCTAGCCTCTGACTCGCCGTAGAATTTGCTCATGATCTCAGGCCCGTTGATGTTGAAGAAGTTCGCTTCAGACTCGTTCGCCACCGCTTGGGCGAGCCGAGTTTTTCCACACCCAGGTGGCCCATGCAACAGCACGCCCTTGGGCGGTTCGATCCCAAGTCTCTGGAATAGCTCTGGGTGGCGCAGGGGAAGCTCCACCATCTCTCGAACCCTTTGGATCTCTTGCTGCAGTCCTCCTACGTCCTCGTAGGTGATGCGTGCGATCCCTCGCTTCTCAGGGATGGGTTCAGCCATTATCTGGATTGAGGTCGTCGGTGAGACCCTAACGATGCCGTGGGGCCTTGTCTTCAGAACCGTAAAGTAGACCGGGCTGCCGAAGATCGATACTTGGATGCTGTCGCCTTCAACAAGCGGGGTCTCGAGTATCCTGGTTCTCACAAACTCCTGGAGACCCTCATCGATGCTGGGAAAGGTGACGTTGACTGGCGCCAGAGTTATGTTCTGGGCGTCCTTCACCTCGGCCTTCTTCAAGGTGACGTATTCATTAATGGACACAGAGGCGTTTCCCCGCGTTATCCCATCGATCCTCAGAACGTTCTTCCCTGCGTCCTCAGGGTACGCAGGCCAAACGATCGCCGCTGTGGTCTTCTTTCCGCGTATCTCTATGACGTCACCGGTTGATACGCCGAGTTCCTCCATGCTCTTGCTGCCGAGCCTCGCCTTGCCTCGTCCTACATCGCGTTGCTGTCTCACCTCAGCAACTTGAAGCCTCACTTCCTTCGCCATAACGGCCACCGAGAGATGCTAGAACGCAAAACATGACACAGACAGAAAGAAACCGTATTTAAGCTTTCGAAGGACAGACGTACCCGTCGTTAACTTAATCGCTGAGGACGGGGAACGCTAGGTTTAACTCCCCGTCCGGCCGTGTACTAAGGTAGGTTGAACAGCGAAGAAAACTCAACAAGCACGGTGTTCGAGAGGCGTTTCAAGGAGTTTCTCACCTCTCAAGTGAAGAAGTCACCTGTCACGATGGTCGAAGATCAGGTAGTCTGGGAAGAGCCGAGGGGCTTCGCCGAAGAGGGCTCAGCGACCGGGGAAACGGGTCAACGGTCGCTGCACGCGGTCTTTGCAGAAGGCGAGGTCTTGGACAGCATTACGCTCAGCAAGGCTGAGGCTGAGCTTCTTCGAAGACAGATCAGGGACTTGGACCTGAGGCTCGGGGAGCTGTCAAGATGGAACAAGGTCCTCAGGCTAGTTGTCATCGCGCTCTGCTGCCTTACGGTAGTCATGGCAGTTGCGCGTTTCGTAAGGGCATGGTGAAGCGATGGGCGCGAGCCGAGAGAGAGTTGGGAAGTTCAAGGAGGAGGTCAAGGCAAGGTTCATCGGCAACGATGAGGTCGTCGACGTCGTTGTTCTGAACCAGCTCCACAGGAGGGCGTCAACCCTCATCAGGGCGCCCAGAGGAGCAGGCAAGTCCACGCTGATGTTGCTCATACTGAAGGGGCTCTGCGGCGATGACCATGTGGTCATCTCAGGGGCCTCGGAGGTGAAGAGGGGCGAGGTCATCGGCAGGCTGCATATTCCCTCGCTGGAGAAGGAGGGAGTCGAGAGGGTCCTGTGGGCTTCTTTCACAAACGCAGGCGGCAAAGGCTTGGACGAGGTGAACAGGCTGAACCCCTACACGACAGCTAACATCCATCATATGATGCAGTTCGGCGAGGTCTGGGCCTATGGGCAGAAGTCGAGGATCGCCGATTACACCATTGTTGCCAACGAGAACCCGGCTGACCCAACCACATTCGCTCACCCGCCGCCATTCTACGACCGATTCGATATATCCGTCTCTCTCAGGTCGTTGACTGTAAGCGAGAAGTTTGAGCTCCAAGCTCTAATCGACAAGTACGACGGAAGCCTCGTCGACTCGATGCCTCAGGTTCTATCCCCAGACGAGCTTGAGGAAGTCCGGGCTGAGGTGAGGGTGACCCCAGTAGACAGCGACATTGCCGGCATGGTAAACATCTTGGTAAGAGATTTCCAGGCATGCATTAGAAACAGGGAACAGTCGGAGCTCAAGCCTCCCGCGCTCTGTGAAGGGTGCCACTTCGTCCGCGATGTCTGTAGCCGCGTCAAGGAGCCTCCCAGTGAGAGAGCGGTCGTCGTGTTAATGGGGTTGTCCAAGGCAGTTACGTGGCTCAATGGTCACTGCGGCCTTGAGGACGTTCAACGCATCGCTGAATGGGTTCTTCCTCATCGAACCTCCCTTGTGTCGACGAGGAACTTCCAGGAAGACCTGAAGGCCCTACTGGGAAGAGAGTGGACCAAGATGGCTGACCGAGAGGCGAGGAGGCAATGGCCCATAATGAACCACCTGTACAAGCAGTTTGACCGTGGCCTCTACCAGCATGCGAAGGAGATATCGATGGAGGACATCGTGTTTGCTGAGGAGCTCCGGAGACTTGAGGCAAGGTGGCTTCGAGAGGGGAAGGTGAGGCGTGAAGAGACCCTTGAGGCGATTATGGAGTGGCGGTAGACGACCGGGAGATCGCGCGGGCCTTCGACCAGGCGAGGACGGAACTCTATTGCCCACCTTGTAGGCTCGAAGTCCTGAGAGACTTGAAGCCCAAGCGGAAGAAGCCTAGGCTCGGGATTCAAAGCTCAGTCTCAAAGGGTGTTGTCCAGGTTCGTGCTGAGTCGATCTACACCAGTCGCCACCCGGAAGACTACTTGCTCTGGTCTCTCAGACATAGCCTAGGTCACGCTCACTACTGCCCCTACGATGTCAGGACCGCCTATCAGCTGCAGAAGGCCGCCTACAGCATCACACGAAGCCGTGAACTCTCCTTCTTCACGTTACTGCTGTTCTCGGATCTCCAGCTCGATTGCGGGTATCTCAGAGACAGGTTCAGAATGATGCCCTATCACTTAGAGGAAGACTTCAGGAGAGCCAGACCGAAGGGCATCGGGCGGCTCTTCTACTCCGTCTACCAGCTGTTCTACCCGAGCTTAGCAGGCCATCATGTGCCAAGGGAGTTCTCGACCTACTCAGCGCTCATAGCCGAGACGATCAGGCTGCCGAAGCCTTGGTTCATCAAGGTGCAGGCGATCGCGGCGGTCCTCAGGAAGCTAAGGGCCCGAAACCCCGGGCTACTGAAAGAGGTTGAGGTGAAACGTTACAACAAGATCATGGGACGGGGAGCCATACCGGTCCAAGAGGACCTTTCCCCGAACTCGGCCAGACTCGTGTCAAGGGTTCTAGCCGACATCAAGGACGCTGAGGAAGCCAAGTCCTTCTTCGAGCAGTGGGTCCAACCTAGGCTTGAGAGCGAGGAGAAGGGAAGACGTAGCCTCCGTGAGGCATTCGACAGGCTGATGAGGCCTATCGGCCGGCGCGGCGAGGGAAGGGGTGGCATCAAGGCTTCTGAGGCTAAGGACGAGGGCCCTGGGTTGGCGAAAGGAAGGGGCACGAGAGGCGAATCGGAGAGTCTGCCGACAAGCCTAGGCAAGAGGATTGCCCAGCTCGCGGGCAGAAGGGAGGCGCACTGGAAGAGGTTCTGGTACCGGGCGAGGGCGGAGCAGGCTATAGTCACGTACCTGTCGGAAAGCCCGAGAATGAGGCCTACGTGGAGAGTCCTGAGCTATCCGGATGAATGGAGCGTAGACGACGACATCGAAGCCTTGGACTTGGAGACAAGCCTCGATGATGGTCCGATTATCCCCGAGGTGACGACCGTGAAATGGCAGGAAGAACCGATGGGTTTCGGGCAGGGGCCCGTCTCGGGCTGCGTCCCCTCGGTCCTCGTGCTGCTCGATTCAAGCCGAAGTATGGCCGGTTCATATGACGACGCGTCAACAGCGGCGTATATCGCCTACTTGAGCTGTGTCTGGGCAGGAGGCGAGACTGCGTGCGTCTCGTTCTCGACGGATCATCTTGTCGCGGAGTGGTCTCACGATGCAGATTCTAAGGAACAGGTCCTTGCGAGTCACCTCGGCGGCTTAACCATTATGCCGATGCCGCAGGTCTTGGAGCTCGTTGAGAAGGCCGAGACGCCATGCTACGTGGTCATCATCACTGACGGTGGATGGCAGAACATCCACGAAGTGGCTCCAGCGATCCGAGAACTCGGCTTGGGGGGGCATACCGTAACCATCTTCCACCTACAAGGCTGGCAGTACCCAGATGAGGTGAGGCTTCTGCGAGCCAACCCATATGTTAGTTGCTACGACGTCGAGGTACCGGAGAGGGACCTGGAGGGCCTCGTCTTGGCTCAGGTGATGGGTAGGTACGAGCGATACCTTCGCTAGCTTAACGGCCCTCGGTTGCGCGCTCGAGCGCCGCTCAGCTCACGTGCATTATCTGTGAGGTGGTTGGGATAGCCGGTCTCCGGATGCCCCTCTAAGACGGGCATACCGAGGCCTCGTTAACGGTCTCTCTTGTGGCCAATAGCTCCGGAGCGCCTCTGACCGCGACAACATCACATGTCTTCATGGGGAGCAAGGCTCCTCTCAGGCGGTCCCGTCGACCGCCCAGCGGTCAGCTTAGCCATCTTCCACCGCCCCGAGAGCGAGCCGTCGGCCCCTCCATCGGTAGCAGGCCGCCTTGACGGTGAATGGCACGTAGGCTATCAGTTGGGATTTCCCCGCGTGAGAGCTGGCCCACTAGCCTGCTCCAAGAAAAGGCTATAAGCCAAGGTGCTCGTTTCAGGGGCGACGTAGGCATGAAGGCGCCTAAGCCGATCCATGAGATTCGATGGCATGGTCGAGCTGGTCAAGGGGTAGTCACCGTCAGCCGATTGCTGGCACAGGCAGCCTTGGACGAGGGGAAGTTCGTTCAGGGCTTTCCGGAGTTCGGCGCTGAGCGGCTGGGAGCCCCGGTGAACGGGTTCACTCGGATCTCCGAGCAGCCGGTAGACATCCGAAGCCAGATATACACGCCTGAGGCCGTTGTTGTCCTCGACCCGACGCTTGTCAGATCCGTCAACGTCGGCGAGGGCTTGCTCCCAGGGGGCCACATGCTTGTGAATTCCCAAGAGGCCCCGAGCGAATTGAAGGCGAGGCTGAAGCTTGGAGACGCGAACGTATACACTGTTGATGTTAGCAGGATTGCGTCCGATGTCTTCAGAAGAGCGATCTACAACACGCCAATGCTCGGCGCCCTTGTCAAGGTTCTCCCGGTTGTCTCCCTTGCCTCAGTCGAGAAGGCTACGCTGGACCGGTTCCCGGGATCCATGGGAAAGATGAACGTGGACGCGATGAGGAAGGCTCACGAACAGGTCATTGGACCAGGGTGATGAGGGTGGCGCGCGCGGGTTGGAGGTCTCTCCCCATCGGGGGAGTTCTGTCGGAGGGCGGTACGTCTGTCAAGTACAAGACGGGCGAGTGGAGGTCGGGGTCCAAGCCGTCTGTGGACAAGAGCAAGTGCACGAACTGTCTTATCTGTTGGATCTACTGCCCTGAGCCCACAATCGTTCCCGGCGAGAAGAATGTGGAGATCGACCTGACCTATTGCAAGGGCTGTGGCATATGCGCCGCTGAGTGCCCGGTGAAAGCCATCTCGATGGTGGGGGAGTAAGAAATGTCCAAGACAGTTGGCATGACGGGTGACGAAGCCGTCGCGTTCGCGGCGAAGCAGTGCGACGTGGATGTAGTCGCTGCGTACCCGATAACGCCTCAGACGATCATGGTTGAGCAGTTCAGCAGGTATGTTTTCGACGGCGAGGTCAAGACCGAGTTTGTCTGCGTCGAATCTGAGCATTCAGCCATGTCCGCGTGCATCGGCGCCAGCCTCACGGGAGCGAGGGTCTTCACTGCAACCGCGAGCCAGGGGCTGGCCTTGATGCACGAGATGCTGTACATTACCTCAAGTCTAAGATTGCCGGTAGTGATGGGTGTGGCGAACAGGGCCCTCTCTGCGCCGTTGAACATCCACGGCGACCACTCAGACATGATGGGGTCACGAGACTGCGGATGGATTCAGGTCTACGCGGAGAATGTCCAAGAGGCTTACGACTGGATGGTTCAGGCCTTCAAGATAGCTGAACACCCTGAGGTCCAGTTGCCTGTTGCAGTATGCTTGGATGGGTTTACAGTGACTCATTGCATGGAAGGCGTGAATGTCTTAGAAGACGAGCAGGTTCGAGGCTTCCTGCCGCCTAGGACCGTCCTGTACAGACTGGACCCTGGCAAACCCTCCACGGTAGGAGCGTGGATGGTGCCCGCCTACTACATGGACATGAAGCATCAACAGGACGACGTGTTGAGAAGAGCCCTACCGAAGATAGAAGCAATAGGAGAACAGTATGGTTCAGTGTCTGGGCGCAGATACGGAAGCCTAGAGACATACGGTCTGGAGGACGCTGAAGCAGCCCTTCTATGTCTCGGAGGCACAGCCGGAACCTCACGAGCAGTGGCTGAGAAGCTGCGAGGCCAAGGTAAGAAGGTAGGCGTGGTCAAGCTCTGGGTTTACAGGCCGTTCCCCTCGGACGAACTTGCCAAAGCGGTGCGCGGCTTGAAAGCGTTGGCGGTGATGGACCGAGCCTGCAGTTTCGGTGCACCGTACGGGCCTTTAGGCGCGGATGTCCGTTCAACTCTAGCTTTGGAAGGTTCGAGCCCTGTCGTCTTCAACGTGGTCTACGGCTTGGGGGGCAGGGATGTAAGCCCAGCGGACCTTGAGGCCCTCTTTGACGAGGCGCTCTCCGTGGCGCGAACCGGGCGCGTCGAGAGGCCGATGCGGTTCATGGGGGCGGATGACTGATGGTCAGGCTGAAGGAGCTGACTGCGCAGGAGCTGTACGGGCCTGGACACAGGGCCTGTAGCGGATGCGGCCCCTCGATATCCGTTCGAATGGCGTTGAAGGGACTGCGAGGACCCAGCGTAGTGGTAAACGCTACGGGTTGCGTTGAGGTCTTCTCAACGCCGTATCCGTACACGGCTTGGCGTATCCCTTACGCGCACATCGCGTTCGAGAACGCTGCTGCGGTTGCGAGCGGCATTGAGTCGGCTTACAAGGCGTTGGCCAAGCGAGGAGCGTGGGACAAGAAGGTCGATGTCATCGCGCTCGCAGGCGACGGTGGAACCTTCGACATAGGCATCCAAGCACTCTCAGGGGCTCTAGAGAGGGGACATGACTTCGCATACATCTGCTATGACAACGAGGCGTACATGAACACTGGTATTCAACGGTCAGGTGCAACTCCGCGTGGCGCTGCGACGACCACTAGCCCCGCAGGTAGAGTGGTCCCGGGCAAGCCGGAGTGGAAGAAGGACCTGATAGCTATATGTGTCGCCCATGGCATCGAGTACGCAGCGACTGCCTCGATCGCGTTCTGGAACGACTACATTACGAAGGTAAGAAAGGCCGTGGAGGTTGACGGCCCCGCGGTTGTCCATGTCCTGGCGCCCTGCCCCCTAGGCTGGCGCTTCAACCCCTCTGACACCATCAGATACGCGAGGCTAGCAGTTCAGACCTGCTATTTCCCGCTATACGAGGTCGAACGCGGCGCCTACAAGCTGAACATGCGCGTAGCGAAGCCGCTGCCCGTGGAGGAGTTCCTCAAAGGCCAAGGGCGTTTCAGCCACCTCTTCAGGCCAGAGTTCCGAAAGGAGATAGACGCGATCCAGAGCGGAGTCAACAAGAACTGGCGGAGGGTTCTGGGACTCTGCGGGGAGAAGGCCTAGGGTATCGGTCCACGCTCTGAACCGAGGATCATCGGGCTGAGCCCTAGGTCTCCATAGCGTCGTTCTCTTGCCCCCGCGCTTCTTGGGCAGCAGTCCGGCTCTGACTGGTGTAAGGCGAAAGTAAGATCAGCCCTTCGGCCTGTTATGCGGCCGACCGGCCGGTCGCAGTGGTCAGGAGGCATGGAGCAGTCAGAAGGTTTATTAGCAGGCCGCTGGCCTCATAACGGCGCCTCGTTGTGTCGGCTTCTTCTTAAGAGGATCTACATTTGACCGAGAAGAAGACTCTGGATGTGCTTGAACACGAGCTCGTGCCGAAGCACGAGATCCTCAGCAAGCCGGAGGCTGAGGAGGTCTTGAGAACTTACAGGGCCAAGCCCCACCAGTTTCCGCGCATCAAGGAGTCTGACCCCGCAGCGAAAGCGATAGGGGCGAAGGCCGGGGACATCCTCAGGATCACTCGGAGGAAGAGCCCCACCGCGGGAGAGGCGACTGCCTACAGGTTTGTTGTGGAGGGTTAGGGTTGTACCAGGACCAAGACCTATGGGAGTTGATGAAGGCCTTCTTCAGAGAGAAGGGCCTTGTGAGGCAACACCTGGATTCCTACGACGAGTTCATAGAGAAAGGGCTTACAGAGATCATCGACGATATCGGCGTCGTGGAGATCCCCTCAGCGGAATCACCTCTCCAGATAAGGTTCGGACATATTCACATGGGCTCCCCGAGGGTCGTTGAGGTAGACGGCTCTGAGCACGATGTCTACCCCATGGAGTGCAGGCTTAGGAACCTCACCTACGCGGCGCCTCTGTACCTCGAGATGACGATGACATCCGCCGATAGAGAGATCAAGACGGAGGCAGCGTACATAGGCGACCTCCCCGTCATGCTGAAGTCTTCTAAATGTCCGCTTAGCGAGATGAGGCCTGAGGAACTCAGGAGAATAAAGGAGGACCCAGAGGACCCAGGCGGATACTTCATCATCAATGGCTCTGAGAGAGTCATCGTGGGTCTTGAAGACCTTGCCCCCAACAAGATCATCGTCGATGTAGACAGAAGTGGCTCGAGCCCCGTGTACCGGGCCAAGGTCTTCTCGACCACAATCGGTTTCAGGACGAGGGTAGAGGTACGGATGAAGCCAGACGGAGCGATCTACGTCACGATACCCGGCGTTCCAACTGAGCTCCCTCTCCTGGTCTTGATGCGAGCCCTGAACGTGGAACGGGACGATAGACTCGTGGAGATGGTTTCTCCACTCCCCGAGGTTCAAAAGTGGATCGAACCGTCCTTAGAGAAGGCTCAGGGGATCTACACGGCGGAGCAGGCGATGATGTACGTTGGCAACCGCGTCGCGTTTGGTCAAGATGAGCAGAGGAGGAGGGAGAAGGCCAACAGCATCATTGACAGGAACTTCCTCCTGCACCTAGGCCGAACAGCTGAGACCAGGCATGATAAGGCACGGTACCTCGCAGAGATAGTGAACCGTCTGATTGAGTTGAAGCTTGGACTGAGGGAGGCTGACGACAAGGACCACTACGCGAACAAGAGGATCAGGCTGGCGGGGCCGCTCTTGGCCGACCTGTTCAGGGCAGTCTTCAGGGACCTTATCAAAGACATGACCTACCAGCTTGAGAGGATTAACCGGCGCAGAGGGGTTGTCCCCGAGCTAGCCGTGAGGCCCGGGATTATCACCGAGAGGATCCAGCACGCACTCGCAACAGGGAACTGGGGGAGAGGAAAGGTCGGTGTAACCCAGCTGTTAGACAGGACGAACTTCACGTCTACGCTCAGCCATTTGAGGCGACTCCAGTCGCCTCTGAGCCGCAGTCAGCCGAACTTTGAGGCGAGGGACCTTCACTCCACGCATTTCGGCAGGCTCTGCCCAAGCGAAACCCCTGAGGGGTCGAACTGCGGCCTTGTGAAGAACCTTGCGCTAATGTCGTGCATCTCCACGCCTGTGAACCCGGAAGAGGTGAAGCAGGTCCTCGTCAGGCTTGGCTCAGTGCCTTTGAAAGATGCAGACCCGGAGGTTCGCGTTAACGGGGCCAAGGTCTTCCTTGACGGCGCGCTCTTCGGCTACACGGCCACGCCCGAGGCCCTTCTGGCCACGATGCGGTCTATGAGGCGGAGGCGTGAGATCAGCTCGGAGCTGAACGTAGCCTACTACCGGAGTGAGAGGGAGGTCCATGTGAACGGCGATGCAGGCAGATGCAGGCGACCGTTGATAATAGTTCAGAATGGTCTGCCAGCTCTCAGCCTAGACATGATAGAGAGAGTGAAGGCAGAAGTCATGAGTTTTGAAGAGCTCGTCGAGCTTGGCGCCGTCGAATACCTCGACGCTGAAGAGGAGGAGAACGCCTACATCGCGTTGACGGAGGTCGAGTTGTCGCCTGAGACCACGCACTTGGAGATATGCCCCTACACGATGTTGGGCATCTGCGCCTCGATCATACCGTACGCGGAGCACAACCACGCGCCAAGGAATACCTATGAATCTGCGATGGCGAAACAGGCGCTCGGCGTGTACGCTACGAATTATGCTCACAGGGCTGACACGAGAGGTCACCTACTCCACTACCCACAGAAACCACTCGTAAGGACGAAGCCCATGGACGTTGTGGGCTACGACTCGAGGCCATCTGGGCAGAACTGCGTCGTGGCGGTGGTCTCGTATGCAGGCTACAACATGGAGGACGCCTTGGTCTTCAACAGATCCTCGATCGAGCGTGGGCTAGGGCGCTCCATGTTCTTCAGGCTGTATGAGGCCGAGTGTAGGCAGTACATGGGCGGACAGAAGGACGTATTCGAGCTTCCAGACCCCACGATAAGAGGCTATCGCGGCGAGCACTTCTATAGGCTTCTGGAACCTGACGGCATCACCAGCGTGGAAAGCGACTTGTCTGGTGGCGACGTCCTCGTCGGGCGGACCAGCCCGCCCCGTTTCCTTGAAGAGTACAAGGAGTTCGAGATAAGAGGCCCGAGCCGGAGGGACACCTCCGTACCTTTGAGGCCTTCAGAGGTCGGGGTGGCGGACTCCGTTCTCGTCACCGAGACATCTCAGGGAGGCAAACTTGTCAAGATCAAGGTGAGGGACAACCGTGTCCCCGAGATCGGCGACAAGTTCGCCTCAAGGCATGGACAGAAGGGGGTCATAGGCATGGTCTATCCGCAGGAAGACATGCCTTTCACAGAGCAGGGCGTCGTTCCTGACTTGGTGATCAACCCTCATGCTATTCCTTCGAGGATGACTGTGGGACAGCTGCTAGAATGTTTAGCTGGGAAAGCTGCAGCGCTTCAGGGGAAGCCCGTGGACGGGACTCCTTTCAGCAACGCTAAGGAGGAAGACCTCAAACGGGTGCTGTTAAGGTATGGCTTCAGGCCGAGCGGCAGAGAGGTCATGTACAACGGCATGACGGGTGACAAGTTGGGGGTCGACCTCTACGTGGGCCTCGTCTACTACCAGAAGCTCCATCACATGGTAGCGGACAAGATACACGCGCGAGCCCGCGGTCAAGTGCAGATGCTGACCCGGCAGCCGACTGAGGGTCGTGCGCGCGGAGGCGGGCTCAGGTTCGGCGAGATGGAGAGGGACTGTCTCATCGGTCATGGGGCGGCGATGCTCCTCAAGGATCGGATGTTGGAGGAGTCAGATAAGTTCACGGCCTACGTTTGCGACCGATGCGGTTACCTGGCCTACTACGACCTTCGGCAGAGGTCGTACACCTGCCCAATCTGTAGAGAAGAGGCGAGAATCGAACCTCTAGTTATGTCCTATGCGTTCAAACTGCTCGTCCAGGAGCTTATGAGCATGTGTATCTCCCCGCGGATCCTGTTGGAGGAGAGGGTCTGATGTCACTAGGTCTCAGGGAACAAGTAGACAAACAGATATCAGGCATAAAGTTCGGCATCGTCTCTCCTCACGAGATCCGACGGATGTCGGTGGCGGAGATCGAGACCGCCGACACGTACGATGAAGACGGCGTACCTATCAGCTCAGGCTTGATGGACGGGCGGCTAGGCACGTTGGAGCCACGTCAGAGGTGCAAGACGTGTGGCAACACCGCTCAGAGCTGCCCGGGCCACTTTGGCCACATAGAGCTCGCAGTCCCCGTCGTTCACATCAGCTTCGCGAAGATTGTGCATGAGCTGCTAACCGTGACGTGTAGGGACTGCGGAAGGCTGCTCCTCACCCAAGACAAGATTGAGACCTACCGTGCGCGGGTGGAAGAGTATGTTAGGGTTCTGAACGAGGTCCCGTCAGCTTTCTTTGACATGGTTAAGAAGGAGGCGAAAAGGACTGCTGAGTGTCCGCACTGCGGCAGGCCGCAGTATGCGATCGAGTACGTGAAACCGACGACGTACCATGAGGCGCTCGAAGGCGGAGGCTCTGTCACCTTGGAGCCCGCGGCAATAAGGAGCCGTCTGGAAAGGATTCCTGATGACGACCTCCGTCTCCTCGGATATGACCCCTCCTCTGGAAGACCAGAATGGATGGTTCTCCAGGTTCTGCCCGTTCCCCCTGTGTATGTGAGACCTTCCATAACCTTGGAGTCAGGGATACGGTCCGAGGACGACTTAACCCATAAACTCGTAGACATCGTAAGGATCAACCAGAGGCTTAGGGAATGCATCAGCAGCGGCGCTCCTACCTTGATAAAGGAGGAGCTGTCGGAACTGCTCCAGTACCATGTGACCACTTTCCTGGACAACGAAGCTCCTGGGATACCTCCTTCCCGGCACAGGTCGGGCCGAGCCTTGAAAACGCTTTCCCAGAGGCTGAAAGGCAAGGAGGGGCGGTTCAGGCTGAACCTGTCAGGCAAGAGAGTTGACTTCTCAGCCCGAACCGTCATATCGCCCGACCCAAACTTGGACATCATTGAGGTCGGGGTCCCCGTCGAGGTGGCCAAGAAGCTGACGGTGCCCGAGAAGGTTACAGCGCTCAACCTCGACGAGACGAAGACCCTTGTCACGAACGGCCCAGAGACCTACCCAGGTGCCCTGTACGTTATCAGGTCTGACGGCAGGAGGGTTAGGCTTGAGTTCGTCGCTGACAGAGTGAAGGTTGCAGAAGGCCTCCAACCAGGCTTTATGGTAGAACGCCATCTCAGAGATGGAGATGTCGCGGTCTTCAACCGTCAGCCTTCTCTTCACCGAATGTCCCTCATGGCGCACAAGGTCAGGGTTCTGCCTCACAAGACCTTCAGGCTACACCCAGCTGTATGTCTTCCCTACAACGCGGACTTCGACGGCGACGAGATGAACCTCCACGTTCCACAGACTGAGGAGGCGCGGTCAGAGGCGAAGCATTTGATGCAGGTCCAAGATCAGATAGTCTCGCCTAGGTACGGTGCGCCCATCATCGGAGCGACAAGAGACTTCCTGACAGGTGCCTACCTGCTGACTAGAAGAGAGACCCTCCTGACCAAGTCTGAATTGGACAAGGTGTTGGCCGCAGCTGGCTACAGCGGTAAGCTCCCTGAGCCCGCGATCACCAGCCCCGAAGCCTTGTGGCGCGGCCGCCAGGTCTTCAGCCTCTTCCTACCTCCTGACCTTAACTACACTGGAAGAGCGAACGTATGCAAGCATAGACACACCTCGTGGAAGGAGCAGTGTCCAAGGGACGGCATAGTTGTCATTAGGAATGGTGTCCTTGAGAAGGGGGTCATCGACAGGAATGCGATCGGTGCGGAAAGGCCGGACAGCCTCTATCATAGGCTGGTGAAAGACTACGGGGTGGAGTATGCGCGGGGCTTCTTGAACAGCCTCTGTAAAGCCTTGAGTGCCTTCATCACGATGCGAGGGTTCTCCTACGCGATAGATGAGCTTGAACTGACGCCCGAGGCTAACGCTAAAATCGGGGAGTTACTCGAAGGGGCCAGGTCAGCGACCAAGGAGCTCATCGACGCCTACAGCCGCCGCACGTTGCAGAGGGTGCCCGGGAAATCGTTGGAGGAGTCCTTGGACCTGTACATCATGAATGAGCTCTCGAACGCGAGGGAGAAGTGCGACAAGATCGCGGAGAGCTGTTTCGGAATGGACAACCAAGGAGCGATCATGACGAGGATTGGAGCCCGAGGCTCAGACCTGAACATTGGACACATGACGGCTCTGTTAGGCCAGCAGGCTGTCAGGGGCAAGCGGGTAATCTTGGGCTACTCGGCGAGAGCGCTTCCTCACTTCAAGTGGGGTGACCCCAGTCCCGTCGCAAGAGGTTTCATCCAGTCTTCATTTCACAAAGGTCTCTCGCCTGCCGAGTTCTTCTTCCACTCGATGGGTGGAAGGGAGGGGCTCGTAGATACCGCCGTCAGGACTCAGCAGAGCGGGTATATGCAGCGCAGGCTGATCCATGCGTTAGAATACTTGAAGGTTGAGTACGATGGAACCGTCAGAGATGCTGAGGAGAGCATTGTCCAGTTCAAGTACGGTGAGGACGGCGTAGACCCAGCGAAGAGCGACCATGGCCGAGCCCTGAGCGTCAGGAGGCTTGTTGAACGGCTCGAAAAGGGAGGACCGAGAGGGAGGTCGATTCACGAGAAAGAACTCGATGCTCTCCTCGAGTCTGGAAAGGGGCGGCTGCCTCCTCTCCTAGCGGGCCAGTTGCGAACTAGGCTGCTCGATGCGAAGTTGTCAAGGGGGGCAGCGGAGCGGGCAATCGACTCAGCTATGGCCGAGTACGAACGCGCGCAAGTCGAGCCTGGTGAAGCATCTGGAATCGTCGCTGCGCAATCAATAGGTGAGCCGGGCACCCAGATGACCCTAAGGGTCTTCCACTTCGCGGGGGTCAAGGAGCTAGACGTCACGCTTGGGTTGCCCAGGTTGATCGAGATCGTCGATGCGCGAAGGACTCCCTCAACGCCTACCATGACCGTTAGGCTTGAGGCTGAGCACCGAGCTGAGAGGGAGAATGCGCTCGAGGTGGCCCAGAGGATGATCCACACGGCTGTCAGGGATATCGTCAAGACAGGGTACACGCTGAACCTTGAGGAGAACACCGTCGTAGTCCAGTTGGACGAAGAGGCACTCAGGACGAGAGGTGTGACAGATGAGGAACTCAGCGCTCTCCAGCTCCCTAGGGCGACCTGTGAGATCGAGGGAAACGTGTTGAGAGTGAAGCCCATCGATCGCCTCGAGGAGGCGGGCTTGAGAAGACTTGGCGAGAAGGCGATGGGCCTCCTTGTGAAGGGAGTGCCCGGCATCAAGCGTACTCAGGTTGTGTCCGAGAAGGGCGAGTGGTTGATAAGGACATATGGGTCAAACCTGGGGAAGGTGATGGCGATCCCCGGGGTGGATACCACGAGGACAACGACAAACAATCTCTACGAGATCCTTGATTGTCTCGGAGTTGAGGCTGCCCGAAACGCGATCGTCGGGGAAGCTATGGAAGTCTTCGGCGGGGTCGGCGGGGGCATGGACGTAGACATCAGGCACATCATGCTAGTCGCTGACATGATGACGAACACCGGCGATGTGAGGCAGATCGGGAGACACGGCATTACTGGTGAGAAGGCGAGTACACTGGCGAAGGCTGCATTCGAGATCACGATCCCTAGCATAATCGCGGCGGCTGCGCGCGGCATGGTCGATGAGTTGAGAGGTGTGACCGAAAACATTATCGTTGGGCAGAACATCCCCGTCGGCACGGGTCTAGTCAGCATTTATATGCAACCGTCGGTTAATCCGTCGGAGACGGCCGAAGCCTCGGCTACGTCCATCGAAGGCGGTACGTCGCATGGTTGACATTAACACGGCTCTGCTGAGCGTCTCGCGCACGGGCAGAGTTGTCTTCGGAGCGAATAGGACAGCCGTTCTCTTAAAGCTCAAGAAGGTGAGGCTTGTCATAGTGTCATCTAACTGCCCGGAGGCTCTGAGGGATGAGCTTGAGAAGGGTGCGAGAATGGGGCAGGTTCCTCTTCGCCACTACGCGGGCACGAGTCTTGACCTAGCCGGGGCCTGCGGGAAGGCCTTTCCCGTCTCGGCGTTAGCCGTGAGAGAACCCGGAGACTCAGACATCTTCGCTGCAGTTGGGATCTCAGATGTCGAGTAAGATCAGGCTGACATCTGATGAGATGGGCTTGATAGCTCTCTTCGAGAGCATCAGCGGAGCCCAGTGCAAAGACTGCATCATCGATGAGAAGCTTGAAAGGCTGATCTTTGTCGTTAAGGAGGGGAACGTCGGCGCAGCGGTTGGTCGGAACGGTTCTCACATCAAGCTCCTTAGGCGGCTGACGGGCAAACAGGTGGAGATCATCGAGTTCGCCGAGGATCCGAGCAACTTCATCGTGAACTCGTTGGCGCCCGCTAAGATCAAGGAGGTTCGGATCACGGAGAAGACTGATGGTGAGAGGATGGTTGTCGTCGCGGTTGATCCTAGAGACAAAGGGATGGCTATAGGGAAGAATGGTCGAACGATTGAACGGACGCGCCAGTTGGCGAAGAGGTATTTCGACATAGGCCACATCATTGTGACTTAGCTGTTGAGCGCTCAGATCAGCTGCGTCCTTTTGGCGCTGCCTCAGCTTGGCCCTAAGTGCTCTCTTCGGCAGTGTCGCGGGTCCCAAAGGTTCAGGGTGTAAACCGATAAATAGAGGCGTATCCATCTTAACCGGTGGTAGTGATGCCCGGCGAGTTCAGCGCTAGGTCTTTGAAGCGGAGGCGGGCAAGCTTCAGATGGAGCTACCGCTATTATAAACGTAAGATGATGGGGCTTGACGTGAAAGCCGACCCGCTAGGCGGCGCGCCAATGGGCCGAGCTATCGTCCTGGAGAAGCATGGTGTAGAGTCCAAGCAGCCTAACAGCGCCATACGGAAATGCGTACGGGCTCAGCTCATCAAGAATGGGAAGGTGATCACAGCGTTCTTGCCGGGTGACGGCGCGTTGAACTACGTCGACGAACACGACGAGGTACTGGTCGAAGGGATCGGCGGAAGTAGAGGTGGGGCTATGGGCGACATCCCCGGAGTCCGTTTCTCCGTGACGACAGTGAACGGGATTCCTTTGAAGTCTCTCGTCTTAGGCCGTGCAGAGAAGCCTGTCAGGTAGGGCCACGGGCAGGAGGTAGGCCTGGTTTGGCGAGTGAGAACGAGGACGTGAAGCTGTTCGGAAAATGGTCTTTCAGTGATGTGGAGGTGCTCGACCCAGGGCTGAAGCGGTATGTGGGACTTGGGCCAACCTTCCTCCCGCGGAGTGGAGGAAGACATCAACACCAGCCCTTCAGGAAGGCTGAGGTCCCCGTGGTTGAGAAACTGGTCAACCAGTTGATGAGGCCGGGTCTGCAAGGAGGCATGAAGACAAGGGCGGTCGGTATAGTCAGGAACGCTCTGGAGATAATCCATCTCAGAACGTCGAGGAATCCCATGGAGGTCTTGGTAAGGGCGCTCGAGAACGCCGCGCCGTGCGAAGATGTCACGCGGGTAGCTTACGGCGGGATAGTCTATCACCGCTCCGTGGACATATCGCCCATGAGGAGAGTTGACCTAGCGATGAGGTTCATAGTTGAGGGCGCGAGGAGAGCAGCGAAGGGCACACCTGCGACGATCGACGAGGTTCTCGCAGAGGAGATCATTCTTGCAGCTAACAGGGACTCGAAGTCGTACGCTGTGTCGAAGAAAGAAGAGATGGAACGCATCGCGCTGGCCTCTAGATAGCCAGTCTTTCCCAACATACCCTATATCTTGTCCCTGGTCCGGCGGCTAGGAAAGCTTAAAATAAACGGAGCCGAAACCCTAGGCACCGAGTGACTCACCCATGAGCGAAAAGCCACACCTGAACCTTGTGATGGTCGGCCACGTGGACCACGGGAAGAGCACGCTGACAGGCCACCTGCTGTTTCTCACCGGGTATGTGGATGATAGAGCTATCCAGCAGCATGCGGCCGAGTCTGAGAAGACGGGGAGAGGTGATACCTTCAAGTTCGCCTGGGTTCTGGACACGTTGAAAGACGAACGGGAGAGGGGCGTAACGATTGATCTCTCGTTCCTGAAGTTTGAGACGCCCAAGTTCTTCTTCACGATCATCGATGCGCCCGGTCACAGGGACTTCATCAAGAACATGATAACCGGGGCGAGCCAGGCAGACGCCGCGCTATTGGTTGTGTCCGCAAGGGAGGGTGAGTATGAGGTCTCCGTCGCTCCGGGAGGTCAGGCTCGTGAACACTCCTTTCTCCTCATGACCCTAGGGGTCAGACAGCTCGTTGTCGCGATCAACAAGATGGACGATGCCAGCGTCAACTGGAGCCAGAAGAGGTTTGAGACCTGTCGAGATGAGGTCTCAGGCCTCCTGAAGACGGTGGGGTTCGATGTTTCGAAGATACCGATGATCCCAGTCTCAGCTTGGAAGGGCGACAACCTAGTCAAGCCTAGCGAGAACATGCCTTGGTACAAGGGGCCAACGTTGATTGAGGCCCTAGACCTGTTCCAGGTCCCCGGCAAGCCGATAGACAAGCCGTTGCGAATACCCGTCCAAGACGTTTACACCATCACTGGTATCGGCACAGTCCCTGTTGGCCGCGTTGAGACCGGCATCTTGAAGGAGGGTCAGATGGTCGTCTTCCAGCCCTCAGGCAAGACCGGTGAGGTGAAGTCTATTGAGACTCACCACGTCAAGATCCCGCAGGCTCTGCCCGGGGATAACATAGGCTTCAACGTTCGAGGCATCACGAAGACAGATATCAGACGCGGTGACGTGGCCGGGCCGACGGACAAGCCGCCCACCGTGGCGAAAGAGTTCATAGGCCAGATAATCGTAGTGTTCCACCCGACGGCGATCGCCGCAGGCTACACGCCGGTGCTTCACGCCCATACGGCGACGATGCCCTGTAAGATAACGGAGTTGATCCGAAAGATCAATCCAAGGACTGGCGAGACCGTTGAGGAGAAGCCTGTCTTCCTTAAGACCGGAGACAGCGCTTTGGTCAAGATGGAGCCCTTAAGGCCGGTGGCGATTGAACTCTACTCCGACATCCCACCGATGGGGCGCTTTGCCATAAGGGACATGGGAAGCACGATCGCGGCGGGAGTCGTTCGAGAGATCACGCAGAAGGCGTAGGACGAGCGGGAGACTTCTCAGAACTGCGTCGGGACGCCCTGAACCCCGATACACGGCCTCCAACAGCCGGATCTCCATCGAACACCGGGACTGCGCAGCCTGGCCAGCTGAGATCTGGGCGGTCTATTCCTTACCTACGCTCTTGCTTGCCCGCATCGTCGACTCACCTGACTCGTCGACGTTGAGAGGGCCGCTCAAAGTCCACGCGTAGGACGATCCCTCGGGCTGCCTGCGCCAGTTTCTTCACGGAGTTGATGTCGATTGGCAGGGAGCGCTCTCTACCGCTGAGGATGACCCTGATCTCGGTGCTCCCATCTGGGACCCATATCGTGTTGATGCTGACGATGCTCATCGGGAAGAAGAGGTCCTCGAGAAAGCTCCTTAGGTCTCCCTTCGACTCCAAGACCCTGATCCGTTTGCCAAGCTCGTCGCTGAGAGTCCTTATGATTTTCCCCCCGTGGCTGAGCATCCTTGAGACATCGTCATGATCCACTAGTACCGCTAGCACTCCTCCGGCCTCCACGGTCCTGTAGAGCGTCACGTCCTGCAAGACGGGAAACTTCTCCTCTAGCCTCATCAACAGCCTGGCCATCTCTATGTCGCGTTTCGTGACCTCCCCTGAACGTATCTTCTCCTCGCATTTCGAGCAGAATATTCCGCTCCTTATGTCGAAGGCACAGAGGAGAGTCTTTACCACAGGGTCATCCCTGAATCCATAGCGTTGTGATGCAGATAGGGCAGTCGCGGTAGATCGGATTCGATCTGGATAAATGCATTGCGGTGGACCGTGCCGCGACCTTCTGCGTCAGTTGCAGGGACCCGATCCGACCCGGGTCCTGCGCTCAGCTCAGACAAACATTAATATGGCGTCAGAAGGCTTTCGCGTTGGAGACATCATATGGGCGAGGCAGTGTATCTACCCGGTGCAACCACGCTGGGCATCGTTTTCAAAGACGGCGTTCTACTCGCGTCGGAGAAAAGGCTTGCGTACGGATCCTTCGTCTTGAGCAAGGCTGTCAAGAAAGTCTTCCCCCTTACCGACAACATCGCAGCAGCGTGCGCGGGGCTTGTGTCCGATATGCAGTCGACGGCTCGAGTTGCAGCCGCCTACATGAAACTGTTAGAGTTGGACACCGACAGGAAAGCCTCGGTCAGGTCGGCTGCGAAACTAATGTCAACTATTCTTTTCGAGAGGCGGCTCTTCCCCCTCTTGACTCAGACGTTAGTCGGGGGCGTTGACGACAGAGGCCCAAGCCTGTACGTGCTAGATCCTCTCGGCTCCGTGATAGCGGATGACTATGCAACGGTAGGCTCAGGCTCAGAGATCGCCATCGGCATCCTTGAAACCAGGTATAAGCCAGGCTTGGACTGGGGATCGGCCAAGGAGCTTGCAATCACAGGGATGAGGGCCGCGATGGCCAGAGATGCCGCTAGCGGAGACGGCATAGACATCCTCCGCGTGAGTGCTCAAGGCACCACGGAAGAGTATGTGCCAGTGAAATAGCAGCAGTCGACGTGCTCTAAGGCGGTTGTGTCGCCATAACCTACGCGTGCCTTGCCGAAGCCCTTGTCTACGCGCGTGTATCCGTCTCGGCGAGCTCCTTCACCCTGGAGACCCCGTCAATCTCTCGGATATAGTCCGCGACCCTGTCAGGTACGAGGTCGGCCCAATCTTCGTTATCGAGCATCCTCTGCCTGATCTCGGTGGCGCTAAACCTGTCCCGTTCTAAGAAGGGGATGGCCTCGATGCGGCATTTCCCATCTTCCTCGAAGAGCCTCTTCACTAGGGGCTCGTTCGCGTAGACGAGCTCGAACCGAGGCAGGTAGGAGACAAGGTGTCGGACCCAGAGGCTGTGAGCGTGTATATCAGGCACGGGGAAAACGGAGTACCGGGCCCTGTCAACACCTGCGGCGTCCAACGCCTCGTATATCATCGAGATCCTTTCGCCTGCGCTGAACGGGTTCCTACGTGTGTGGCTGTACTGAGCGCTACCGACGACTATCAGAAGCTGGTCGACTCGACCTAGGATATGCTTCACTGCGTGGAGATGGCCCTTGTGAAACGGCTGGTAGCGACCCACGTAGAGGCCGCGCAGAGGCCCCTTAGCTCTTGCTTCCATATCCTCACTCACCATGCATTCCTAGAGCGAATCGCAAAAATATTTCGGTTGGCGCATTCGTCCCGCGGGGCAAGTCCTTCTCTGAAGGCGGCTACTTCAACGGCACATACATGGACGCTCTGCTGGCCCCTATGCCTGGGTTGCCGTGGACCACCTTCTTGTTCGTGGGAACGAACTCGCCCAGATAGTGGCCTGTCATCTCAGGCGTTATCCTTATCGGGACGTATGTTCGCCCGTCATGCACGGAAACGGTCATGTCCACCATCTCGGGGAAAATGATCATGTCCCGGCAGTGGGTTTCTTGCGGAGGTCCACCTCGCTGCTTTCTCTCGCGGACGATCTCGAGGAACTTCCGCTGCTCGGAGGTTAGACCCTTTGTGAGCGACCTCCGCTGCCTGGCAGGCAGAAGCCTTATGAAGTCATCGCTGGAGAGCCTTCTGAGCTGTTCAACCGAGTGCCCGCGATACATGAATTCCTTGGGCGTCTTCCCCAGCCTCCTTCAAGCTGCTAGGTGTCGGGCGTCATATAAAGGTTCAAGGCCTCGCCGAGTCTACGAGCCGGGCCCTCCTCTCTTCCTAGACCTCCGCCCCCTTCCCGTCTGTCTAGCGGCGATCAGGCCGACCTTGCGGCCCGGCGGCGTCGTTCTCGAAACCGTGGTAGGCTTTCCGGGGTGTTGATGCCGCCCCCCTCCGTGTGGGTGGTAGACTGAGATCATCGCGACTCCGCGAACGGTCGGGTACTTCCTGCCCCTCGCCCGCATCAGATGAAGCTTGCTGCCAGCCTTGAGAAAAGGCTTGTCTGTTCGACCTCCGGCGGAAACAACTCCTAACGTGGCTCTGCATTGGTCGTTAAGGGTTACGATACTTCCTGAAGGCAGCTTGACCGATGTGCCTCTCTCTGTGTGCGTCGAGACGATGCCGTAGGTTCCTGAGGAGCGGATGAGCCTCCCACCGTCCCCTGGGGATAGCTCCACGTTGCTGACGATCGTTCCCTCCGGTATTATGCCCAACGGGAGCACGTTGCCAATCCCAACGGGAGCGAATCGTCCCAGCTTAACCTCGCCACCCTCGAACATGCCCTCAGTGGCCACTACACGGTATTCGGCACCGTCCTCAAGCCTGATCTGCGCCAGCGGTGTGCCCCTTCCCGGGTCGTGGACGATCGCCTTGATGGAGCCCGCCATTGACCCTGACTCCATCCTTTGGGTCATGGGCGGGTACACCGACGGGCCTAACCTCCGATGGGTCGGCGCCCTGAAGGTGGGAGTTCCTCTTCCTCTTCTCTGAACTAGGATCCTCTTGCCCATCCCTGCGGCCTCCTATAGGATGCCCAGTCTCACAGCCACCTCTGAGGCCTTGGACTCTGGTGCCAATGTGACGAACGCCTTCTTTGCCCCTGCGGGGGTGATCAACGTCCTTACCTCAGAGACCTTGACTGCGTACAGGTCCTCCACGGCCCTCTTGATACTATGCTTGTTGGATCTTCTGTCAACTATGAAGGTTAGCTTGTTCTGTGACTCTACCATGGCCACTGTGCGCTCGGTCATGACAGGGTAGAGTATGATCCCTGAAGCTTTGAGGGTGGACGTGTTCAACCCGCTCCTAGGAATCTCTTGTCGAGAGAAGCGAAGGTTGAGCTATCCCAAACCGTCAACCTGCCTAGGTGGGCGCCTGGAGCTAGGGCTTCGGCATTAAGATCCTTCGCTCTGACGATCTCGACGCCTGGGATGTTTCCAGCCGCTCCTGCAACTCCCTTGTCTTCATCGATGACGATGAGTGGTCCTTTGCCGACCCTGCGCGCTCTCCCTCTCAGGCGTGCCTTCCCAGTCTTTGGCCTGATGTTTCTCTCAACCCTCAGGACATCTGCCCAGATGCCTAGCTTCTCTAGGCTCTGAGTGACATCTTTGGCCCTTGATAACGACTGGATGCCGTCGTCAACGACGAGTGGCAGCGCCTTCACACCCGAGGTGTCATGACCTCTCTTGGCAACTAGCTCAAGTCTACCGGTCGCTGCGATGGCCGACCTGAGCGCTAGGAGCCTCTCCTTCTTGTTCACCTTCTTGCGGATCTTCCTTACCTGAACAGGCGGGTGGGCCTGTCTGCCTCCTACGGTGCCAGGCGCGAACGCTGCCTCTGTTGAATCCCTTCGTCTGGGAACCCTTGAGAGGCCTCGGCCGACACCGACCGATTTAGCCGACGTTCTCTTACCTGCCATCGGGTCTCTGCCTTGAGGTTGAAACCTGTGAGTCTGCAGCGCCACCACGACCTTCCTCACAACGTCGCTACGTATTGGTGTCTCGAAGATCCTGGGCAGCGTGATTCTCTTTGTTACCTTGCCATTGACGTCCTTGACTTGGACTCTCGTTCTGGAGGGCCTGCGTGCCGCTCTAGCTCTGACCCGTTTTCTCGCTGGGAGGCTGGGGCGTTTTGCCCTCCGTTTTCCTACGTTCATCTACGTCATCTCTTCACGAACGTGATCTTGGGCGCGGAAGCTTTCTCGACTAGAGGCGGCCTGGATGGATATCTCAGGTGGATCAGCCTCTTTGCAGGCCCGGGGACGCTTCCAGTGAGGAGGACGTAGTGCCCTCTGACTAGGCCGTATCTCACAAATCCGCCCTTCGGGGCTACATCCTCGCCTTTCTCGCCGATCCCTATGATCCTCTTGTTATGCTCTGTTCTCCGGAATAGCCCCATCTGGCCTGCTCTGGGAACGGTGTACATGACCCGTGAAGGGCTCCAGGGGCCAAGTGTCCCTACGCCCCTAACCCTCTTCCGAGACTTGTGGGGCAGGAGGTGGACACCCCATCTCTTGACCACGCCTTGAACCCCCTTCCCTTTTGAGACCGCAGCAGTATCCACGAACTGGCCCACTTCGAACACGTCCGAGACAGGCACCGTCTTCCCCAGAAGCGACCTCGCATACTCGAATTGCTCTTGAGGCGTTCCGCCTCCGACCTTCACCTCGAGGAGTTCAGGCTTCTTCTTCCTGGCCGAGCTCAGCCTGGGCTGCGTAGCTAAGAGGAGCCTAACCTCTGATGCTTGGTCCAGGCTCTCCTCAAGCTTCTTCATCGCCGCCTCGGGGTCAGACTCCTTCGGAAGCGTCAACACCCTGCCCAGGTCCTTGCCGGGGTCTCTCGGCCAAACCTCTGTAAGAGGCTTCAAGCCCTCCTCCGTCGAACGATAGAGGCGAAGACCATGGACGAGGACGGGTGGAGCATCGAGCACCGTAACAGGGGTGAAGACCTCTTTCCCATGATGGACGGATGTGGGCCTATCTTCCACGATGATTGCATGGGTCATCCCGGCTTTGTAACAGGCGAACCCCATCAAGCGGGGCTTTCCCTCGATTTCAGGCCAGAATCTCACCCTGGCCCGGAGGCTCTTCGCCCTGCCTCTTGGGATGTATGCAAGTGAGCCCCTCTTTGGCGCATGCCGTTTTCGATGACCCATGCTCGCCGACCACTGTTTTTGGAGTTGGTCCTCCTTAGAGGATGTGCCTAAACGAGGCCGGGTCGATATAAAGGTTCTTTGGCGGAGGCCAATCAGCCGAGAGTGTTGATTATGGACAGAGAGATCAGGATGGCCTCCTCGGTTCTCACAGTCTCTGTGCCTTGTCCCGGCACCATGTCAACGACGAAACTCGCCAGTCTCTCGGGGGTAAGATCCTTTCTTCTTAGTATCTCCTTGAGGCCTTCTTTTGGCGAGCCAAAGAGCATGAGGACGGTCTTGGCAGCCCTGAGCCCTTCATTCAGAGCCTCCCTTACGGAGCCTATGGGCTTGCCGTATCTTGAAGTCGCGATTACAAGATCAGCGCCAGACCCTTGAACCACTTGACCCAGGGGCCTGTTCACGAACAAGGCAGTGTAGCCGCGGTAGAGGGTCCTCGCTCCTCTTGGGGCAGGCTCTGCTCGGAGAACGCCTTCGCGCCTCGTTATCAGCCCCGTAACCCTACTGCCGGCTGGCTCAGTTCCGCTGTAAGGCAGGGGTGCGTCTACGCCTACGTCGACGAGGCCCTGGCCTCGACGACTCTCAAGAACGAGCCCTTCCCTGAGTTCACCGTCTCTTAACGACTCGATAGTGGAGCCTAAGGGGTGGTGGCTTGTCCGTAACGGCGGCAAGATACCAACGTACCTTAGAGATTGAACGCGTGGAAGGAGTCGCTTTCTGAGATATTGTGGGGTCTCCATGTAGGTCAGAATAAGCGCTACGAGTTCCCCATCCTCGCGTTGGTCCACCAGCCCGTGCCTGTCCGAGTAGATCAGAACTTCTCCTACCTTGAAGATTGCGGCGGCTCGTCCTACAAGGCCTATCCGCATCGTCTTCTCGCGGAGATGGGGCGTGTCGGAGACAAGCGATGCCGGCACTGCTATCTTCAACGCGAAGCCTCTCTCGGCATTCGTCGCTATCTGCATGAGGGTTCCCTGACCAGCCTCCACCACTGATCGATCAGCAGGGCCTTCAACCTTCCGGCCTCCTGATGCTTCACATGCGCCATGGGTGGGCCTCAGCGCTGCTATCTGTTCGGAAGAAGGAAAAAGAGAAGAGGTGTGCGCTGCCTTTCCCTCTCTACCCTGCGATTGCGGTTGCCCCTTTCCTTCTCGACGCCAGTAGGTAGGCTGTGGTCGCGACGAGGGCTGCAGCTGCGACGACCATCGCAGCAATCTTGGTCACGTCAATGGTATTGGGGATTGTGCCGTGCGTTCCTGCTACTGGGAATGGTGCTCCGAGTGGCGCTCACAACAACCTCAATACCATCGGTGTTCCCAAGGAGAAGAACGGCGGCACAAGGGATAACGACGGCCACAGGATATCCGTCAAGCTCTGGAGCGCCTCTCAACACAGATCAACAGCAAGTTGACTCTGCTAGCTTCTTGACCAGTTCTCCTGCGAACACTCTTGCCGCAGCGGGGCCTGAGGCGGTGATGATGTTTTCGTCCTCGACCACGGCCATAGATACCACAATAGCGCCGAAAGCCTTGAGCTCTTCACGGTCGTACCCGGTGACCCTCCTACCGCCTATTACCCCTGCGTCTCCCAGCACTGATGGAGCCCGGCAGATCGCAGCGATAAGCTTCCCCTCATTGTCTGCTCTCCGGATAAGGTCGTAAAGCGCTTCTCTAGCGGGGTGCTCCTTGATATTCGCCCGGATATGGTATCCGCCAGGCATCAGTATCGCATCGTACTCAGCTAGATCTACGTCGTCTAGGGGAATGTCAGGCTTCACCGTACCACCTTCGCCTACGACCTCGTCGAGTGTGAAACTGGCCGTAACGACAACCGCTCCCTGAGCCTCAAGGACGGCCTCAATCTCCCTGTACTCCGGCCCGTCAAACCCGGCGACCACGATAGCGAGGACTCTAGCGCCATCTGCCCTGGGCAACGGCGACGAGGGCAGGCTGGCCACATCTAGAGCGAGAACCACAGACGCTGCGATCGCGGCCGCTGCGACCACCAGAAGATAGCGGCTGGAGAGGGGCGTCATATCCCATATCCTGCAGCAAGCTACCTCTTAAGGCGGCCACCGGTCGGCCAACCTCTCACCCCAGAACCCACACGCTAAGCAGACTCTGTCATGTTCCTTGGCACGATCGCCGATCTGCCCTACTCGACACATTCAGCGGAGGAATATTGCCCATACATCGAATCGGTCTGGCCATTGCAGTTGATCGCCTTGCGTAGGCCAGCAAACGTGGTTAGATTGGCAGAACAAGGTCGGGAACGTTCTAGCAGGTTCAGTCGGAGCAACTAGCCTTTTAAGAACCTCGGCCTTATCTAGCGGCTGGAACGGGGACTGAAGCATGGAGGCGCCTAAGAGGGCCTTTAGCCTCCGGATCGAGGGAAGGGTGCAGAGGCTTGGCTACAGGCGCTTCATCCTCGAAGCTGCCCAGGAGCTGGGAATCGAAGGCCTTGTAACGAACGAGCCGGACGGCTCGCTAAGGGTCTTCGCTCAAGGCGAGGAAGGCCGCCTTAAGGAGTTCCTAGCCAAGATAAGGGCTCCACCCTCACCTATAGCGGTAAGGGGCCTTGAGGAAACCCCCGCCCAACCCGACCCCGGCATCAAGCACTTCCAGACAGCGTTCGGGTCGCTGGCAGAGGAGCTCCAAGAGGGCTTCGGAGCCATGCAGAACGAGTTCAGGGACTACAGGGACGAGTTCGGGGACTACAGACAGGAGTTCAGGGGCTTTGTGGGAGAGTTCAGAGACTATCGGCAGGAGTTCCGAGCCTTCACCGAGAGAACGGACGAGAGCTTCAAGGCCCTCGACCAGAAGTACGGCGAGATCTCAGCGAAGCTCAGCCTGCTCCTGGAAACCTTTCAGAAGGAGTCCCTAGAGACGCGCAAGGAGCTTACGAGGGCGGTTGACACGCTCTCGGACCTCGTAAAGCAGTTCGTGGAGAGCCGGCAGGGGAAGGCCCAGCCTGCCGGAAAAGGCCCCCAGACGCCCTAAACCCTCCTATCGATCCCGCTTCTCACACGAGAACCCGCACTCTGAGCAGATTCGGTCATGTCTCCATCGCGAAAGGCTGACCCGAGCCCCAAGCCAGAGGATGCTTGAGGAGATCGCGAGCAGGTTCACGGTGAGGCTTCTAGTCAACGCCTCAACGCCGGCAAGGATGAGGAAGGCGCCAAGGACGAAGAGAAGGTTCAGCGAGAACCGTAGAGGACGAGGCTCATCTTCAAACAGCAGGTATTGGAGAAGGCCGAAGGCCACAGCCGCCATGCCGAAGGGGACGATGGCTTCAGCCATCCCCACATGCCAATCGCTGAGAAAGAGCCCAAGCGTACAGGCCAGAGCTAAGGCTGCTCCTGCGAACAACCCGGTGCAAGCGACACAGAAGGATCTGTCGTCCACCTTGAACTCGTGGCGAGAGAACCGGCCGCATGAGGGGTGATGCCCATGAACGACTCTCAGACCGAAGACCGAGGAGGCAGTCTCGCCGCCACCACCGCCTTGGTCGTGGTCAGGCAGTCGGGCGGTCCTCGCCGACGAATGGGATGGGCCTGAACACGCCTGAGGGAAGAGCGCGGCCGTCATCCCTAGGAGTAGGACGGCGGTGAAGATGAGGCCGGTGATGGGCCTCTGTCCAGGGAGCCTATCCACGACGCTCCATGGCGCGGCCGCTACTAGAGCGATTATGAAGAGCAGGGCGAAGGAGAGCCCTGTCAGAGCGAGTGGGTACGCCTCGACGCTTCTAGACAAGCCGGTCACAAGGAGCTAAACGATGCCCCTAAGCTGCGCTAGCAGGTTCTGTTTAGCCAGATACCTGTACGTTGTCCTCACCAGCTTGTTGGGTGAGAAGAGGCCTCTAAGCCGTCTCGCCCATGAGCCGTAGTAGGTCCTGTAGCATTCGTAGAGCTCCTCCTGAACCTCAGCCCTTGAGAGCGCCTCGGTCGGCATCACGGCGTGGACCATGTCGTAGTTCGCCCAGTTCCAGTCCTCGATCCAGCCATTGCTCTTCGCGTTCTCATAGAGTTCGCTTCCGGGGAACGGCGTAAGGATCATGAAGATCGGCAGGTCTGCGTCTAGGTCGTTGACGAACTCCCTCAGCTGAGCCATGGACTGGGCTGTGTCCCTCCGTTCGCCGATGATCAACGTGGCCTGGGCGAAGACGTCGTTCATCTTCAACGCCTTCACCGCAGTCCTCGCATCCTCCGGCCGTGCAGACTTGTTGAACGCCTTCAACGTGTCCTTGCTGCCGCTCTCCACGCCTAAGAGCATCCATCGGTTCCCAGCCTTATGCAGCTTCGGAAGCAGCCCCGTATGCTTTGCCACGTCGTCGCATCGAGCCTGCATGAACCACGTGATCTCGTCTCCGAGGCCGCGCTGGATGATCTCGTCGCAGAGCTTGCTCGCTCTTGGTCCCAGGCCCAGGTTGTCGTCGGTCAACCAGAGGAACTGGCTCCCGTACTCTCTGTGGCAGAACTCCATCTCGTCCGCTATCCGCCCTGGCGACTTCATCCTCCACCTTCCCTGCCAGAACCTCCACTGTGTGCAGAAACTGCAGTGGTAAGCGCAGCCGCGTGAGCCCTCCACCAGAGCGTACCTCACGCCGCGCCCCGCCATCATCGTGAAATGGTACCTGTCGATCAGGTCCTCTACGAACCAGTACCCGGGGAACGGCAGCGCGTCCAAGTCCTCGATCAAAGGCCTCGACGGGTTATGCACTATCGCGTCACCGTTCCTGAAGGAGATGCCTTCCACCCCGGCGAGGGGCTTCCGTCCCTTCAAGGCCCTCACAACCTGGCGAAGCGTCTCCTCGCCCTCGCCGTGGACGATCACGTCGACCTCCGGGTACCTTTCGAGGCTCTCCTCGGCGGTCGCGGTGAAGTGTTGGCCACCCACCACCGTGACGACCTTGGGGTCCACGTTCTTCGCTAGCTCCAAGGTGCGAGCAGCTATGAACGCGTTGCACGTCGCCAAGCCGCTGGAACCCACCACGTCCGGCTGGAAGGCCTCTAGTTCCCTCCGGAGGCCGTCCCAGTCTAAGCCCTGCGCCTGGCAGTCGAGAACCTGCACCTCGACATCGGTCTCTTCCCTTGCGAGATACGCCGCAAGCTGGAGAAGGCCGAAGGGCGGCGGAAGGTACTCGCCCATCAGAAACCAGAACTCCTTAGGCGGCTCGACGAGGAGAACCCTCAACCGCGACTCCCCAGCACGAAACCACCCCACACCCTAATAAGACCAGACTTCGTCAGCGGCCGGAAAGTACCCTCTATCCTCAAGCATTTCCCCCCTTGGGTGAGAGAAGAGTTGCTAATCAGAGTCTGTCTCACCTACCTCCCAGCTGAATCAGCGCTTGAGGAGCGCTCCTTTGGTGGCATGAAACCACCCTAAAGCATGGAGAAGAACCCTATGAAACCACCTGCAGGAATGTCAGGGTGGCGCCCTGGGCGGGATTTGAACCCGCGTCAGTCGGGCGACAGCCGACTATGTTAACCGGGCTGCACCACCAGGGCTGAGGAGCACATCGGCTGTGGGGAAATTAAACGTTTTGCGACCCCTGCCAGCCGCTGAACAAACCTATATCTTAGCGTTCTCCTGATACGCATCTTGGCGGGCCTGGGCCCGTACGCCTCGAACCGCGAGGCCGGGAAGCTCAGTAAGGTAGAGTACTGGGCTTTTACAAAACGCCTTGAAGAAACCCAGACGAGGCTTGCTGTAGGCCTCGGGGGATTGGTCCCGGGTTCGACTCCCGGCGGGCCCGCCATGACGTTCGACGTTGCTTCCCGGCTGTTTCGGTGAAGGAGCCTAGAGAGGGCCCTGTTCGGCGCCTCTATGGGGAAGGGGGCGTCATGGTTTCTCGTGGCGCGCAGTACCTCGCCCATCTACCGAGAACATAGAGGCGGTCAGCATCGTCAAGAAGATGGGAAAAACCGGGCGTCATCTACGCTCATGGCCAGCAAGGAGCATGGAGAAGAGGCGTGAAAACCAGCCGCGTCAAGATCCATAGCCTTGACGGACGGGAGACCAGAGCGGCAACCCTCTCCTCGCAGGCATGGAGACTGTGCTCGGAGACCGATCATCCCCCCACTCTCGCATGCAGCGGCAAGAACGGACGGAGAGCCGAGACTGTTACCAAAACCGTTACCACGAGCACAACAGACATCCCTCATTGAGAGTCTTCCTCACACAACCCCAGCCGTGAGAAGGCTGAGAAAGCCGCCTCAGCAAAGACCTCATTACCTCTCAGGCTTGGAAACCCTCAATCGAAGCCCAGGGATCATTGCCGGATGGCTACCCGCAATAGACCCTGGACACCCCGAGGCTGTTGCAGGCGACAGAATCCATCAAGACCAAGGACAGGAAGCCTCTAGGCTGAACGCAGGTCACGGTTCGACTCCTCGCAGCGCCGTGTCCAAACCTCGCTGAGCTGCATCCCACCGCTTAGAGGACTGAGGCTTCTCTACGAGTGCATGCTTCAGAGACCCGTCGAGGGCTCGACGATCGTGTATGGCCCGTCCGGTATGACGGTTACCTCCGGTCTTCGACCGAGCGCGGATCGCGCCTGTGCTAATGCGTCCTCAAGGGAGGCAGCGTGGCCGAGGTGCATCCTGGCCAGGTCCTTCCTCGAGATGCCGCTAGTAACCATGATCACATCAGCTTTGCACTGGACCCTAGCCATGATCTGGGCCTCCCACTGGTCGATCTCTGCGAAGCCCGGCGTCCTGATCCTTTCAAGCAGCTCCTCTGGGCTCTTGGCTTCAGCAACCATTCTTTCGAAGTTCGGATGCGCTATTCCGTCGCGGCACTCCGAGGCGACGACTATGAAGCCACCGTCCTTCACCACCGGCTCAGCTGCAGCCATCCCTTTTACGGCCTGATACAGGTCTCGGTCCAGAGGGTAGCCTGAGTTACTCGTGACGACCACATCCGCCTTGCACGCCTTGACCCTCACAAAGCGGTCGATGAACTGGGCGCTTTCCCGATGGGCCCTTTCCACATCCCCAGCGACAGCCTTCGCCAAGCGTTTCTCCCTGTTCAAGGTCACGTCGAGTATGAAGCTCAGTCGCGCCGCCCTCGCCGCTTCGACGTTGTCCTCGCGGATCGGGTTCCCTTCCAACACGCCCGCACGGGCCTTAGGATGATCGATCATCCTAGCTCCGTGGTTGGCCATGATGCTCTCGACGCCTGCCACCCCTGGGAGAATCATCTTCCCGCCACCAGTGTAGCCGGCGAAGAAGTGCGGCTCGATGTAGCCGAGGGAGATCACGGCGTCCGACTCTAGGATCCGCTTGTTGAACCAGAGGGGAGTCCCGTGAGAAGATCGGCCGCAGAAACCGAGACCTTGCGGGTCGAAAGCGTCGTGGTTCGCCACCCTGAGACTGCTCGAAGCCTTCTCGCCCAGCATCGTCTGAAGTTCCTCGCGGGTCGAAGGCCTATGCAGCCCAGTGGCCACAAGGAGTTCCACAGATGGCTTGGGCACATCCAGAGCCTTGAGACACCCCAGCAGGATCGGCAACACCAGCCAGGTAGGCGTGGGGCGTGTCGAATCGTTCACGACCACCGTGACCTTTCTCGCCCCGACAACGTTTCCCTCGAGCCCATCTGAGGCTATTGGGTTATCCAGAGCCCTCCTGATCTCTTCCCCAGGATTGGGGACAGCCGCCATGTCACGGGGCACGACGACCGAAAGCAGTTCGTCTCTGGGAAGCCTAACCTCGATCCTGCCCTGCCCGTAAGGAAGGCTGACAGCCGCGGTGGTTGACATCAGCCCCTCTCGAAACGGCTGAAGGCCGTATTTAGGCGTTCCAAGAGGGCTCAGATTTCAGGTGTCTCGTTTTCGTCTCCGCCTCGTTCTCTCTTGCTAAGGCTTAATACCTCGAAGCTGGGATTCGGCTCCGGTGTTTCCATGCCCATCATTCATATATTCATGTTGGGAGGAAAAACGCTCGAACAGAAGCGCGCGATAGCGAAGGGAATAACCGACGTGATATGCAGGAACATCGACGTCAGCCCAGACCTAGTGACAATCCAAATGGTCGAGCTTCCCAGCGAGGACGTCTCGGTAGGCGGAGTTCTGGAAGCAGACAAGGCAAAGCCTAAGCCTCGCCGCGCCAGCAGCGTCTAGGGCTCTCGATCCAGCAAGCGAATCCCGCGAAGATCGCGCTGAACAACGGGGCAAGCCCTCCGCAGGCGATCACGCGAGGGGCTGTTCCTCCAAGGATTCGGGTACTGCCGGGTTCTGGTGAAGTGTGTTGTTGAAGCTTGAAGGAAAGGTTGCCCTGGTGACGGGCTCTGCCCGCGGCCTGGGCCGAGCGTACGGTTTGAGGCTTGCAAGCCTTGGCGCCGATGTTGTCGTGAACGACATCAACCTAGACGCGGCGAACGAGTACGGGGAAGAGCTGACCGCGCCCACCGTTATGGACGAAGTTCGGAATCTAGGCCGGCGGTCTCTAGGCATTCAGGCAGATGTCTCCAAGAGGGCCGAGGTGGACGCGATGTTCCGCCACGTCCTTGACGAGTTCGGTCGGCTTGATATCCTCGTGAACAACGCCGGCGGTAGCCTCAGGCCGGGGCCCGGTTGGGCCTCGTCCGCCTCGGAGGAAGACTTCAGGTACATTATGGACATCAACCTCATGAGCACCATCTTCTGCTGCCAAGCTGCGAGTGTGCCGATGAAGAGACAGCACGGAGGAAAGATCGTCAATGTGGCTTCTCAGGCAGGGCTTAGAGCAGGCGTGGAGGGAGGCAGCGCCCCCTACAGCGTTGCCAAGGCGGGAGTCATCCACTACACGAGAATCTTGGCGGCGGAACTCGGGCCCTACGGGGTGAACGTGAACTGCTTGGCTCCGGCTTGGGTACTCAGCTCCAGGGCGATTGCTCAGGGCAGGGGTCGGCCTGAGGCCCGCGAGGCGTTAGAGAGACAGATCGCGCTCCGTAGGCTGGGCACGCCTGAGGACTGCGCCAAGGTCTTGGAGTTCCTTGTGACGGATCTCTCGGATTACGTTACAGGCCAATGCATCTCCGTATGCGGAGGATACGTGCTCTTCTAGCCTGCCAGATAGGTTCACGACCTGAGAACCTAAGCAATGAGCCTCTTGGATCTTGCAGCTTCATGTCCAGTCACCTCTAATTATCCCTTCATGGTATCTCACTCCCATTTTCTTCAATCGCGCTTCTGCCAGCGCTTGTTGAGCTGGTTCAAGCCAACTCACTATTTCGAGATACAACTGGATCCAGTATCTCTTCCAGTATTTTCGGGGTATCGATCTGCCCATTCGCACGATTTCCGGTCCATCCAACACGGGAAGAACACGGAAGTCGACCGCAGCGATCTGCTTGGCTGCTTCCATCACTTCACCATATCTGCCCTCAGTGAACGTGGTGATCCGGTCGTAGTTGTCTTTGTGAGCAATGATGTACCGCGCCATCCGCTCAGCTAGTATCGGCTTAACACGAGCGTAGTATGACCTATCGAAGTGCACAACGCCACCCCCACGCACGTTCGCCGGATAGACATCCTCAAGCTCGTAAGGCACAGGCCCGATCCTGCTTGCCAATACGACAATATGGACCGGACAAGTCTCGGAATCCTTACTCGGGTCGTAACCTGTAGCCACGGATATCGCTCTCCTCATCGATGCATGTGACGGCGAAGAAGAGAAGGGGCGCCTCACAGAACATTGCAAGAACACGAGCAATCTCTTATCCTTCGGCGGTTTGTATCCACTAATTATGTAATCGTAAGAAGCCAGCACTGGCTCGCTGTCAATGTCCAGCCTTTGTCCTTGCACTGTTTCGCTTCGCCTAGCAGTTGCGTGGAGCGTCTGCTTTGAGCTGGCTGCGCAGCGTTGTGCCTCTATCTCCCGGCGTGCGCGCCAGCAATACTGTGGCATCGGCTTGCCAAGAACTAATCCACCTTCAACGACCGAATTCTTGTCCACCAACTCCCTCAGGAGGGGAAGGATCTCGTTCTCTGCGATCCCGCACTGAGCCACAAGCTCAGTGAAAGTCAGAGGCTCACCAGCCTGAAGCAAGGTGGAGATCAGCCGGTAACGGACTTCCTTTTGATCCATCCCAAGCTCTCCTCTGGTACTTGTAGCTTGCAGCTTGGTTTGACCAGTCAGGGCCTCGGCGGTAAACTGTGAATCAGTCGTCCGGCCTTGGCCTTCTCATTACCATCCCCTTTGGCTTCCTCCGGCCTTGACACCCCGCCTTCAGGTCGCCTTGACCTCTTCCACCACGCCTGATGCGTGAGCAGTGACGAGGGCCTTCAGTTCAGCTAGGGCGTCGTTGAGGTTCTGCTCAGCGATCCCCGGGGCGTTCCAGAGTGTCATCAAGGCATCTGTGGTCGTACTTGTCACCATGGTTGCTTGAGCGTCGCCGACGGTGTAGGCTGAGAGGACCTTCTCGTCATCTCTCAGAACGACTTCCCCAGGGGTCAAAGCCACTGTTCTGCCGTCGATCGTCTGGATGCTCTCGGACCCCCTTGCGAGCGCCACGGTAACCCGGCCCTTCAATCCGCTCAGGTCGAAGGCACCCACCGCAACCCAGTGCTTCACGGTGAGGAGGAGGCATATGTCGACGAGGTTGTTGACGGACGGGAATCTATCTACTAGCGCCCTACGCAGCAGATACTCCGGCGGAGACCTGAACCTCGAAGGGTCAACGCCCATCGCCCTGAAGAAGCTCCTGAATAGCACGACTTCAGGGATCTCAGTTATGGATGCCGCCTGATACCTCGATCTCAGCTCAACGAGGGTCTTCTTCTTCGCGACCTCAAGGGTCTCATCCATCCTCTTGATGTTGACGCCCATCGCAGTCGCGAAGCGGCTCATGAATCCGGGGTATGCGTTGTAAACTGAGGGGTCTACCCTAACCTGAACCTGCATAGTCGGACCACGTTGGAATCGTCTCCGCTAGTTTAAATCCTTGAGCCCACCCGAAGGCCAGGTCGCTCTGGAAGGTCAGCTCTAAACCTTGTCGAGCATCACAAGCGATGATGCCACGTAGGCGCCAATGAAGCATGCGGTAATCAACGTGATGAAGTTGCTCATCGACGCGTATACCGCGTGTCCTTCAAACCTTGGAAGGAAGGCGAGCCAGAAGTAGCCGATCAAAGAGGCTACGAGAATGGTGTTCACGATGAAACATGCCTTCCCAACCCGCATGAGGCACCTCTCCGTCCGAGGCGATCCTGCCGCTGCCGGATTTAAGCTTGACGCAATCTATCGTAGGCTAAGCGGTTACCTTGCTCCCGCCTGCATTGTCAGCCCACGTTGTTTCGTGAAAACTCATAGGGGGGCAAACGTGCAAGAGGGTTCGCGTCGCTGCGCCGGTCTCTCGGTGAGCCTCGTCCCTGCTCGTCTCAGAACGCTTATATGGTAGAAGCATGAGTGGCGACAGACCATCCGGAAAGGAGACGGCTGACTGGGTCAGGGCGGTCATGCGCTGAGCCAGGTCGTCCGCCATAGAGCGGTTGACCGGCTGCGTCACCGTCGTTGATTTGCAGCCCCTCCCCGAAAAACCGCTGTTACCGTCACAAGAGGCCCGAGCTAGGGCTCAACCTCTTGTCCTGCTGGGCCCTCACAGTCCACGATGCCCCTAGCACGTCCTATGAAGCTCTGACAAACGAAGCATTCGATGAAAGGCCTCGTCTTGGCTAAGACCGGGCAGTCAACGGCCTCCCTCCTCATCCTTGACACGGTCTTGGCTCCGAGGCCCCTCACGCTTTCCAAGGCCTCCGTAGATGTCGGGAGACTTCGCTGAACCGGTCTCACCTCGACGTGAAACATCGCTTGGCGCAATGGGTTCGCCTCGCGTATGTTTTGCGGCTAGAACGTGGGGCGTTTCCCATTTAAGGCTTCGCAGGGACTGCCGTCTGGTTTGCAGACGGCCAGCGCCACCGACGAGCTTATCCAATAAGCGTGTGGTACATCTGGATAGGAGCGTAGAGTGTCGAGGAAGTGATTGGCCTTGGCTCACACCGGGCTGCTTCGTGAACCGATCCGCGACATGAGGCTGATCGAGCGGATGACGGCAGACGAGTTGATCGCCGAGATGGGCGCCGCCGGAGGTTTCAGCGCCAAAGCCGTAGCAAGGGGCGTGGACGTTCTGGAGAGGGTCTTAACCGACGACACCTACACCTTTTTCCTTTCTTTCCCCGCGTGCGTAATGGCCACAGGGCTCCGGGGCGCCTTGACGGACTTGGTGAGACGTGGCCTGGTCGACGTTATTGTGACAACAGGGGGAACACTAGACCATGATCTTTCAAGGACTTGGGGAGGAACCTATTACGGAGGCAGCTTCCAAGCCGATGACGTTGAGCTCCATAAGGCTGGTATCCACCGGCTTGGCAGCATCTTTATTCCGATGCAGGAGCACGGCCCTCTCATAGAGGCCCGGCTGCAACCCATCTTAGCCGAACTGGAACGGAGGAAACACGCGTACTCTGTGAGGGAACTGTGCGAGGAGCTTGGGAGGCGGCTCGAACGCCCTGACAGCCTCCTCAGGAGGGCGTATGAGATGAAGGTGCCGATCTACTCCTTAGGCGTCCTAGACTCGGCGTTCGGAAGCCAACTCTTCATGTTCGCTCAAACCCATGACTTTCAAGTCGACTTCTGGAAGGATATGCGCGAACTCACAGACTTGGTCTTTGACGCAGAGAAGACGGGTGCACTGATTGTAGGCGGCGGCATAAGCAAGCACACAGTTATCTGGTACAATCAGTTCAGGGAAGGGTTAGACTCCGCGGTCTCCCTCACGACGGCGCTGGAATACGACGGCAGCCTCTCGGGGGCAAGGCTGAGGGAGGCCATATCTTGGGGCAAGGTCAAGGAAGACGCGGACGAAGTCACGGTCGAAGGGGAGGCCACAGTGCTCCTGCCGCTCATGCTGCTCGCGGTCTATGAGAGAATCGCCAAGAGGAGGTAACATGGCTATTCGCATGAAAAGTGGTCTTCGCTCCCGACGAAGACCGGCAACCATCAGCGAAGGCAAGCCTCGCAAGGCATTGGACGTGGTCGCCGTCGGAGACCTCAATGTGGACATCATAACCTCACCGATCTCTTCCCTCCCTGAGCCTGAGACCTCCTATACCGTTGACTCGATTGGGCTTTGCACTGGCGGGAACGCGGCGAACTTTGCAGCCGCAGCTGCAACCCTTGGCATGCGCACGGCCTTCATGGGGGCCCTAGGAGAAGATCCGATCAGCGAGTGGCTTCAAGCCGCGATGAGCAGATACGGTGTACAGGTGGCTGTCAAGACCAGACGTGAGTCTACGGCGGGCATAACCTTCGCGATCACCTACACGAATGGAAGTCGGCAGTTCATCGCAGCTCACGGCTCGAACCTAGACCTGTGTTATGGAGACATGGACCTATCATTGGTGGAATCGGCGAGGCACCTGCACCGCTCAGGTTTCTGGTATTGCCCTCAACTGATGGGAGAGCCTACGCGGAAGCTTCTGGCAAACGCCCGTGAAAGGGGAGTCCAGACCAGCCTGGATATCGGCTGGGACAGCCAAGGCTGGACGGACTACCGCGTCAGCCTAGTTAACCAAGCCCTTGAGCAAGTGGATATTCTCTTCATCAACGAACGAGAGTTGCAGCGGCTTACTCGCAGGGAAATGATCGAGGACGCTGTGAGCAGAGTGTTACAGATGGGAGTGGGCATGGTGGCGTTGCATCTCGGCGAGAGGGGTTCCATGGTCGTGACCCCTAGGGAAAGCCTGATGGCCCCGGCGTTCAAGGTTGAGCCCTTGAACCCGACCGGTTCGGGGGATGTCTACAACGCCGCTTTCGTCTATGGAGCCCTGCAGGGGTGGTCTCTACGACGGACCGCCGTTTTCGCTAATGCCGCTGCCGCGCTGCACATACTCAGAGCTGGGCCTGTCTTCCCAAGGCTGCGGGATGTCGAAGAGTTTGTGACCAGGGCTGATATGCCAGGCTAGCTGTTGGAAGCCGTTGAGACTCATGGAGGACCGAGCAGAACTCGTCGTGCAGCCAATGGGGTTGAGAGGAGACGTTGCGAAAGGATCGACGCTGCTGGGCTCCCTCCGAAGCCTGGGCGTCCCCATCACCAGCCCCTGTGCAGGTCGAGGCACGTGCGGCAAATGCTTGGTTAAGGTCATCGGGGGAAAAGAGGACCTAAGTACGCCGAGCTCGGCCGAGAGAGTCCTCATATCCGACACGATGCTAGAGAAGGACTATAGGCTCGCTTGTCTCGCAAGGCTCAAGGGAGACGTGACGGTTCTCATACCACCCGAGAGCATGCTTGGGAGACCACAGATGGTCACCGACGGGCTTAGCGTTACTGTACCACTGAACCCAGCCGTGACCGAATGGGTTGTGGAGCTCGAACCTCCTACCGTGCATGATCTGCGATCAGACCTCAAGCGACTCTTCGACGCCATCTCGAGAGACCTAGCCGTAAGAGGGCTCTGCGCGGACCTCGAAGAGGCCCGGTCTCTTCCGTCTAAACTGCGGCGGCACGGTTGGAAGGTGAAGGTTGTCCTGTGGCAGGCTAGGAAGATCCTGGAGGTAGGGTCTCCGCGGGCTCAGGGCGGCGTCTACGGGTTGGCCGTAGACATCGGAACGACGAAGCTTGCGGCCTACCTAGTCAACCTCAGGAACGGCGAGGCCCTAGTTGCGACATCCATCATCAACCCCCAGATTGAGTGGGGTGAGGACGTGATCTCACGGATAACGTATTCGAAAGACGCCAGGAGGACACGCCGTCTTCGCAGAGCGGTGGTCGAGGGCATCAACCATTTGGCCGAGGAGTGTTGTCTTCGCGCCGGAGTTAGACGGACCCAGATATACGAGGTTACAGTGGTCGGAAACACGGCGATGCACCACTTCTTCCTAGGCTTGGAGCCTAGGACACTTGGCTTGGCCCCGTACGCCCCCGTCGTCCAAGACCCGATCGATGAGGAGGCGAGGCGTCTAGGCCTCAGGCTGAACAGGGCGGCGAACGTTCACGTTCTGCCGGTTGTCGCGGGTTTCGTAGGTGGGGACGCTGTAGCTGACATCTTGGCAACGAGGCTGCACGAACAGGCGGGTTGGCAGCTTCTCTTCGACATAGGGACGAACACCGAGGTCGTGTTGGGACGCAAAGGGGCTCTCTACGCCGCCTCATGCGCCTCTGGCCCAGCTTTTGAAGGTGCCAGGATCAAGCACGGGATGAGAGCTGCGAGCGGAGCGATTGAACACGTGAAAGTCGAGCCTGAGACGATGGACGTAAGCTATCACGTCATAGACGATGAGAAGCCGCGTGGCGTCTGCGGCTCAGGTGTCATAGACGCCGTGGCTCAGCTAGTCCAGGCGGGTGCAATCTCTCCGTCCGGTCGGATGGTAGGCCCCGGAGTGGTCGAGAGGGGACAAGGCATGGCAGAGTTTGTGATCGCCCCAGGAGAAGAGACAGCCTCGGGAGCTGCGATCACGCTTACACAGCAGGATGTAAGGGAGATCCAGCTAGCGAAGGCAGCGGTCCTGACAGGCTGCGTGATCGTGATGAGGGAGGCCCAAGTAGCGATCGAAGAGATCGAGCGTGTCTACATGGCGGGAGCCTTCGGCTCCTACGTCAGGCCTGAGAGCGCCATCGCGATCATGATGATCCCGAAGTTCCCGATCCGAATGATCCAAGCGGTTGGAAACACGGCGGGAGCCGGCGCTAGGATCGCGCTCACCTCAGTAGAGGCCCGTAAGGAAGCAGAGATGATAGCGCGAGCGACTCGTTACGTTGAGCTCCACACCTTCCCAGAGTTCCAGGAACTGTACGTGAAGGCTCTCTCCTTCGGCGAGACGAGGATAGCGCAAGGGCTTGGAGGCTGAGGACAGCTAGAGAAGCGGCAGCCTCCCCGTCACTTTGTCAACCAGCCTGATGGGGGCAGGCCCAACAGCTAGACATGTTACGGTTCCAGGCGGCACCTCCGTCAGCCCCCTGTCCTCAACCAGCCCGGTGGGCAGCCCCAACCTTTCCGCCTCGGTCTTCAACGCGAGAAGCTCTGCTAAGGAGCTTCCCTTCAAGACGACCTTTCTCTGTCCCTCATCGAGCCATGCTTTCCACAGCTTGTGGTCCTTAGCCCTAGCCTCCTCTGCGGCTATGAGCACTGCGTGGCCCACTTGTGCGCAGAGTTTACCCTTCGACAACACGAGGTCTGTTCTCACGACGATGCTCTGTGAGAACTCGAATCCTCCCTCCGCCGTCTGTGATCCTC
>CAYRUY010000006.1:0-51678 GCA_964427455.1 uncultured Candidatus Bathyarchaeia archaeon | reverse complement strand
TTCGAAGGAGGCAGGGTGTATCTAAACGGCCTGAGTCCCGACAAGTTAACAGAACCGAGGGGTGTCAGATTTAAGAGTGGGTTTCTAGCCGTTCGCCTGGGGAAGCCTGATGTGCGTCTTGGGAAGAGACCGGCTTCTCAGCCTGATAGAGAAGCACAAGTGCATATACCCGTACGATCTGAGCCTGATGGATGGGGATGGCTACGTCCTTACCGTCAGGGAGGAGACGGTGCTCCACTATTTGGAGCATAAGAACCTCGTCTCGCGTGAAGTGGTCTTCACGCCGCCTGACCTAGTCGCGCACCTAACTGCGAAGAGCCGTTACGGCAGGATGGGACTCTCGTTCCTCAACGCGGCGAAGGTCCACAGTGGCTTCATAGGGAGGCTTGCGCTCGAGCTCGTCAACCTGAGCAACGATAGGCGGCCGATCGTGATCAGGAAGGGCGACCCTTTCATGCACATAGAGTTTGTGACGAGAGAAGGGAGCCCCTCACCGTACACCGGCGATTACATGTTCCAATACATGTCGGACGACGAGGTCTCCCTTTACAGAACCATCCTGCTCAGGGACTTCATGGACGTGTTCAGCGAACAAGCCCTGGAGAACATGATCACTCGCCGACTGGTTGCCGCCTAGCCTGGCCGCGGACCGCAATACGCCGGAAGACCCACTCCGCAGCTTAGCCGACTACTAGGCGCCGATTCCTGAAACAGGCTCAAATAGGGGCACGGCACGGACACTCTTGGAGAGTCGACGTGCGATACGTGCGCGGCTTTGGGTGAGGGTCTGACATGAGCGGCCGACGGATGACGAGGCGCAAGTTCATCGTCCTTGCGGCTGGGGCGGCGGTAGTCTCTGCGTTCGGCTTGGACTACCTTCTTCGATCCCGAATCCCCCAGCTGGTCACGCCTCCGAGCGGCGAGCAGGTAGTCTCAATTGTGAGGTGTCGCCCGGAATCCTCCTATGAGCTGGTTAAGGATAAGCTGAGGGAAGCCATCGACTTGGTCGGTGGGATCGAGTCCTACGTGAAGCCGGGCGAGTCGGTTCTTATCAAGCCTAACCTAACGGCCTCATATCCCGACCTGACGCTGAGGGGCTCGCCGTACGTTTCGACAGACGTTAGGGTTGTGGAAGCGCTCGCCGAACTGGTGAAAGAGGCCGGGACGGCGTTCGTCCAGGTTGGTGAGGGGCCTGGCGGTGCTGAGACTTTCACCGCCTTCAGGGAGCTCGGCTACGAGGAGATGGCCGAACGCGTTGGACTAGACCTAGTAGACCTTAACGAAGGACCTATGGAGGAGGTTCCGGTCCCAGGCGGCGGGTTGAGGTATGAGAGTTTCAGGTTGAACAGCGCTGTGGTGAACGCTGACAAGCTGATATCGGTGGCTAAGCTGAAATGTCACGCCACTGCCGGCGTCACGTTGACGATGAAGAACCTCTTCGGCATAGCCCCTAACTCCGTCTACGCAAGCAAGGGCACGGGGTCAAGGGATACCTTCCATTCACCTTCCGACAAAGTTCCCTACGTTATCGTCGACCTTAACATGGCCAAGAGGATGACGCTCACGATCATCGATGGCATGGTTGGGCTCGAAGGCGGCGAAGGACCGTGGATAAGCGATGCAAGACCGAAAGAGATGGACGTATTCGTCGCGGGCAACAACCCGGTGGCAACAGACGCTGTGGGGACGGCGATCATGGGCTTCGACCCATGGGGCAAAGAGTACCCGCCCTTCATACCGAAGATACCTAACCATCTGAACATCGCAAGGGAGGTGGGGCTCGGCTCGAACAGCCTCGGCGACATAAGCGTTAGAGGCTTGTCAATACAGGCTGTTAGATCGAGTTTCAGGCCCGCGCCAAGCGGCCAGGCGTAGCAGGCTGGCTGACGCCTTAACGCAGACCATCCGCTGGCAACAGCCTACCTTGGCGAGCCACGCACGAGACATCCCAACCTATCTCAAGCCAAGAGGGTCCCGGCGTCGGCAGGTGAGTCGCCTATGCGGACGGAATCTTGGATCGCTCAGGAAAGAGCCGTGCCAAGCCATAGACCCTTTTATAAGAAGCACTAGGTTCTCCTAGCAAGGGTGACGGATGGAGAGCCGCCAGACGCTGGTCGTCGCCGAGAAGCCTGACGCGGCGCTGAGGATTGCCGAGGCCCTCGACGACGAAGGCAGGCCGCGCAGATTCTCCATGGGGAGAGTCCCCTTCTACAGAGCGACCAGGCACGGAAAGAACCTTATCGTAGTTCCAGCGTTGGGCCACCTCTACACCGTAGCGCCATGTGTGGAGTCTCGAAGGGATGTCTACCCGGTCTTCGAAGTGGACTGGTTCCCGCGGTACCGGGTTGAGAAGAAGGCCTCTGCGACGAAGGAATGGATTGAGGCCTTCTCAACCTTAGCGAGAGAAGCCAACGAGTTCATCTGTGCCTGCGACCTGGACATCGAGGGTTCACTCATCGGCTACAACATCCTGAGGTACGCTTGCGGCGGCCACGACCGAGACGCGAAGAGAATGCGTTTCTCAACGCTGACCAGGGACGAGCTTCTGGAGGCTTATGAGAGGCCGCAGCCACGCCTCGACTTCGCCTTCGTGGAGGCAGGCCGCGCCAGGCATGAGGTCGACTTCCTCTACGGCGTCAATCTCACGAGGGCTTTGACCTCCGCGGCCAAGAAGGCCGCAGGCAGATACCTCACGCTGAGCACAGGCAGGGTGCAAGGTCCAACCCTGCGATTCCTAGTGAGCCGTGAGGCCGCGATTCAAAGCCACGTCCCAACCCCATTCTGGACCGTTACTGCCAGGGTCCAGATCCGCGGGGCAACTCTTGAAGCAACGTATGAACAAGACCGGGTTGAGACCCAAGCCGAAGCGGACAAGGTCGTGGAGGACTGCGACGGCAGAGACGGCTTTGTTAAGGCGGTTGAGGTGAGAGAGTTTCGCCAGGCGCCTCCGGCCCCCTTCAACCTAGGCGACCTACAGGTCGAAGCCTACCGTCTCTTCGGCCTCACTCCGAGCTGGACGCTCGGCATAGCCGAGAGACTGTACCTCTCAGCCTTGGTCTCTTATCCTCGAACCTCCAGCCAGAAGCTTCCTGAGGCTCTGGGCTACCGGAAGATTCTCTCCTCGCTGGCGGAGAGCCGAGAATACGCCGCGTTGGCACGGAGACTACTCGCTTGCCCTCGGCTCAAGCCGAACGAGGGAGCAGCGGAGGGCTCGGCGCACCCGTCGATCTTCCCCACCGGGATTCAGCCTAGCATGCAACTGGACGCCTCCGAGGCAAGACTTTACGACCTTATCGTTAGACGGTTCATGGCAGTCTTCGGCGAGCCAGCGCTCAGGCAGAGCGTTAGGATAGTTCTACAGAATGGCGAGCACATCTTCTTCATCCGTGGCGGGAGGGTCTTGGAGGAGGGATGGCGTCAGTTCTACAGGCCGTACGTGAAGAGCGAAGACGTTCTCTTGCCGAGCGTGGCTGAGGGCGAAAGAGCCTTCTTCGAGTCCGTTACGCGCATAGACAGGTTCACGGAGCCGCCGCCTCGCTTCAACCCCAGTAGCCTGCTTCGGCTCATGGAGGAGCAACAGGTGGGAACGAAGGCTACGAGGGCTGAGATCATCGAGATCCTGTACAAGCGTGGCTACATATCCGAAAGGCAGATCCGCGTGACAGACCTCGGCCTCAGCGTCTCCGCCATTCTGGAGAAGCATTGCCCTCAGGTTGCCTCCGTGGACCTTACGAGGATACTGGAAGCGAGGATGGAGGCGATCGAGAGAGGCGAAGAGACGCAGGAAAACGTCATTCGGGAAGCTGTTGCTCAACTTCAACCCGTGCTTCAGACGATAAAGGCGAGCGAGGCCACGTTGGGCGAGGAGCTTGCGAAAGTCACCGCGGCTGTACGCCTCCAAACGCGGGAAATTGGGCCTTGTCCCACCTGTAGGACAGGAACCCTCACCATCCTAAGGTCTAAGAGAACATCGAAGCGCTTCGTCGGATGCACCAACTTCTTCAACGGTCTCTGTAAAGCCTCGTACCCGCTTCCTCAGAGAGGCTCTGTTAGGCCCTCGAGGGGTCGGTGTAGAAGCTGTGGTTGGCCCACGCTCTTCGTAAAGCAGCAAGGGCGGAGGTCATGGTTCCTCTGTGTAAACCCAGCCTGCTCCAGGAAGATGGCGGCCAAAGGTGAAGAGATGCCTAGTATGAGCGAACGAGTCCCAGAGCGAGGCCTGCAAACTGCATGAGCAAGCGTACGTAAACCTCATTCGCCGCTGCTCCGAATGGAAGCGCGCGACGGGGACCTCTTGGCAATCGTACCTTGCCAGAGTGTCAGAGAACCCGAACACTGGTCTGTGGGCAAGAGTGCTGGCTAGGAGGCTCGCCGAAGTGTACGCGGAGCCCCCGAACACGGCCTACCTTAGCGCGTGAAGAGGCGTCGAGATTGCCTTGGGTTCATCATCGTCGGGATGGCGCTCTACCGGCCCAGCTTGCCCATCAGCTGGTACTGGACCGTGTGGATCCTCGACGCGCCCGTCGAGTCTCTCTGGTCGAACCCTGCTCTTTTCACTGAACGCATCTCAGGCGAGAACAGCGACGAGTCGGATTCTCGCTTGACGATGTCCGCGTTCGCTTTGTAGAGCCTAACCGTCAGGGTTCCGTTAACATCCTTCTGGGTTGAGTCTATGAACGCATCGAGGTCTCTTCGCAATGGGTGGACCCACATGCCGTGGTAGACGATCTCAGCCCAGAGCTTGTCGAGGTCTCGCTTAACGTTGATCTGGTCCTTCGTAAGGGTTAGCTGCTCTAGGTCCGCGTGGGTCTTGAGAAGGATCGTGGCCGCCGGGGCCTCATAGAGTTCGCGGGACTTCAAACCGATCATGCCGTCCTCCAGCATATCGATCCTACCGACAGCGTGTTCCCCTCCCACCCTGTTTAGGTAAAGGACCATCTCTACGGGGTCTTTGACCTCGTCGACTCGCGTAGGGACGCCTCGTCTAAACTCAACGATGACCTCCCTGGGCTTATCCGGGGCTTCCTCCGGAGAGACCGCCCAGATGTAGTCTTCTGGGTAATGTGAGACCAGGTCCTCGACTTGGCCGCTGCCCATAGAATGCGACCACATGTTGATGTCCCCGCCCAGTTTTCCACGCCTCTTCTTTGGATAGATGCCGTGCTTGCTGAGGATCTCCTCTTCCTCAGCCCTCATGAGGTTGAACTCCCTGACGGGTGCGATGTTCTCCATCTCCGGCACCATGTACTTCACAGTCGTCTCGATCCTGAACTGGTCGTTCCCCTTGCCCGTGCAGCCATGGGCGATCGCGGAGGCCCCGACCCTCTTCGCTACCTCCACGCATTTCGTCGCGATCAGAACGCGGGTCATCGATGTGCCGACAGGGTAACCCTCGTAGCTTCCATTCGCCTTGATGCATCGAAAGATGTAGTCTTCCGTAAACTCCTTCTTGGCATCGAAGAACTCGGGTTTAAGCCCGAGGATGTCCGCTCTCTCCCAGGCGACGTTCAGCTCCTCCTCGCCTTGCCCCACATCGACCAGGACGGGGATGACCTCTTCAAAGCCGTACTTCTCCCTTAGCACGATGATGACCATCGTAGAATCAAGTCCGCCTGAGTAGGCGGATACTACCTTCCGGGCCCCCCTCGCCTCGACCTGAGAAGCCATCGTCCCCCCCTGTATTGTTCGGAAACCGGGTTGGTGGGGCCTAATAAACGTTTAAGTCAAGGCTCTCACCCTTGAGTTCGGCGATTCTTCGCGGCGTCTACTATGAAAGACCTTCTGAGAGGGGGAAGGCTGAAGGAGCCTAGGCCGCCTGAGGTTGCAGCCTACTGCTCTTCCATCTACCAGGATGAGCGAATCTTCGGAGCCGACATACAGGTCGACCTAGCGCACGTCGTGATGCTGACGCGGAAAGGGATCATCTCCGCCAAGGATGGCGCGCTGATCCTTCAAGCCTTGAGAAAGATCGCGTCAGAGGGCTTCGACGCGCTCAATCCGAACCCCAGCCTTGAAGATGTTCATGTAGCCATAGAGTCGAAGCTGATCGGGCTTCTCACCGAAGAAGTCGGGGGAAGGATGCACACGGGGCGATCGAGGAACGACGAGGTGGCAACCTGTATCAGGCTCAGCCTGAGGGCTGAGCTCGCCGCGATCATGGCTCGGGTCCTCGAACTGATCAGGGTCTTCCTCGCTGTTGCAGAGCAGAACGTCGACACTGTGATGCCGGGCTATACGCATACGCAACACGCGCAGCCAGTCCCCCTGGCTCACCACCTGCTGGCGCACGTCGATGCCTTGACAAGAGACTTGGCTCGCCTTCAAGCAGCCTATGGCCGGGTCAACCTTTCGCCGCTCGGCGCAGCAGCCCTCGCAGGCACAGGTTTTCCGATCGACAGGGAGATGACCGCGTCTCTTCTAGGCTTCAGCGGCCTGGTCGAGAACTCCATGGACGCTGTCGCCACGCGCGACTTCATACTGGAAGCTCTCGCAGCTCTCGCGGTCTTGTCGGTCAACCTGAGCAGGTTCGCTGAGGAGATGGTTCTCTGGAGTAGCTCAGAGTTCGGCTTCGTCGAGCTGCCTGACGCGTACTCTTCTACGAGCAGCATAATGCCTCAGAAGAAGAACCCAGACGTTATGGAACTCACGAGGGCTAAGTCTGGCAGAGTCACCGGCGACCTCACCGCCGCGTTGATGATGGTCAAGGGGCTGCCTCTTACCTACAACATGGACCTGCAAGACGTGACGCCAAGGCTCTGGGATGGGGTTGACACCGTCAAGGCAACGCTGCCAGTCCTCGCGGGGGCGGTCAAAGCGTTGAAGGTTAACCGAGACGTCATGGCGGCTAGGGTGCGCGAAGACTTCTCCACCGTCACCGAACTGGCGGACACGATCTTCAGGGAGACCGGCCTGCCCTTCAGAACTGCCCACAGGATCGTCGGCACCCTAGTGACTGAGGCGATTCGAACTGGCAAGAAGCCTCTCGACCTCACCGCGAAAGACCTTGACGCCGCGTCCCTGAGCATCATTGGGAAGCCCTTAGGCCTGAGCGACGAGACGATCAGGAGGGCTCTCGACCCCGTAAGGTGTGTCGAGGTGAGGAAGTCAACGGGAGGCCCCAGCCCAGAGCAGGTGGCGAGAATGATCGCGGATAGGCGCAGGCTGATAGGAACCTGGGGGCGGGAATTGGAGGCTAAGGTTCAGGAGGTCGGCCGTGCGAAGGAGAGGCTGAATGACGCGCTCGATGCGGTCATCCGAGAAGCGGGCTAGGGCTGCCCGGCAGGAACGGCTTGCCCCACACCGCCGAGTTCCTACGCAGTAGCCTCCATGGAGCGGGACTGCTCCTTCCCTTGGATCTCGCCTGGGCCAACCGTTGAGCGGACCAGATAACCAGTGCAACCTTCCCGGTTTGGGGCCCCATAAGCGGCTATGATGGTATGATCGGCTATCCCTTCTTTCTGACATCACAGAGAACGGACCTGATGAACGTTGTCTTTGACTCAGTGTACGCGTCTCGATCATGCCTGTGCTTTTCAGCTAGCTTCTTCTTGAGCTTGTAGTATTTGGCTGCAACGTCGGGATGGGTTCTAAGGTAGTCCCTAAAAAGGATGTAGTCTTCGAAGTGGCGGCTATTCTCCTTCACGAGGTGCAAGTGGTAAACGCTTCGAAGGCCCTCAACGGTGTGAGGGCCTTTGGCCAAGCAGTAGAACCACTCTGCGTGACCGGACTGCGGGGTGATATCCGTGTATCCTATCGGCTTGAGCAGCTCAACGCATTCGTCCGCTGCCCCTGAGTCTCGCACGCATGCCATTATGTCTATGATGGGCTTCGCGCCAAGGCCGGGGACCGACGTGCTGCCTATGTGTTCTATGGTGCTGATCTTCTGCCCGGCGACGCTCAGAACGCGTTCTTTCTCGGCTTCGTAGAGTGACGGCCACGCCGGATCATATTCGACCATTACCACAGGACCAGGCATAGCTGAGTCTCCCCTTGATGCTCTAGGGCATATCAGCGTTCCGCCGTGCTCCTGTTTTCCTTAGTCGGGCAACGAGCCTCTCGCCGGTCACGGTCCGATAGATGCCGCGTGGTGTTCATCCCCGATGACCCGTTCGGCCTTGGGAGAGTCGGACAGCCAGAATCATATCGGTTACTGCCGGCGCGGTTCTCATGTCCATCGACCTGATTCCGTCCCCTCGTCTTCTTTTCACGGTGGTCCCCGTCCCTCTTATGCGGGTTCCCCTTGACCTAACGGGCAAGTCTGCTCCCCCCGACCTCAAGTGACAGTCGTTACCAAAACCGTTACGAAAACGGTGACGAGGCCAACAGCAGTGTGCTTCCTTAAGCTCTCAAGTGACACCGCTTTGCCACTCTAGGCCTCTCGTCTCACGGAGGCCCCAGCAAACGGTTCGCGGCCGCCTTGAGGACTCTGATGCTGTCGAGGTAGTCGGCGGTCTGAATGGACTCCGCGGGTCCATGACTCAATCTAGAGTTCCCAGGCCCATACGAGACGGAGGGCACCTGAAGGGCCGATGCGTAGATGTTCATGTCGCCCGTCCCTGTTTTTCTCAAGAGCCTCAGGTCCTTTCCTCGAACCGCGTAGACCGCGTCTGCAAAGACTTGGACCAGCTCTGAGCTTTCCGCGATCTCGTAGCCCTCCGACGCCTCGTCAACGGAAACCTCGGCCCGCACGTTAGGGTGGTCGCTCAGAAACCTGCGAAGGGCCTCTTCAAGCCGAACCGTGACTTCGCCTACCTTCATAGTGGGTGGAATTCTGATATCGATCGTGGCTGAGGATTCGCCGGGTACGACGTTGATAGCTTCGCCGCCTCTCATCCCGGTCAGGCAGGCGGAGATGGAGTGGAATCGGTCTTCGACGGATCCAGGTTCGACAAGTTCTCGCTTGATCATCTGCCAAAGCTCGTAGTTTCTTTCTATGGCGTTCTCGAAAGCCCAAGGTGAAGATGCGTGTCCAGGTGCGGTCTTGCACCTGGCTGTGATGTGGAGGCTGCCCTTGTACCCCACGGTCAGGTTCTCCACTCCGCTTGGCTCACCGAAGACGGCGTAGTCAGCCTTCACCTCTTTCGAAACAAGGTGTTTCACGCCGCGGCTCTGTCCCTCCTCATCGACGAGGCAAGCAACCGTTAACTCGCCTTGGTGAACGCGCCCTTTGAGGTTGGAGGCAGCCACGATCATCGCTGCCAGGGCTGACTTCGCGTCTACGGCGCCTCTTCCAAGTATGCGACCATGGCTGACCCTGACAGGCAGGATGCCGGGCACGGTGTCCATATGCCCGCACATGAGGACCCTAGGCTTGCCCCCGCCTATTCTGGCCAAGACGTTCCCGACCTCGTCCGTCTCGGTCTCAAGCCCCAGGCTGCGCATCTCTCCTTCGAGGAAGCGGGCCAGTTCAGACTCGGAGCCTGAGGGGCTATAGATCCTTACCGCGCCTTCGAGCAGCCTGACGGCGAACTCCTCTTCGCTCCGCGAGAGCCTCTCCACAGCTTCAGCCGGGCTAGGGGACGATAACCGTTCCACTCCCCTTCGTCACAGCCGACGATATGGGCTGCGGCTCTAGGCCGGACGCTATGATCGCTTCCTTGACGCCCATCTTGAGGGCCTCGAGCGCGGCGTAGACCTTCGTGATCATCCCAGGCCCTATAGAAGAGAGTCTTCCCTCAGCTTCCGCAGAGGTAAGTCTCGGCACGGGCTGTCCGTCGAGCAGGAGCGCCTTCACATCTGTGAGGAAGACAAGCTTCTCAGCCCTTAGGGCGCCGGCTAGAAAGGCCGCGGCGCGATCGCCGTCAACGTTCAGGATCTCGTACTCTTGGCTGAGGGCAAGCGGCGCTACGACGGGGAGATAGCCGTTCTCCATGAGGAGCCTCAGGAGGTCGACGTTGGTAGCGGATATCTTGCCCGTGTATCCACCGTCTATGATCCTCTTCCTTCCCCTTTCATCAACCGATATGAGTCGTCTCTTTCTCTCTGCGGTGAGGAGGCCGCCGTCGACGCCGCTGACCCCGAAGGCGGGCACCTGGAAGCTCCTGAGGGCGGCTATGATCTCCTTGTTTATCTTCCCGGCCATCACCATGACGTAGATGTCAAGCGTCTCCTTGTCGGTATACCTGCTACGGAAACCTTCCGGAGAGACGGTGAAGACCTGTTCCTTGCCCATCCTCGCCGCAGTCTGAGTGACCTCGTCGCCGCCCCCATGGACAATCACGAGCCTGTCCGTCGCGGATATGGCTTTGATGTCGTTGATCAGGTTGAGGTTTGGCGCTCCCGCTTGGAGTATGCTACCCCCTATCTTGGCCACGATCTGCATGGGCATTCTCCTCTCTGAGCTGGCAGGTCTGAGGCAGAGCCTGGGGTTAGGGTCACTTCCGTAGTCGTCAGTCCAGCCTGGCTGCTACTCTCCCCAGTCTTCACCCTCCACCTCTGCGACCTTGAGCTCCACGTGCTCCCCATTAACCTTATGGACCTCGAACTCCAGGCCGCAGTCCGGGCATGGCAGAATCTCGCCGAGCACCACATCATCCGGCACGCCAATGTCACCGTCGCATTCAGGACACTTCGTGTTCAAGACCTCTTCACCTCTCTGCCTTCCTGCTTGTTCTTGCCAAGACGCGTTGTGCATGGACTGTTGGAAGGCCCCAGAGCTCAATGAAACCCTCCGAGGCAGCTTGGTTGAAGGTCGTCTTCGCCTCGTAAGTGGCTAGGTCGAGGTCGTAGAGCGAGAAGGGCGAAGTGCGGGACAGAACCCGACATGCTCCCTTGAACAACCTCACCCTCACTGTTCCCGTGACTCTTTCTTCGACGTGGTTTATGAACACTTCCAGGTCGTTACGGAGGGGGTCGGTCCACAACCCCTCGTATACAAGTGAAGCCCATTCCTGGTCTGCCGTTCGTTTGAACCGCAGCTCGCGCGGGGTGAGCACAAGCTTCTCCAGGTCCTCGTGTGCCTCGATGAGGCATAGGGCGGCGGGGCACTCGTAACACTCGCGGGACTTCACGCCGACGATCCTGTCTTCCACGTGGTCGATCCGCCCCACCCCGTGGGCTCCGGCGAGGGCGTTGAGCTTCCGAATGAGCGCTTCGCCCACCATCCGTTCACCGTTTAGCGAGACCGGAACCCCTCCCTCGAAGCCCACCTCAACCGTCTCAGGCTTGCCGGGCGCCTCGTCCGGAGACTTCGTCCAACTGTAAATGTCCCCTGGGGGCTCTGTCTCCGGGTGCTCTAGCGGGCCGCACTCAATAGACCTGCCCCAAAGGTTCTGATCCGTGCTGTAGACGCTCTCCCTCTTCTTGACACGGATGCCCTGTTTCTTCGCGTACTCGGTCTCTGCGGCTCGGTCGAGGCCCCATTCTCTGACCGGCGCGATGATCTTCAGGTCAGGAGCGAGGGACCTGATGGCTACCTCGAACCGAACCTGGTCGTTCCCCTTGCCCGTGCAGCCGTGAGCCGCCGCAACCGCGCCTTCCTTAGCTGCGACCTCGACGAGCTTCGACGCTATGAGAGGCCTAGAGAGCGCGCTGCTGAGAGGGTATTTTCCCTCGTACATCGCGTTGGCCTTTACCGCTGGGAAGACGTGTTGCTTTACGAACTCTTCTCTCGCGTCGATACTGTAGTGCTTGACGACCCTCAGGCTCTCCGCTCGCTTCGCGACCGCAGCGAGGTCCTCCTGTTGGCCTACGTCAACTGTGACTGTGACAACGTCCATCTTGTACTTGTCCTGCAGCCATCTTATCGATACGGTTGTGTCAAGTCCGCCCGAGTACGCCAATACAACCTTATCCGATCTGTCCGCCTCCCGCTTCCTCAATACCGCATGATGGGTTGATGCATTTTCCTCAACGACAAGAGGAGTTCTAAATGGAAACCGAAGCGATATTTAAGCCTTGCTGATGTTTCATCAACCGTACTCCAGCGCTCTCAGCAGCCCAGATCTGAGTGATGTCTTGTCTGCGGGCTCCGAGCCTAACCATGAAGCCGAATTCTAAGCTCACCCAACTGAAAGCGAAGCAGAAGGATCGGCGAAAGGTATGGATTTCCTCAAGGGCAAGGTATCCGGGCGGATGCGGTATTCCAAAGCGGAATCGGGCTGTTCGTTTATGAGTAGATCACGAGCCTAAGAACGCCCATGACGCAGACATTCATCTAGTCGGCAACCTCCCGAGATGCCTATAAGGATAAGCTTCCCCCTAACCGACCGGTGTTGACGTGGGAGAAGCTATGGGCCGCCTGAGGTTCGAAGAGCTGACTGAGAGGAGCATTCACGACGCCGTCGATGTCTGTAATGCTTCGCTCGTGCACGACTTTCTCAACCCATCAACTCTTAGGAGGATTACCTTCCGGGATCCGAATTGCGAGCCCAGTCTCGCCCTAGTAGCGTATGACGATGGAGAACCTTTGGGTTTTGCGGTTGGCTGCAGGAGGATCCGAGAGCCTGCAGAGCTTGTGGATCCAACAGCTGGCTCGATAAAGATCCTAGCCGGGAGAGCCAGCGAGAACAGGAGTGAGACCGAGGTATTGGATCTTCTCTGTGAGAAAGTCGAGACGGAACTCAGAAGGCTTGGCGCAACTACTGTGAGGCTTACTGACTTCGCATCTTGGCACATCTGGGCTGGGATCGATGTCCGATATGAGACGATACTGGAAGTATTGGAGAAGCGGGGGTACTTGAAGGTTGGAGAAGCGATCGACTATCTCATAGGGCTTGGGGCCTTCTCAATCCCAAGGAGAGTACGGAGATTGCGGGAGCATCTGGAGGGACAGGGCATCTCCATCGCTGTGGCTACGCTGGGCGAGAGCAAGGGTCTCTGTAGCTGGGTGAAGGAGAAGTTTAGCGCCGCATGGGCGTACGAGGTAGCAACCTCCATCGAGAACGCTGAAAGGAACAGATCCGGAACCTTGGTCGCAAAGGAAAGAACCACTGGTGAAACTATCGGGTTCTCAACTCACGGCGCCCTCGAGCCTAACTGGTTCGGCCCGATAGGCGTTGACGAAAGAAAGAGGAGGCTGGGAGTCGGGACTGTTCTGCTGTTTGAGTCTCTGAGACTGATGAGGCTGAATGGGGTCGCAAACGCTGTTGTCCCTTGGACAAGCGATCTGTTCTTCTACACACAGGTACCAGGGATCATAGGCATAAGACACTACCATACTATGAGCAAGGGATTGGGTTAGCAGATTCCTGGCAAAGGACCTAGGTCTCAAGAGCGCTTGGAGTCAGGCGAGGATGACAAGGCAAAGGCGGAATATCCTCCCCGATAGAGTTACCGGGGTTCGGCGCGTCGGTTTCCTCAACACATGTGTTCGAATACCATACGGCAAATCCTAGGACAACATCGTCTTCTCGGAGACGTAGCTTGGAATCCGGCTTTTGGGCACATCTAGGTGCTCTTCTCCTTGAGGTACTCTGACAGCTCCTTGAGTTCCCCCCTCTTTCCGACGTAGATCTTGGTCTCGATCCGAACCCTGTAGCCTAAGCCGCGAAGGAACTGGAGTAGGGAGCCGCCGTCGATAGAACGGCTTATCCTTCCCTCGGTTATGGCTTTGCCGAGGAGTGGGATGAGCACCTTGGCAGCCTCGGGGTACTGAGCCGCGAACGCGTTGAGCACCTCGTCGCCTTGGTCCGTGAGGCTGGCTCTGAGGGTCTCTTCGGGACTTGGCTTCCCCTTAGGCTTAGCCTCTTGCTTGGCCTGTCTTTCGACGCTCTTTCTGACAAGCTCCCTCTGCATCTCTAGGAATCTTCGACGTTTCAGTCTGTCGAGCTCTTCGTCGGGCGTGCTCACACCCGCAGGGTGTTTAGGCGAGCCCTGACATTAACCTTTAGGGGCTCGCTCTTAGCCGCTGGAAGCCATAACCTAGGAGAGGAGCGCTGCCGCGCCTTTCAGTGGTTCTCCGCGTGGGGCTCAGTGAAGAGAATGGTCAGTGATTGGGGCGCCGAGAGGCAGTAGGGGAGCTAGGGCCTTACTCTGTCCAAGGCCTTGTCTACGTCTTCTAGGCCTAGCTCCTTCAAGACATCGGACCTAGGGATGCCTCGTTCGTCCCAGCCGACTGCCTTGTAGTATTCGCTCTTCCTCTCTTCGACAACCTTCTTGTCGGTGGTCTTCCCCGCGTGGGGTCCTGTGGGCAGAGGCTCGTAGTACCTCGGCGGGTTATCATCGTCAACAACGGTGGTCCATCTCACGTCTGGTCCACCGAGGAGTTCTGCGGCACGTTGTACGGCTATGATCCGTCTGCCCAGCACCTTGTTCCATTCGTCCCTGGTGATTCCCCAGCCCGTCACCGCGTCGAGGTATCTCCAAGTGAGATCGCCTTTGGCGACGAAGCTGCAGACCACGGCTGAGTCCAAGAAGACCATTCCCATATCGTCGTAGCCGTCGTAGACGCTTGAGGTGTGGTCGCCGCCCTGCACGTTAGCCGCATAGCCTATCGGGTTCATATCTTGGCCGCTTCTCGTCCCGTGTGCTCCGATCTCGACGCCCTTCACGTGGACCGCGTACTTCATCACGTCAACACCCTTCATCTGAGAGATCCTCTTCGCAGCCCTGTATGTGCCCTCTGCAAGCACGTCGCCGATGCCTTCCCTTCTCACGATCTTCTCAGCCAAGGCCGTGAAGGCCTTTGGGTCTCCCCACTTGAGTTCGAAGCCTAGCTCGTCCCTCGTCAAGATGCCGCGTTGGTAGAGTTCCGCTGCGAACGCGAGGGTGTTTCCACCGTTTATCCCTGAGAAGCCCAGTTTGTCCATGAGGGTGGACATGTAGATGCAGGCGCCGGGGTCGTAGATGCCTAGGTTCGGTCCCTCGTAGGCTTGCATCTCGTAGTCCGGGTTATCGCCGATGGTGCCCTTGAAGGGCCCCGTCTTTATGACCGCGAGTTTGAGGCAGGCGCCGGCGCAGTGGAAGTCACTCCAATAGCGTTTCACCCAGTACTTTGTGTCGAATCGGTTTCCGCCGAACTGCTTCTCGTCATGCCATTCCTCTTGCCAGTTCCTGACCGGCTCTGAGCTACTGTTCGCGCCGACCTCGTAGCCGCCGTAGCCTGTCCCCCAACGCTTCATGCTGTCGCCCCAGCCGACGTTCTCAGGCCGGTTAATCTCCTTGTAGACTGCCTTGAACGTCAAAGGCTTCGCCACCTCTGGGAGAGGCCCGGAGCCCTTGGCTACTATCGCCTTCAGGTTCTTGGAGCCCATCACAGCCCCGTAGCCGCCGTACCCTGCGGCGTGAGCCCACTTCTGCATCGCCGCTGCGGTTCTGACGCGGCTCTCGCCAGCGGGGCCGATGTAGATCAGTCCCGGGTCGCGTTGGAGGCCAAGCCTTCCCTGCCTAGCGTCCATCTCAGCCCTAACCTCCTTAGTCAGCTCGAGGACGGTTTGATGCCCGTCTCTGCCCCAGACGCGGCTGGCGTCTCGTATCTCGCCTTTGTTGTCTGTCACGAGGATGTAGACGGGGCTGCTTGCCTTGCCGGTGACGATGACGCCGTCGTACCCGGCGCATTTGAGCTCAGACGCGAACTCGCCGCTGCACGTTGAACCGATAATGCCGTTGCTCTGAGGTGACTTGCCTGTGCAACAGACTCTGGCACCGGGATGGAGGGCTGTAAGCGGCCCGAGAAGAGCCAGGAAGATGTTCTCTGGGCCTAGCGGGTCGACCTTCTCCCAGCGTTGGCCAAGCCTATCCCAGAGGATCTTCGCGCCGAGGCCCCTGCCTCCGAGATAGTTCCTGAGCACCGTCTCCGGGAAGACCGTATCCTTCACGTTTCCCTTCGAAAGGTCTACGTCAAGGAGCTTTCCAGCGTAGCCTCTTGCCATCTAGACCAACTCCTCTCCTTTCTCTGCGTAGATGTTAACCGCGAGGTCTTTCGTCGTCTCCTCAGGCAGCTGCGCGAAGAGCCTTCGGCTCACACCAGGCCCCTCCTTTACCGCGTAGAGAGCGTTGAACTTCGCCTCGGTACACACCTTCGCGCACTCGGGGTCGCCTCCGCAGAGGTCGCAGATCACCGCGATGTTTGTCTGCGGATGTAGATGAGGGATCTTCCCAGGGCAGGCCTCGATACACTGGCCGCAGCTGGTGCACTTCGCTTCGTCCACGAGCACGGCGCCTGTGTTCGCGTAGTCAACTGAGAGCGCGTCGACGGGGCAGGATTTCACGCAGGGGTAGTCTTGGCATTGGGCGCAGAGATGCGGTACCTCCAAACCTGGTACGAGCATGAAGACTCGGACCCTTGAGGCTTCAGGCCAGATCTTGTCCTCGTGGCTGAGGGAGCAGGCGATCTCACACCTGCGACACCCGCTACACCTAGGGTAGTCCCTAACGATCCAGATCGGATTCGCAATCTTCTTTTCCTCGCTCATAACGGTTCGCCGCAGATAACCCGGAGAGAAGGAGATAAGCCTTCGCTTCGAGAACCTGCCTTCAGGAGGAAGGAGCGCAGGGGAAGCTTGGGTTCCGGCCTTGACGAGCTATCGTCGACCGGGTTTCGGCTTGGCGAACAGCTGCTTGACACTCTTCGGTTTCTCGCCGAAGTTGACCTTGACCAGCTCGTATTCTTGGCTTCCCAGCCCTGCTTCCTCTGCGGCGTTCATCATCACTCTCCAGTCTGGGGTGACATGAGTGGCGTCGGGCGTCGCGTTCCACCTCAGCTTCGCCACAGCGTTCAGCTTCTCAACCCCGGGCTGTAGGACATCGGCTGCCTCAGCCATCGAGCCTGGGATTCCCGGCGATGCGTTAACCAAGTCAATGCATGCTCGGTCCAAAGCCACGGGGTCAGCTGAAGCGAGAACCCCTATGTCGGGAACGATCGGCACGCCTTGGAAAGGGTCGCAGTCGCACAGTGGCACGATGTCCATAGCCAAGTTCACGAAGGCGCATCTGCCGTCGAAGTATCTGACGATGCCGGCGGCGGTCTCGGCAACTCTCGCTTCCTGCTCTTCCATGGTTGGGAAGACACGTGACGTGAACGCTTCCTCAGGGCAGTAGTCGATGCAGGACGCGCAGTCTATGCACTTCTCCGGGTCGATGACCGCCTTGTCCTCCACGAGGCTGATCGCCTCAACCGGGCATTGAGCGATACATTCCCCGCAGCCGTTGCACTTGGCAGGGTCCACCTCGAGCTTCGCGCTATGGTGGATCCACCACTTGCCCTGCTTCGAAGAGCATCCGACTCCTAGGTTCTTCAGCGTCCCACCGACGGAGACGCAGTCATGGCATTTGAAATGGGCGAAGCTTACGAGAACATCGGCGTCTGCTATCGCAGGCGCTACGTACACCTTCTTGATGAACTTCCCGTGAGACTCGAAGGGTTGCGACCTAAGCCCCTTAGGAGCATCAGCGAAGAGCACGGGACAGCCCATCGTCTCCGAGGTGAAACCATTCATAGCCGCTGTAAGCAGGCCTTCCTCTAGGCTCCGCCTGGAGAGAAAAGGCTCCTTTCTGTCGTAGGAGACCTTGCCTCCTGAGAAGAGCGTATCGCATACGAAGGGCTCTCCGCCCAGCTCCCTGATCTTCTCGACCAGTTTACGCACGTAGATTGGCCGGATGTAGGTCTGAACGTAGCGTTCGCCAAAGTGGATCTTGACCGCAACCTTGTCGCCGCGTGAAACAAGGCCGCTGAAGACCTTACAGAACAGCTCCTTCGTCTGGTAGACAAGGCTGTGTGTATACCACTTAGGAGCCGGAACCTGAGTGATGTAGGTTATGGGAACTCTCGCATCGACGAAGTAGACCTTAGGCTTCACTGCATCACGCCGTTGGCCGAGAAGCCCGGTGGCAAGTCTTAAGCTTAACCATCATGTGCAGCCTGGGCTCCTTCGGGCGGAATCGACCCTCAGCTTGAAACTGTCACGTTTTCTCTGGAGGACGCGTGGGGGTCCGAGAGCAGTAGAGGTATTCAAGTCACTCGTTGCTGACGTTTATAAGCGAATGAGTAGTCTCCGGCGGGATCCAAGCTGCGTACCCTGTGCCTTGGTACCCTAGTTCCTCACCGATCCAATGCCAGCCCTCGCCCTTCGCTACGTACCAGATCTCGTCTGTGCCCGGTGGATGCCCATGAGGATGTGGGATCTTCCGAGCTGGTATGATACCTGCATGAATGCCGTGTGCCCCAACGAAGGGGCCCTTGTGCAGATGATACCAGTGAGCCATTGAGCCCTCAGGTGTCACCCTTCGCTGCTCTCCGTCCCTTGGCTCACGCCAATTCCTGACGACAAGCCTATCCTCGCTCTCGTCTTCCATCGGGGGTCGGCGCATCGTTAGCAGCTGCATGTTCGAGGAGCCCATGTTGGCTATCGCATGCTTCGCGCCTGCGGGGATCTGCACGGCTGAGCCATCGCTGATGAGGAGTCTCTCATCACCTGCCTCGACCCAGCCCTGACCTTCTATGATGTAGAGGAATTCAGCTTGACCGGCGTGAGCAGTCGGCTCTGTGACTATCTCCGGCAGCAGCGTCGCACGGGAGTAGTAGTCGATGTTTATCAGAACGCCACCGGTGGCGTAATCCGGCCGATCTCCCGACCGCTTTGTGAAGACAATCCAGTCGTACAGCCGGCCGTGATTCACGACGCAACGACAGTCCTGATAGTTCCGAATGAACATGAGTGAGTGTGACGGCCCGCTCGCCACTTATGCCTTCCGCGCCGGCATTGCCTTGGCACACATCTTCGCCAAGACCTCAGGCAGCGAGAACGAGGTGCAGAGCACCACGATGTAGCTCTTACGGTAGCAGACCGAAGGCTTGCTTACTCAACGACATAGTAGTATTCGCCTTGGCTCTTCTGTGTCTTGTCAAGTCTCGATTCCTCCTTGTTAACCCTCGGCCTACCTGTTGACGGGTCTCGTCTGAACGTCACGCTCAACTCTTTCAGGAAGCGATTCATCCCGTTTCTCAGCGGTTCAGGAGGGAGCGCTAACCCTTCCACGCCCGGCTCCCCTTCGAAGACAATCAGGCGGTCTGCGACGAAGTCCTCGACCACGATGTCGTGCTCCACGATGAACGCTGTCTTGCCGCGGCTCTCCACGATCCGCCGGATGACCCTCGTCATCGCGTAGCGTTCCTCCACGTCCATGTACGCGCTCGGCTCGTCGAGCAAGTAGAGGTCCACGTCTCGAGAGAGGCAGGTGGCGATCGCGACTCTCTGAAGCTCACCGCCGCTCAGGCTCTTCAGCTCGCGGTCCATCAGCTTCTCCATCGAGAGCGGCGAGACAACCTCGCTTCGAAAGTGGTCTGTGCCGAACCTGGCCTCCGCCACAGACTTCAGCAGCGACTCAACCGTGCCTTGATAATCAACTGATATGTACTGCGGCTTATAGCTGACCTTCAGGCCTGTCCCAGGGCTGTCGCCGCGGTCGGGCTTCTCGATGCTGGCCAAGAGCTTGATGAACGTGGTCTTCCCAATCCCGTTCGGGCCGAGGATGCCGACCACCTCGCCCGCGTAGGCCTCGCCCGGCTTAACCGTCAGCCTGAAGCCCTCATACAGCTTCTCCATGGCACCCCACGCGTAGAGAGGCTTTTCACTCGTCCACATGTAGGCAGGCGGCTTCACGTGGAAGACTATCCTGTCCTCTCTAAACCGGACGTTCTCATCGGCCAAGTATCCGTCCAAGAAGATGTTGATGCCCTCCCTTACGCCGTGCGGGTGGGAAACGATCCCGTAGACGCCGGGCATTCCGTAGAAGACTGAGACGTGGTCTGAGAGATAGTCCAGCACGGCCAGGTCGTGCTCCGTTACGACGACCATCTTCCCCGCCTCCGCTAGGCTGCGGATGACGCGGGCGACCATCAGCCTCTGCCGTACGTCTAGGTAGCTGGACGGCTCATCGAAGAGGTAGAGGTCCGCCTCTCTAAGCGAGGCCGCCGCGACCGTAACCCTTTGAAGCTCGCCGCCGCTCAGCACATCGAGGCTTCGATCCAAGACAGGCCGTAGCTCCAACCTGTCAACGAGTGACGCGAGCCCTCCACGCTGATCAACCCTCTCTAGGACCTCCTCGACGGTGCCTTTAGCCACCGAGGGCACCCGGTCGACGTACTCAGGCTTGTGAGCAACCTGGACACGGCCCTCGCTCAGCCTCATGAAGTAGTCTTGAAGAACAGACCCGCGATAGTTCTGGACGACCTCGGGCCATTCAGGTGGGTCGTCGAACCTTCCCAGGTTGGGCTTGAACTCTCCGGCTAGGATCTTTAGCACAGTCGTCTTGCCGATTCCGTTCTTCCCTATCAGGCCTGTAACCTTGCCAGCTAACGGGGTCGGCAACCTGTAGAGCTTGAACGAGTTTGCGCCGAACCTGTGGCTGCAATCTTTCTCAAGCTCGTTGGCCAGGTTCACGATCGATATCGCTTTGAAAGGGCACTTTCTGATGCAGATGCCACATCCTACGCAGAGCCTCTCAACGATGACGGGCTTCGCCTTTGCTTCGTCTAGGGCTATGGCCTCGACCTTGTTCCTTACAGGCGGGCAGAAGCGGTGGCATATGAAGCCGCAGTCCTTAAGGCGGCACCTCTCCTGGTCTAGAACTGCGACCCTAACCATACAGCAACTGTCCTGCTAGAAGCAAACTCAAGCGAGGAAGCAGAAGGACGGTCTCAGCTCTCTACCACTCGTCCTCCTCTTCTTCTGGGCCCTCCTCTTCCCAGCCTTCCTCCTCTTCCCACTCTTCTTTCCCTTCGTCCCACTCTTCCTCTTCAGGGCCAAGAAACAGGCGACTCATGACCTGTTCCTCCATGACTTTTTGGGTCCTCAGAACGACGAGGCATCGCTATGAAACGCGACCGCTGTTATATAAGCCTTAGCACATGACATGTACAAACCCGCGGTGGCTAAATCGGCGCCTTCCACGTTTAGAGCCGGGCCTCTTCTCCAGACTTCCGCGGACCCGAATCGTCAGCCTGCAAGAGGAAGATGGACCTCCGACGCCTACGATGCCGACCCTTACCATTGCGAACAACCACTGACCTGCCGAGGATTCGAACCGGGATCCAAGCAGAGAGAGCGGAGGACTGAGACTCTTTGAAGATGCTTACGCGTAACCCTTATGTCGCCGGAGACGGCTTCTCTGACTCCATTTAGGAGGCTGACAAGCTGAAGCTGGAAGATGTCGCGGCGCGGATGCCGTCAACCAAGCTCCTCTACTGGGAGGACTCTTACCTCTCTAGGTTCGAGGGCTCGATTCTCAGAGCCGAGCCTGATGAGAAGAGGTTCTTCTACCTTGTCCTCGACAGGACAGTTTTCCATCCAAAGATAGGCGGCCAGCCCTCCGATAGAGGCATGCTCCGCGCCGCAGGTTTGCGTGTCGAGGTTAGGAAGGTGATGCAGGCGAAGGATGTCCTTGTTCATTGGGGAAAGGCTCAGGAAGGAGAGCCCACAGCCGGCTCCGTTCAAGGCGAGATCGACTGGCCTTGGAGATACCTGCTGATGCGGAGGCATACGGCAGGCCACCTGCTAGACCACTGCCTAGGCGTCGCAGTTGGGAGGAGCATCGAGACCCTTGGCTCATGGCTGGGAGAGGGATGCTACGTCGAGTACAGAGGGGCCGTTCCCAGCTCCTCGGTCTTGGCGAACGCCCAAGAGCTTGAGACGAGAATGATAGCTCGGGGAGCCGAGGTGACGGTGGAGTTGGTCTCAAACGAGGAGCTCTTAAGGAGGGCGCCTGAGGCCCCTAACATATACAGGCTGCCGGCCTTGGGAACCTATAGGATCGTGACGATCCAAGGATGCGCGCCGATACCGTGCAGCGGAACCCACCTTAAGAACATCAGCGAGATCGGTGGCTGCCACATCGCGGAAGCAGCCCCTACGGAAGAGGGCTTCCGCGTCTACTACGATGTCAGTCCATCGGGCTGAGGCGCCATGCCTCGGCTTTCAGACCCGGCCCAGAACGCGGCGTCAGGCACGGAGAAGGTCAAGGCGGTCCTGTTCGACGCTAGTGGCGTCCTACTCGACGACCTCTGGGCGGTCTGGCAGGCCAACGCTAAGGTCGCTGCGCATTTCACCGGCGCCTCGTTAGGGCTGGAAGAGTTCAGAAGGCGGTTTGTGCTTCCATACTGGGCGTTCTACGAGGGCCTTGGCGTACCGGCGGCTGAGGCAAGGGCGGAGGCGAATGAGCTTTTCAAACGGTTCTACGCCTCAGTGAAAGACCAGGTAAGGCTCTTCCCAGAGGTCGTAGAGGTGCTACGTGACTTAAGGGAGAGAGGCTTGAGACTCGGTATCGTCTCTCAGATCCCCCGGGGTTTTCTGACGGAGCATCTTGAGAGGCAGGGCATCCATGCGTTCTTGGAGGTCGTCATCGGCCTGGAAGACAGCGGCGAGTTGAAGCCTTCGCCTAAGCCGATCCAAGAAGCCCTCCTTCGAATGGGGCTCTTCGAACCCTCAGCATCAGCCTACGTGGGGGACATGGAGGAAGACGTTATCGCAGGGAGGAGAGCCGGGGTTAGAACCGTCGCCGTGCTGAGGCTTGACGGTTACCACCCTTGGTTCAAGGTCAAGAGGCAACATCCTGACTACGTGATCTACTCGCTCAAAGAGCTACCGGGCATCTTCGCATCAGCATAGAGCCAGAGGCAGCGTCTCGCATCAAACATGCTGCAGACAGGCACAAGGCTCAACGCTTAAGCTAGACATGAGCCTATCCTCAACGAGGCTGTTGACCTGACCATCCCCGTGTCCCGAGTATTCGCTGACTCAAAGAAGAGGCTAGAGCTTCTGTACAGGCTCCAGCGAAGGGGCTTCAAGGTTAGGCTTCACAGCTACGAGTACTTCGTCAGGGAGAAGGGGTTTGTGACCATCCTCGTGCTCTACCCTGCTGAGGGCGTTGCGACGCTCCGGAGGATCCCTTGGAACCGAGAGGCGTCAGAGAAGGCTGCCTCAGTGATCTCGGGGCTCCTCAAAGAGATGGATCCGAGTCTCGTGGTCCAAGTAGGTTAGGTGAGGAGAGGACGGCGACTTCCTCTTGGGAATGCAGTTGTGCGGCTTTCAGCTGGTTCTGCTCAGTCCGGGAGGTTAGGCCCCCTCTAACGGCTCCTTATCAGGGTTGCTCTTAGAAGTGGCTGAACCTCTTGCAGGTTTCCCCTCTTGATCTCGTGGCGAAGGTGGCCTAGGTCTAGGGAGTCTACGACCTCTCTTAGGGCGTCTACGTTTCGGAAGCTCTCTGAACAGGCGTATACGGGGTCCTCGCGGTAGGGACACATGTCCAAGGAGTACCAGCCCTTGTAGTCGAGCAGCTTAAGCCACAGGAGTAGCTCAAGGTACTCCCACAAGTGGACTGAGCCCGCGATCATGTCGTGGTCCCAATCCCTGTAGTTGTCGTTGAGGTGAAGGTGGAAGAGCTTCCCGGCTTGGCTCAGCATGCACGCGGCGTCAGCCATGTTTTCGCCCGCCATCAACGAGTGGCCTGTGTCCAACGTGACGCCTACGTTCTCGAGTCCCACTTGGTTCGCGAGTAAGAGAGCCTTCGCAGCCGTATCTACGTAGAGGTGCGTCCTCGGCTCCTTCATCTTGTACTCCAAGCACAACCTAACGTTTGGCTTGTGCGACGCGCACTCCTTCAAGCCTTCGACCAGTCGCGTCCAAGCCTCGCCGTAATCTGCTTGGAAAGGGTAGTCGAACCCATCGTGCCCTCCCCAGAAGTTCACCTGCATCGCGCCCAGCTGCTCGGCCGCATCCATCGCCTCCTTGACCGTCTCGACCGCAGCCTGCCTGACTGATCCATCAATGGCAGTCAAGGATCCCTTCTGCCACCTCGGGTCAGAGTAGATGTCTATGCAGACCATCGAGGGCTCCAGACCGTAGGTCTGCAGAAGCCCTTTAACGCGGTCTACATCGCAGCTCGAGAAGTCTGAAGGGTACTGAGCCTCCACGCCCCTGATGCCCGAGACCTCCGTGAGCAGTTTGAAACGGTCCTCTAGCGCCAAGGCGTCCCTGTAGCCCCGGCTGACGAAGCGGTCAGGGCATGAGCCGAAGATCCAAACCCCTGCGGAGTATTTCTCGCGTCTCATAGTCAAATCTCAGACCTGCCCGTGAAGGCGCGGGTCGAGGTGAAAAGCTTTCATGGTTGAGGCAAGCAGGCCGTACGGCGTCAGTACTGAAGCGATACCCGGCGTTCACCCACGACCTTGACCTTCCCAAGGAGGCCTGAAGGCTTAGGCTCGACGACGAGGTTCTGCATCGAGTTGGCCACCTTGATCGTCACGGTGTTCTCGCCTTGGTTTACGTACGCTGATATGTCGGCTTCGAAAGGCTCCCATGCCCTTACGGCTACTTGTCTCCCGTTAACCGAGATGTCGGCCAAGTCTGCAACCTTCTCAAGCCTCAACGTTAGCCGGCAGCCCACGTAGGCTTCCGACAGGTTGAAGCTCTTCTCGTAGACCCCCACGCCGGAGTAGAAGGGATACCCTTGCTCGGCCCACGACCCATAGGAGAGGCTGGTCGGCTCAGGCTTGAGGCCCCAGGAGTCACGGGTCTTCACGAGGCTGAACCGCCCGATGAGGATCGGCGGATGCGCCAAGCTGGGTATCTCGTAGAGGTGACCCTCGGTTCGGACCGCGACCTTGTTCTCGCCCTGCTTGAGAAGCGGCGTCACGTCTGCCTCAAGCACAAGATGGTCTAGGTAGTTTCCCTGTTCGAACTTCTCCACCTGGGTCCCGTTCACGAATACCTTAACGTCCACGTTCGCGGTTCTATGCCACACCTTCTCGATGACCAGGCCATCCATGAGCAGCCTTGCTTCCCGAGGCTTCTCAGCAGCTTGGAAAGATGTCTCGTAGACATGGAAGCTTGTAGCCGAATCCTTACCGAGTACCTTCGCCTCCACACGGTAGCTCCAGTTACGCAGGGGCAGAGCGTTCATACGCTCGGCGTGGAAAGCCCAGGGCTCGACGAGTTCGATAGGAGGAGGCGCATCAGCCGTGGTCGCCGTCAGCTTTCTCACGTCGTCGCCGACACGCACTGTAGCATGGTGGTTGCCGTCACTCAGAGCAAAGCCTTCCACTCGGCCCGGCTGAACCTGCTCTATTGCCAGGTCGGTCTCCTCTACGTGCGGCCCGGCCTGCCCGCGGGGCTCGATAGAGACGATGTGGCTCTGGGTCGGCTCGAAGCTCAACGGGACGACTGTCTCCGCGACGTGAGTCTCATAGACTAGGATGGGCAGAGACTCGCCCGTGTTCGGGTCCCAGAGCTCAAGCCGTCCCCCGACTCTGACCTGAACCATTGCACGGTGTGCTCTCTCTCGGGAAGTGTTGACGAGGAAGAAGAAGTGTCGGCCGGTCCGCACGTAGTGAAGGTAGACGATGTCGCCTACTCGGCCATGCTCGTCTGTTATCGAGACGTCAGCTGGGACCATCTCTCCGAGGGCCTGCGCGAGGGCGGCCTCCACCATCTGCTCCGCAGCCTCGTCCAAACCCCTTAACCAGACGACCAAACCGCCGCTGGGTCCCACCCATTTCCTAGCTGTGAGGGTAGGCTTCTCCTCCGCCTTTTCGCGAAGCGGCCCGAGCAACTCAGCCATTCGGGCGTCAAGATATGGGTCGACGCCAGCCTCGGCCGATTGGCTAGGCGGGGTTCCTGCAAAGATCACCTTGCCTCCGTGCTTTGCCAGCTCAGCTATCTTCTCAGCTGTCCTACGCGAGACCACGGGGGCGGAGGGCAGGACGAGCGCCTCGTACCGTTCGACGACCTCGCCAGCCTTGTCCTTAACCTTGACGACGCCGCCCGTGACATCGGCAGACGAGAGGAGTTCTTCGCTCAGGTAGTCGAAGTCGTAGTGAGCCCTTAGCAGGCCGCTGCTCACCTTGTTGAAGGTTGCGACTAGGCGTTGGACGACCGCGTTGGAGTCCGGGTCGATCGCCGCCCAGAGGCTTCTAGCCGGATAGAGGAGGGCGACCGGAGCGACATGGCTTCCGTCTCGGAAGAGACTGCAGAGCCTTGCGGCGTAGTCTGCGAAGCCCCTGTAGTATGGCCAGAACGGTGCTCTGTAGAACTGGTCGGGCGGACACTCCCATTTTCTGAAGCCCTGAACCGAGTAGTAGAACGCGTGGGGCATGATCAGGTTGACGCCTAGGGCTACTTGCCAATCTGTAAGCCACTTCAAGGTCCTGAGGCTTATCGCCCATTGACTGGCCAACCCGAAGGCCTCGCTCATCACGAAGGGCTTCCGGTAGAAGTGGCTGGCTGAGCTCGCAAACTTAGGCCCAGCCAGGTTGTTGAGGCCCTCCCCCTGCTTAGGCCACGTGGTCTCCGTGAGATAATCTACGCCAGCGTAGTGCATGAACTCAGCGGTTCTGAAAAAGTCCTTCTCATGCTTGACCTGTTGGTAGAGCTCGCCTTCGTAGAGGACGTGGCCTACAGACGCAAGCCGGACCTTATCGCAGTAGTCGTAGATCTGCTTGAAGAAGGCCTCCTTGTAGACCTCAGCAACGACCTCGGAGAAGTCGCATCGAACCTTGGCGGTCTTAGCGCCTACGTCCATGAAGAGCGCGGGCAGAGCCTTCTTCAGGTCATAGCGTTTCCGCCACTCAAACTCCTCCGGCAGCGTAGGCGTCCAAGGGATGCAGTCCTCAGGGTTGTGGTTGCTCGACGGCTCATCGGTGAAGATGCCTAGGACCGTCCGACCGAAGTGTTCCCTGAACCGCTCCGCGTACTGCTTATGGGTTACCTCAATGAACCTCGCCACAGCGTCCTTGTTCAAGAGGTCCAAGTAGCCGCCGAAGAAGGTCCCGACGAAGAATCTCCTAGCGAAAGCTAGGAGAAGCCAGTCGCCTTCAGGCACGTCCCAAGAGAGAACATCCTTACCCACGGCGGCGGTGAGATCGACGACACGTTCAGGGAAGCCTACCACAGCGCCTTTCTCCATTGGAACCGCGATAGCCGCGACCAGTCCATCGAGCGTGGCCAGCGTCTCCTCGACGTGCGCGGCCCCCTTGACCTCGTGTCTCCAAGAGATCTTAACACCGGACTGCCTAAACTCCGGGTTCTCTTCTATCACCTTACCGTCAGCAGGCCCGCTCGGCCAATTGTACTCATCGTACAGGTAGGCTTTCATCCCCAGGCGGGACGCCTCGTCAATCGCGGATCCTACCCGTTTGAACCACTCCTCAGAGAGGTAGGGCGTCAATAGGCCATGGCGGGCATGCATGATGAAGCCGCCGACGCCCCTCGCGTTCATCTCACGGATCTGCCACCTAAGCTCCTCATCTTCAAGCCAATGGTTCCAGAACCAGAAGGGCGCGAACCGGAAACGGTTCGCCGGCGCCAGGAAATCGGATCTTACCTCGTCGATCCCCATGGTGTTTTTCTCCTATCCCGTCGCTCCGTTAGTCGATGTGGCAAGGAGATGTTCGAAGCTCATTCCCATAGCTTAAAGGCTTTGTCTATTCGTACAGCCCGGCCAGCCGTGACAGGTAGGCCGTCACCGGAGTGAACCCTGAGCTGACTTGACGCCGCCTTCTCTTCGCAGGAACGGCGTCTACGTCACGAGACGCGATCCGCCATTCACGGACTTGCCAACGGTGAATGGTTTAAATCACCTCTGCCCCTACTAGTGGCACGGATTGGGAGAGCCTCCGAGCCTTGACGGCTAAGACAAAGCTTGGGCAGCTTGTGGTGCCAGGCGAGAAGCTGGGGGTTACAGAGGAGTTCTCGTCCGGCCTAGGCACTTTTGAAGACAAGGGAACGATCTACTCAATGAGGATCGGCGTGTCCGAGATGGACCGCACGGATCGCCGTGTGAAGGTTCAGCCTCTCTCAGAGAAGCCGGTCGTTCCAAGCGTCGGCGACGTGGTCATCGGAAGGGTCGTGGTAACTCAGGAGAAGGCTGCTATCGTCGACATCTTGAAGATCGGCGAGAAGACTTTCAGCGTTCCGTTTCAGGGCGTACTTCATGTCTCTACGATTGGGCCCAGATATGTGCGTACCGTGCAGGAGATGTTCAGGCCTCTAGACGTGATCAGGGCGGAGGTTACGAGCACCATGAACAGGACCTATCATCTTAACACTGTTGAGAGGGACCTAGGGGTCCTCCTAGCCTTCTGCTCTAAGTGCGGCCACCCTCTCAAGCGCGAGAGAGCCTTCCTGAGATGCGACAACTGCGGCAGCGTGGAGAGGCGGAAGACAGCATCAGACTACAGCGGCGGAGACGCAGAGCGGTAACTCCAAAAGTACGATCGGTCTGAGGAGGGATGAGTTTGGAGCTGAAAGTAATAGAGCAGACCCAGAACGAGGTCAAGCTTGAGATCGTAGGGGAAGGACACACGTTCTGTAACGCTCTCCAAGACCTTCTGCTGAAGGACGAGGCGGTCGAGTTCGCCGGGTACTCGATTCCCCACCCTCTCATCAACTCCGCGATCTTCCGGGTGCAGACGAAGGAGGGGCAGAACCCCATCGAGGCTCTGAGACGAGCTGCGGTCAAGCTGAGGGAGAACGCGGCCGCATTCAGACAGAGCTTTGAGCAGGCTCTCAAGCAATCCCAGGCTTGAACGGTGAGCTGTTCAGTCGTTGTTGCACCAGCTCCTGCTTGAACACGATAGGGCTTCGGGTTGGACGCTGAGGGGTTCACTTTGGAGAACGAGAGGCTGTCTAAGATTCTCGTCGACCGTGATCTCGCCGCGCTGGGAGACGCGTTCGTCAACCTTGTCTACTCTCTGGCGTTGACGAGGCAGACGGGGCGCCCTAAGGGTTCAAAGGTGGGGAACAAGGTGCTCGCGGAGGCCGTCCGACGAGTGGGCCTCAGAGAACTGCTGCCGAAGAGGTTGGACAGGCATGTGATCGGAGACTCGGCTGAGGCGCTCCTGGCGTACGCTTGGTTGGAGAAGCTTATCTCTGTTGACGAGTGCGCCGAGGCGTTGATGCGAGGCTTGGACCAGCCGGTTGAGGCCTTCGCTCGACTCCTTGCTCTAGTCGCCGAACGCGTCAAGACAGGCCTGAGGGCTGAAGGCTGAGGGAAGGGCGTCGGGCTCGGACATGACGCGCGACTCTCCACGTCTCAGCCGCGGCCCGGTACGCTCACAGTCTCGTTCGGTCTCGTGCTAAGGTTTCCTTCTCTTCCTCGTTCGCCAGACGAGTATGATAGCGACGACGGGTATCACGGCGGCGGCATAGTAGATCCAGGTGGTCTCCTCGCCTATCGGTTTCAGCCTCAGGTCTGCGTACGTGATGCTGAGCGACTGGGCTGACGGCACGCTGGCTCCGAAGGTGCCGAAGCCCTGCTCTCCGCCAATGTTGACTATCTGGATGATGATGTTCTCGTTCGCGCTGATCCTATGCATGCCTTTGTTCAAGGGGATGATAGAGTCTGCTGGAACCCTGAAGTTCATCGCGTCGATCGTGACGGTCGTTTCCTTGTACGTGAAGATGCAGCTCTCTCCTTCAGGGACCTGGAAGTAGGCCTCCTGGCCTGCTCTCAAGCCGCCGAAGGCCAGGCCGCTGTCCCCTGTGCTGCTTTGGAACATGAGGACGATGGGTTTGTCAGACTGCACCGCCATATGGGGCAGCCTGAAGAAGACGGACAGGTTCCCTCCGGCGCTCACGGCGTGGGTCTCGAACTCCCTCTGGCTGTCTAGGTCGATGACGCGTACCTTGGCGTCGTCAACGCTCGTCACCACGAAGGCTCGTTCCGTCGCGCTTCCATGCGTCATGTACTCGCCTACGCCGCTGCCGTAGAAGAGCCTGCCAACGAAGCCGCCTTCCACGGCAGGGTAGAAGACGGTCCTAGCTCGGGCGACGTCGATGATGAAGGTTTCAAGCATAATGTTTCCCGTGGAGACCAGCCGGTACACGTTGAAGTTCGTCAGGAGACGCGCCTCGGCGCGGTTTGCTTTGATAGCGACCTCTTCTACCACCGTGCTATTCTCATCACATATCGTGACATGGGAATCTTCCAAGGCGTATATTCTGTGGACTAGGTCTCCGCCTCGGCCTACGCTCTCGCCGGGCCCCGTGGGCTGCAGGGCGAGGAAGATGAACTCCTTCCCGATGTAGCCTCCGTTGGTGCTTGTGTAGAAGGTGCTCGTTCCGATCGGTTGGTCCCTGCCGTCGACCCAGCTCCCGCCGTGCAGGTAGACGGTTAGCGGCATGTTAGCGACGACCTTGAAGAAACTCCCATTCGGTAGGCTCAGGTCGGCGCGCTGGAACTTGTTCAGGTTGAAGCTTCCTATCCTCTCGTTCTCGGGCAGCCGGTAGACTGTGGCTGTAGTGCTTTCACTTGCAGCTATGAGGACGAGGTCGGCGTGGTCCATGATCGTCGTCGGGTTGATCCAGGTCCGCCCAGCGAGGCTTGCCAACCGCCAGATCCTGCTCGGCACATGGCCGTAGTAGACCTGCTCGTCGGACGACGCTGAGACTGGGACCATCGTCAGACTGAAGAGCAGGACGCCAGCCGCTAGGAGGCAGAGAACGGACAGCCTCGTAGGCGTGGCGAGAACCAACCCGTGCAACGTTTGGTCTCTAAGTGACGAGTTTCTCGTTTCTTCTGGCACCTAGAACCGCCGCGGACGGCTATCGTCCGGAGCTGAGGCTTTAAGAGTTTCGAGCATCTCCACAAGGTCTAGGTGGTTAAAGATGGAGGTTCCCTCAATCCTGACGGCTCTGACGCGAAGAGCGGCTATCGCCTACGTGATGGTCCTAAGCCTCGTGGTTGTCTCTTCCGCTTCCTTGAGCCTTCAAGGAGCCCTGGTTCGCGCATCTGACGCGGGTTCACAGACCTATTATGGCTATGTGCCCAGTGTCATCCTTGTCCGAGGCGCGACGGGGCTTGACCCAAGGTCGGTCCAGTTGAGCGCTCGAGTTGTGCTGATAGGCAACCACGATGGGACAAGTGCTTCGGCCTTCCTGCTCCCCGAGAGGAAGCTGCTGGGGGAGTTCACGTTGAACAGAATGGAACGGGTTGAACTCTCGCTGCCTAACGGGAGCGTCTTCAAGGTCGTCGCTGACAAGCCGCTGACTGTGATGTTGGCCGGCGGGGTTGAGGTGACCGAGTCTTCAGGGGTGAGTACGTTCCAGACGAGCGTTGGCGGGGGATATGTCGGCAGGGAGTTCATCTTCCTCGCTTTGGAGAGCAGGTATCCTTCGCGGGGCAGCGTAGGCGGCCTTCCACAGAGGGTCTACGCGTTCGAGGAGTGCGACGTTACAGTCTGGGATGAGAACGAGACCAACGTGGCAGAGTTCAGGCTGCCCGCCAACGGGTTCAAGGAGCTTTCGTTGACGCCTGACATCGTCTACAGGCTTGAGGCCTCGGGGAACGTGATGGTTCAGACCTTCGCCCTCGGAGAGTTCAGGGCTAAGACCTGCTTCTACCCGGCTGTAGAGGGCGGTTTCCTCGGCAAACTCTTCTATGGAAGCGGGCCTATGCCTGAGGCTACGGTTCCTCCCAAGCGGGGATTTGTCGCGTCTGGCGCTGGGCAACCTGCGTTGAAGGTGGCTGACCTCGAGTTCCAGAAAGCCTATGGGGAGTTTGAGTTCAACGACAGCTGGGCGTTCCTGCCGGCGTCGGGGCTTAAGGTGAGGCATCTGGTGGTTGAGGCTGAGACGCCTATCCTCCTGTACTTCAAGAGCGATGAGAATTCGACTGACGGCGGCGGCGTCGCTATGGGCGGGCTGAGGGCCGGCCAGACATCGTACCTGTATGCTCCCCGTGGGGAGAGCTACCTCTTCGCCGCTGAGGAGACCGTCGTCACCCTTGACGACGTGGACCTTAGGGTTCCCGCGGATGGAGTGGTCCCCATCCCGGAGGGTGTGCACAAACTGGCCGCGACGAAGAACGTGCTCTTTGAGGTTGTGAACATCTGGTGGAACGGCTTGAGCACCTTCGGCGTGACACTGCCGTCGGTCGAGTCGCTAGATGTCTCAAACGAGGGTCTGAAGCTCAGAAAGGTTGGCGAGGAGAGCTTACCTTGGGCCTACATCGCCGCCGGCGTCGCTGCGGCTGTCGTCGCCGTGGTCCTACTCATGGCCCGGCGTAGACGCTAGACGCGGATCAACCCGTTCGGGCACACGTGTAACAGCTCTCTTGCCCGTGCATGCGGTAGCTTGACAAGCCTGCTCTCGGCCTCGAACGCATAGCATGAGCCGGCGCAAGACTGCTTCGGCCTTCTCTGTCGGGAGCAGGAAGGGCTTAAGTGAGGGATTGTCCCGTCTAGTCCAGTTTTCGCTCCGAGGTGAAGACCTCTGGCCGATCCATGTCGCGAAAGAATCGCGAAGTTTCAACGTCTCATGAAGGAGGCTGGGATCGAGGCTTCGGTGATCAGGACGCTCTCATCGTTCCGATACTTTGCAGGCGTGAAGTGGCTGAGGCCTGCGCTCCTGGTTCCGGCTGAGGGCGAGGCTACGGCTTTCATTCACGAGTTCGAGGCTGAGGAGTTTGCGTCTCGAAGCTCTGTTAAGGGCGTTGTGTCTTGGCGTCGGGCTGAGGAGTTGATGGCGCGAGTCACGGCCTCCATAAGGAAGGGTGGCTACAGGACTGTGGGCTTCGACTACAGCGTCGAGAGGGACTCGTACGTCTTGTTCTTCGAGCTGTTCAAGAGGCTGAATCCGCAGGTCGAGGTGAGGGATGTCCACGGCCTCGTCATGAAGCTCAGGATGGTAAAGGACGCCGGCGAGGTCGAGTTGGTCAGGCGGGCTTGCGCGGTGAGCGACACGGGGATGGGGGCTGCGGTTGAGGCGGTTGACAGAGGGAAGAGCGAGCTTCAGATCGGCGCAGAGGCGCTGTACCGGATGATGAGGATGGGCAGTGAGAACCCGCATGTCTACGTGAACGTGGGTCCTCGGCCTAGGAAGCACGCTGAGCCGCGTGCAGATGTTCGCGTTGAGGACGGCCAGACCGTGAGCATCGTGGCCGCCGGAGACTACGAGGGCTATTACGGTAATGTCTCGCGTACCGTCTTCTTTCCAGGAGCCTCCGAGGCTCAGGGGAAGGCGTTGAGTGCCGTTGAGAAGGCACGGCGTGTGGCGGCGGAGGGCCTCATCCCGGGCGCTTCGCTGGTTGAGGTTGAGGGTAAGGTTGGAGACGTCTACAAGGCGCGTGGGTACGCAGACTACTACTCGGCGGGCTTCGCACATGGCGTTGGGCTGTTGGTTGAGGAGGACCCGATCACGACGATCGTGGTGGCGCATAGGCGGACGATGGTCGCGGAGAACATGGTTCTCGCCGCGGTGCACGTGCCATTGACTATCCCTGGGCTCGGCTCGGTTAAGTGCGAGGACACCTTCCTCATAACCGCGAAGGGAGCGGAGCCGCTCACCAAGTACGAGTGTTCCCAGGATCCCTGAGAAGAGACATGCAAGACCCACAGGCGGCTCGCGCATCCTTTCTTGGAATGCCGTTTGTGCTAGGTGAAGTAAGCGGTTTCACTTTCCCAGGTGGCTTTCTACCGTGCGGTTTCTTATGTTACCGTTTTGGTAACGGTTTTGGTAACGTTGAGGGCTCAGGTTGGTTGGCGGTTCGACCGGTTTCTGCTGGAGAGGTTCACGGCGCTTTGCAGGGCTGAGGGTCTTAAGCCTGCTGAGGCGGTGGAGGAATTCATGCGCCGATCCTTAGAGGCTGGAGGTGTGGTGTCGGGTTTTGGGCTTATGGTGAGCCATGAGCCTAGGGCCGTCTTGAGCCGAGAGCTGAAGGCTAAGGCTCTCGTCAGCAGCTTGGAGGGCGCGATGAAGGATGAGAGCTTCTCGGGCGAGGAGTATGCGGATTACCAGAGGCTTCTAGACCTGCTCCCTTCGCTTCAGGATTCGCAACTCATCGAGGAGATCAAAACCTTAGCCGAGAGGGTCAACACCCTCCTGAAGGGCGACTAGGCTTGGGTTCGGTGAGATCGTGCTCAGAGGAGTTGGCCTGTCTGCCTAGCCAATTGCTGACGATGACCGAGTTCCTTACGCCCATATCTTTCGCCAGAAAATGACGACTATTTCCTCTTCCTATCGCTTAGGTCTAACTAGTGTATCAGGCACTGTAGCCAATGCTGGTATGACCACCAAGACTTCCAGTAAAATCGGAAGGAGCAGGACTTCTGTCATAAATCCCTGTTGCCACAGGATGCCTCCCAAGATAGAAGCGGGAATCGTCGAGATGTTCATCAAGCCTTCTACTCCGAACCATCTACCTCTCTTCTCCTTCGGAACCGTCTCCCAAAACATAGTTATGAAAGGAGTAAAGCTGACCCCGCCTACTCCCCCATCTAGTCCTCCACCCACTGCTAACGCCCCCAGCAGGCCAACAAGGATCAGGTATTCAGCGCTGGGAGCTAAGATTAGCAGAAAGGTACCTAGGTACAAGATAGGACGCAGCAGAAAAAACACGTTTTTCCGGCCTATCTTGTCAGCCAGTCTACCGGCCGGAATATGCAGGAACAAGGACATTATCACGGATGCGGTGCCCATAGTACCGAGAATGTAGGGTGTAGCGCCCTTCACATTAACTATCCATAACGGAGCAAAGGGCATAGATAAGCCCATGCCGAATTGCATGGTAATCCTTAATGCAATCCATCGTTTAAGCCACTTCTCACCTTTGAATAGTTCTCGAAAATCCTGGATCAGACTAGGCCCCTTCGAGTCTGGCCTATCCTTCTCTCGGTTAGCATGGCTTGGCAGGGGTTCTAGCTTCCGCGCTAAGAAAAGGAAAACACATACAGCCGAAATAAGTTGGATACAATACAGCGGCCGAATGCCTTGAGCATTTATCCCTCCGAAACTGGCAACGATTAATGCCGCTGTCATTGGTGCAAAGACGTTGAGTCCGCCCCAAACTACACGCGACACGCTCATGACAGTGGCCCTTTGCTGAGGATCCGTAACTGTGATGAAGATTATGTCTGTGAGAGGCATGATTCTGACCATGCCGCCTATGGTGAAGGCGAGGATGAGCACCCACCAGTTTCCAGCCAATGCGAAAATGGTTGCAGACACGGCCGCGCACGCTAATCCAAAAAGCATGACCTTTTTTACGGCGTATTTTTCTGTCGCCCAACCTATAGGAACCGAAACGATTGAATTGATTGCTGCGGTGATGCTGTTCAGTAATCCTAGCTCAACATACTCGGCGCCCAAGTCTCTAGCGTAAAGCTGGTTATACTGCGTGTTGAGCTGCTGACTCCAGTTCTGCATCCCTGTACCGACGATTGCTACTTTGACTCTTCTATCTAATCCTTTCAGGAACTTAGAAAATCCCTCAAGCACTTGACTATCATCTCTCTTCTAGTGCCTTGCACCAGTGGTTGCGAATCCATAAAAAGCTTAGCATTCGATAACGTAGGTACCGGTCCATGCGCGGCACACGGAAGTAGGCCCCTCCACCCGTCCCGATATAGACGGCCACAGACTGCGCTCTCCTCAGGGCTTCAGACACTGGGGATGTCCGGGATCGTGACCCGTACGATCCCACCCTTGGGATTTTCTGTATGGGAAACGCTCCCTCAACCTGAGGGGGTTCTGCTAGTACCCACACACTCTTCTTGCAGGCTCGGTGCCATATCTCTAGGTCGCTTGGCCGAATGCAGGGAAGGGCTCAACGCTGTCTTGGAACTCTTCGAGGCTTCGAACCGCAGGGACGAGAAAGGACGGCTTGCCGCTCCGTCCTTTCCAACTCCTGTTCATGCTCCCCCAGCCGTCGGTCGATACCCGCCAGCGGTCTGTCTCCTCGTAGACGAAGCCCTCATACCTCGGGCTTAGGTCGAAGGCCAGATAGTACATGCCAAAGCCGAAGTAGTCGGGCACCTCGACCCCCTCAGCGGGGAAACCCTCCCTCTTCCAACGGTCTACGGTTTCAGGCCATGGAAAATCCTGAACAGGCACCACATCAGGCTCTTCGAAGCTCAGTGCGCGCGTAGCCCTCTCCCTTGAGTCCAAGCCCATCTCTCCAATCCCAGAGTCTCGTAGGGTTCCCTTAAATACGCCACCGGCCGAGACAGGTCCCTACCACCTTGGCGTGGGATAGCTATGGCGATACGCGACCTCCTAGCCTATGGGCTGAGGGAGGCTGAGAGGCTTCACCTCCCCTTCGCAGAGCTGAGAGGCGAAGACATCGCAAGAAACTCGATAAGCTCAGAGAAAGGCGAGATCAAGACCACAGATTCGCTTCAATCCGTCGGGATCGGTGTAAGAGTCATCAAAACCGGGGTCTCAGGCTACTCGTATACGACGCAGCTGGCGGAGGAGTCTGTCCGCGAAGCCGTCAAGAGGGCTGCAGGCATCGCCGAGGCGTCCGAACCCTTCGCAAAGCATCGCTTGAGGCTCCAGTACAGCAACCCCATCAGAGCCGTTCAGAAGCCGAGCGTTCGCAAGCACCCAAGAGAGGTCGACTTCGAAACCAAGAAGGAGCTCGTCCTGCGCTGCTTCGAGGCTGCGAAGGAGAAAGGGCGATCCGTTTCGACGATAACCTCCCGGTATGGAGAAGCCTACGGGATGAAGCTCTTCGCCAACAGCGAGGGGACCGAGGTCCAGACCGAGCTACTCATCACGGGCCTCGGCGTGAACGTGGTCTCACGGGAGGCTGATGTTCTAGTGGACGGCGGTGAAGGCCTGGGCGGAACCCTTGGGCTCGAAGCCTACGAGGGAGAGTACTCGCCAGAATCGATGGGTGAGAGGGCTGCGAAATGGGCTGCGGAGAAACTGAAGGCGTCGAAGGCACCGGCGGGCAGGTTCCCCGCCGTGATCGAGAACGATCTTTCAGGGGTTCTCGCCCATGAATCGTTCGGCCACATGACCGAGTACGACTTCGTCCAGACAGGCGGCAGCCCGCTTAAAGGCAAGCTCGGCGAGCAACTCGGAACCGAAAATGCGACTATCATCGACGAAGGCATCGTCGAGAACCCAACCTTCCCGGGGTTCTGGCTGCCGTACGACGATGAAGGCACAAGAACCAAGAGAGCCACCGTACTGGAAAAAGGCGTCCTGAAGCGTTACCTCCACACTCGCACAACGGCGACCGTGGAGGCCGTGGAGCCTACCGGAAACGGCAGAGCCGTCGACTACAGCTTCGAGCCGATCTGCCGGATGAGGAACACCTACTTCGCGCCAGGAGACCTGTCGCTGGAGGAGGCCCTCGAGCTGATCAGGGACGGCCTCTACGCGTACGGCACCGCGGGCGGCCAAGTGAATTTCGACGGCACGTTTCTGTTCAAAGCCGTGAGAGGTTACCGGGTCAAGAACGGCGAACTCAAAGAGCCCCTGAGGGATGTCGCGATCACGGGGCACATCCTAGACCTGCTTAAGAACGTTCAAGGAGCCACACGGGACTTCAAGCTCAAGGCCAGCTTCTGGGGAGGCTGCGGGAAAGGCCGCCAGTACCCGCTCTTCACAGGCCTCGGGGGACCCCACCTAGTCCTTAAGGAGGCCACGTTCGGAGGCGAAGGATAGCGCAGGAGCCGATGGACGATGACAAGCCTAGACGACCTCATTTCCACAGCTGAAACCGTCGTGAAGAAGGCCATAGGCCTCGGAGCCGAGGAGGCTGAATGCTACATATCGAGTCAGACGGCTACTGAAGCCGAGAACATCGGCGGCCTCGTCACGGCGAGCGAAGGCGCAACGGTAGGCGCAGGGATCAGAGCCACGATAGGCAGAAGGGTCGGCTTCGCGTCCGTCAGCACGGTCGAGAACGAGAAGCTCTACGCGGCAGCTGAGCGAGCCGTCAGCCTAGCGCGAGTCAGGCCGGAGGACCCCAAGTTCAGACATCTCCCAGACCCGGTCAAGCGGCCGTCCAAATCTGGCATCTTCGACGAAAGCGTCGAGTCACTGACAGCCGCCGAGCTGATAGGCGCCTCGCACAAGGTCTTTGCCGAAGCCCGAAGCCACGAGCCCATCAGCTTCGTCTACGGGATGCTGGCAGCTAACGCCATCGAGTTCGCTGTCGCGAATAGCAGAGGCGTAAACTGCAGAGATAGAGCCACGGTGATGGGCGGCTATGTCTCATGCAAGGCCTCTGGGGCGAACGAGGAGAAGACGGCGATGGACTCGGTCATCTCGAGAAGCCTCGTGACGTTTGACGGCCTAGGCGAGAGCGCAGCGAACAGAGCCATCAGCAGCCTCGGCTCGCAGAGGCTTGAGCCCGTCGACCTACCTGTTATCTTCGATAACCACACGTCTACGCTCTTCACGATGCTCCTAGCGTACGGCATATCAGCCCGCTCAGTCCAGGAGAAACGAAGCGCCCTCGAGGGCAGACTGGGCGAAAAGGTCGCTTCGTCAAACGTTACGATAATCGACGACATGGAGATGCAAGACGGCATCCGCACGGCGGCTTACGACGACGAAGGCGTACCGACCTTGAGGAAGCCCATCATCGAGGAAGGCGTTCTTAAGACATACCTGTATGACAGCTACTCCGCTCTTTTGGAGGGCCGCGAGAGCACCGGGAACGGCCTGAGACACGGCAGGGAACCCTACAAGGCCATGCCCTCACCGTCGCCGATCAACTACTACGTCAAGCCAGGGCCGCAAGCGCTGGAAGCGATCGTACGTGACACAGACCGGGCTGTCTTGGCGAGGTATGAGCTTATGGGCGCCGGGCATTCGAACTGGCTTACAGGCGACTTCAGCGTCGTCGCCACGAACGCGTACCTAGTCGAGAACGGCGAGGTGAAGCATCCACTCCGCCCTACCACGATCGCCGGAAACATCTATGAAGCGTTCAGAAACGTGGTGGATGTCGGGTCAGACCTCCGGCTTGACAGCCAAGGGAAGGTCCCTAGCCTCAAGATCTCAAGGCTGAAGTGCGGTACCGGATAGAACAGATCGCCGCCGCGAAACCGATTCGCTGTGCAAAGCATTAATCCCCTGCCAGCGCCCTTCCGCCGTTGCTGCTCTGACTCCCCTCGAGTCGATCCCGCCATGTGTGAGTTCTGCGTCAAGCACGGGGCCGGTGAGAAATGGTACCTGAACGCAAGGAACTTCATAGCCGAGAAGGCCGAGGACCGACGCTTCTTCCTCGAGTGGAACACCGAGTTCTTCAGGAACTATGAGCGATGCGTCTCCGCGAACATAAAATGGGCCGTCGACCTGGCGAAGGCACCGGGCATCGGTTGGCTTCTGAGGCTTGTGGGAGACCGGAGGTTCCCTAAGCAGGGCTCTAAGCCACCCTACGGGTTCGTCCTCCAAATCGTGCCCTTGAAGGACTCCCAGCTCGTCGCAAGGCTCGCGCAGAGGATTACCTGCATCCCCTGTGCCTGCAGGAAGATGGCGCGCGCCTTGGACGAGTACACCTGCATCGTCTTCGACATCGTAGGCGAAGGCGCGGGGAGGTTCCCGGAGTACAGGCCTAGGAAAGCGGAACCCCTCTCCTCGGAAGAGACCGTTGAACTGCTCGGCAAGCTCGACGAGAGGGGTTACGTGCACACGGTCTGCTTTCATCCAATCCCGTACGTGGGCGCGATCTGTAACTGCTCATACCCCGCATGTCAACAGCTGAGGCTGCGAAAGGACTACCATTTCCGAACAGTGTTGAAAGCTGAGTACGTGGCTCAGGCAAACGCAGACACCTGTACTGGATGTGGCAGATGCCTCGGAAGATGCCAGTTCGACGCCCTACAGCTCGTCGAAGGCCGAGCAAGCGTCAACGCTACAAGATGCTTCGGCTGCGGCCTCTGCCAAACCGCCTGCGAGAACGATGCCATCGAGGTTCTCCCGCGTGAAGGCGTCCCGCTAGCGTCAACATCATGGTAGGTTCAGCGTTGCGTCTCCGAGTTGACTATCAGAAATGCGTCAGGCCGGACGAGTGTGCTCGCTGTCTCCGAGCCTGCCCGGCTGCGGTCCTCGTCATGTACCCCGAGAAGCGAGAGGATGGAAAAACGGCTACGGGCTGGAGGGTTCTGCCTATGTACGAAGCCCTCTGCGACGGCTGCAAGCTCTGCGTCTCAGCCTGCCCGAAGGACGCGATCCAAGCGTAAATGAGCATCGGGAGATCCAAGGAGGTTCCGGTATGGAGACGGACGTAGCGATAATCGGCGGCGGGATCACTGGTACCGCGATAGCACGAGAGCTATCAAGGTACAAAACAAGAGTCGTCTTGATCGAGAAGGAAGCGGATGTAGCTTTCGGCAGCCCGACGAAGGCAAACACCACTATAATTCACGCGGGCTACGATGATAAGCCTGGAACCTTAGCCTCAAAGCTATGTCCGAGAGGCAACTTGCGATGGAGGAGGCTCGCCCGGGACCTGAGCGTACCCTTCAAGAGGATAGGTTCGCTCGTCGTTGCGTTTGGAGATGACGAGGTGGTTGTTCTCGAGGAGTTGATGGCTCGTGGGAGGAGAAACGGTGTTCCCGGACTGGAGATAGTAGGGGGTGAGAGGCTTCGCAGGATGGAGCCTAACCTGAACAGGACTGCTGTTGCCGCTCTTTATGCTCCCACTGCTGGGGTAATCTGTCCTTACCGGGCTGCTATGGCTTTGATGGAGAACGCGAGAGAGAACGGAGTCTCCGTTCTCCTTGGAACCGAGGCTACCGACATCATGGTGAAGGGCGGTGAAGTGAAGGCTGTTCAAACAGATAAGGGGGAGATAGAGTCTGAGTGCGTTATCAACGCAGCTGGGCTATTCGCGGATGAGGTATCTGCTAAGGTTGGGATAGACGATTTCAAGATATTGCCCAGAAAAGGCGAGTATCTCGTTTATGATAAGGACTTAGACGCGCTCGTAAACCACGTTCTCTTTCCCATTCCAAGCCCCGTCAGCAAAGGGATCACGGTTACCCCTACAGTTGACGGCAACATAATCGCTGGGCCTAACTCTCACGAGATCGAGGATAGAGGGGACTCAACCGTCACCTCGTTTGGGATGGAGGAAGTGTTGAACGGAGCGTATAGGCTTGTGCCTGAACTCTCGTCGAGACGTAACGCCGTGATCGCGAGTTTCGCTGGTCTACGCCCCCAATCGAACACGGGAGACTTCATAATCAGACCATACGACGAGCTCAAGGGGTTCATCAATGTAGCCGGGACAAAATCGCCCGGGTTGACCTCAGCCCCCACGATTGCCGAGATGGTGCTAGACATCCTCAGGAACGAGGGAGTTCAACTAGAAGAGAAAGACGGCTTTAGCCCGTTCAGAAAGCCTATTGAACATCCAATCCGTGATTTCCGCCGCTCTAGAACGGAGATGATTGTATCTCGAGACCCTCGTTACGGGCACATCGTCTGCCGTTGTGAACACGTAACTGAGGGAGAGATACTCGACGCCGTAAGGCGGGGCGCCACTACGCTTGACGGCGTGAAGTATCGTACAAGAGCTGGGATGGGGAGATGCCAAGGTGGATTCTGCACACCGCACATCATAAAGATACTCTCGAAAGAGCTTAGGATACCAGCTGAGGAGGTGACCAAGAAGGGCGGAGGCTCAAAGATTTTGCTCTATTCGGCGAAAAGGTGTCTAATCGGAGACTATTAGAGATGAAGAAGAGAGAAGTAGACATCGTTGTAGTCGGAGGCGGAGCCGCTGGCTTAGCAGCGGCCGTCGCAGCGAAAGAGAAAGGGGTCGACTCCGTAGTTATCCTTGAACGGAACGAGAATCTAGGCGGCATACTTCCACAATGCATCCACACAGGCTTCGGACTACATTACTTCAAGGAGAACCTAACAGGTCCAGAGTACATCTCTCGGTTCGTGAAGAAGGTGGAGGGCTTAGGGCTCGAGTATAAAGCCAATACGATGGTCTTCAACCTCACCTCTGGAAAGGAGGTCCTAGCGGCTAACCAAACCGAGGGGCTGTTGGCGCTCCAAGCGAAGGCAGTCATACTAGCCATGGGATGCCGCGAGAGGAGTCGAGGGGCCCTATGCCTCCCTGGAACAAGACCCGCCGGGATCTTCACGGCTGGAACAGCGCAGCGGCTCATGGATATCGATGGCTACGTACCAGGCAGAAGGGTGCTGATACTCGGCTCGGGGGACGTAGGGCTGATAATGGCCAGGAGGTTCGCCATGGAAGGAGTTGAAGTCAAGGGTGTAGTCGAGGTTATGCCGTTTCCAGGCGGGCTTGAGAGAAACCTGCAATGCCTCAGAGACTTCGGTATCCCCCTGTACCTGAAGCATGCGGTGACCTTCATCCACGGGAACGAGAGGGTTGAAGCCGTGACGATAACAGCGCTCGACGAGAATGGGCAACCACTGCCTGGGAGTGAGAGGCTGATCGGATGCGACACGCTTGTCCTTTCGGTTGGGTTAATCCCAGAGAACGAGCTCTCGAAGAAGGCTTGCGTGAAACTCGACCCGAGAACAGGTGGACCTATGGTTAACGAGTATATGGAAACCTCGGTTGAGGGGGTTTTTGCCTGCGGAAACGTTGTTCACGTTCACGATCTTGTCGACCACGTGACCGAAGAGAGTGAGAGAGCGGGGTGGAACGCCGCTAGGTACGTCTTAGGCGAGTTGCCTCCGCTGAAAAGGGAGATCTACCTCACGGCTGGAGAGAACATAAGGTACGTTGTACCTCAATTGATAAGCGGAGAGAATCCTCTGACGCTCTACTTACGCGTTTGGAAGCCAGCCACTAACGTCAGGATACATGTCGGAGAAAGCATCACTGTGCTCAAACGGGTCGTCAAACCTGCTCAGCTAGTAAGTGTCGAGCTGACAGATAAGAGGTTAGAGAAGATAGGTGAACGGAAAGAGTTAGTAGTGAATATGAGTGCTTAAAGGAGTGACCTTGTCTGATCGAGAAGAGCATCCGGGAAGTCATCTGCGTACTCTGTCCGGTGGAATGTAAGATAAGCGTGAGCACGGAAGACGGGAAGATAGCCAAGATTGAGAACGCTGGCTGCAGACGAGGAGAAGATTACAGCGTACAGGAGGTTAGGTCGCCCATGAGGGACTTCTTCTCGACGGTTAGGGTCTCGAGAGGAGAGACGCCCCTAGTGTCAGTCCGCTCGACAAGACCTGTGCCGAAGGAGATGCTTATCCCATGTGCGGTAGAGTTAGCCAAGATGGTGGTTCCAACACCCGTTAGGATAGGAGACGTCATCGTCAAGAACATATTGAACCTAGGCGTAGGCATCATCGCCACAAGAGATGTTGAAAAGGCTTGACTTATACGATCACTTCTCGACCCAACCTCGGCTGCGTTCAACCGCCCTTGTCCAGCCCCTATGAAGCTCCTCACGTTTCTCCTCGGACCAGCTTGGGGTGAAGACCCTGTCAACCTTCCAGTTTCGTCTTATCTCGTCCAAGTTCTCCCAGAAGCCTACGGCCATTCCAGCAGCGTAAGCCGCGCCCAGAGAGGTTGTTTCAGTAATTGTCGGTCGAACGACCTTTACGCCGAGTATGTCGGATTGAAGCTGCATCAGGTAGTTGTTCACCGAAGCCCCTCCGTCAACCCTCAGTTCAGCGAGGCTTATCTGAGAGTCCTCCGTCATCGCCTCCACCACGTCCCTCGTCTGGTAACATATTGCCTCAAGAGCCGCATGGACCAAGTGTTCTCTCCTCGTATACCTTGTTATGCCCACAATGCAGCCTCGGGCGTACATATCCCAGTGTGGCGCGAAGAGCCCGCTGAACGCCGGTACGAAATAGACGCCTCCGGAACCCTCCTCGGCAACCGACTTGGCAATCTCTTCAGTCTCAGAAGCGGAACCGATCATCTTCATATTATCTCTGAGCCACTGGATAGCGGCGCCAGCTACCGCCACCGAACCCTCCAAGGCATAGACGCACCTCTTCTGCTCGAAGCCATACGCGCATGTAGTAAGCAGGCCATGCTTAGACGGTATTAGGTCGTCGCCTGTGTTCATCAACATGAAACATCCAGTTCCGTAGGTGTTCTTCGCTTCTCCCTTCTCGAAGCACGTCTGACCGATCAGAGCAGCTTGCTGGTCTCCTACGTCTCCGCAGACAGGTATCTCGGCCTTGAAGACGGAGTCTTTCCTCGTGCTCCCATACGTCGCTTTATCAGAGGATGGCCTGATTTCAGGAAGTATCTGCAGCGGTATCTCAAGCTCGTCTAGGAGTTCGTCATCCCAGTTGAGCGTTCTCAAGTTCATGAGCATTGTCCGAGAGGCATTCGTGTAATCGGTAACGTGGGCGCCTGCGTCAGGGCCTCCGGTCAGGTTCCAGATGATCCACGTGTCCATGTTACCGAAGAGAACCTCACCTCTTTCAGCCTTCTCCTTGGCGCTTGGCACGTTGTCCAATATCCACCTGATCTTCGGACCGGAGAAATAGGTGTACGCGTTCAGCCCAGTCCTCTCTCTTATGAGAGGCTCTAACCCTTTATCCTTAAGTCTCTCACATATCTCCCTCGTTCGGGTGCACTGCCAAACGATAGCATTGTAGCACGGTTTTCCAGTTTTCCGGTCCCAGATAACGGTTGTCTCCCTCTGATTTGTGACGCCGATCGCGGCTATCTCTTCGGAGTTGATCCTCGATTGTTCTAGAGTATCTTTTATGATCCTCTGAGTCCTCTCCCATATCTCTAGTGGGTCGTGCTCCACCCAGCCGGGTTTGGGGTAGATCTGCCTGTGCTCTTCGTACCCACGTGCAGCAGCCCCTCCGTCCTTCGTGAAGATGATGAAGCGAGTGCCCGTTGTACCTTGATCTATGGTTGATATGAGATTCCGCTCCATTTCTCCCGTTTTCCTCCATACAGATTGACGGTGAGAAAGCTCTAGGATGGACTCTTAAGTTCTTCTGATGCGCCAACGTATGGATGAATGGCATCATCTTCGCTGGCGCGGAGGCTTAACCTAGCCTCAGGTGGAGCTCTTCAGGCGTCTGTAGAGTTCGTCGATCCTCCGCTTCGTCACCCAACGCTTGTGAGGCCTGAAGCCTCCCTTGAAGCTCTCAGGGATATGCAGTAGCTCGTGGATAACCGTCTTCTCCTTTTCCTCTTCGCTCAACGCGTCGTATCGCTCTGAGATGACCTCGATCAGATATCGAGGCTCAAGCCCTAGAGCGGTCTGCCAAGCCTGCGAGAGCGAATGAATCCTCGCGGTCGTCCAGCGGGCCTTCGAACCGTGGCTTCTCAAGCATAGAACCCTGCTTGGCGGAATGTGTTGGAAGCCCAACTTCACGACTAGGTCGTCTACGAGACACTTGATGTCAGGAGCCTCAGCGTACCGCATCGCAACCAAGGCTGAGAAAACACTCACCAGCGGATAAAAGACGAGGGTTATCGTCGCTCCGGCCTTATATTTCCGCAGCAATAGGTATGTCTGCAGAGTAGGTATGGCAGAAATTCTGGTGGCGTACTATTCGAGGAGCGGTAACACGCGGAAGGTTGCCGAGGCGTTCGCTGAGGGAGTCAAGGAGGAAGGCGTCGATGTGGTCTTGAAGAAGGTTGAAGACGTTCAGGTGAAGGAGCTTCTCGAATACGATGGGATCGCTTTAGGCTCACCAATCTATCACGGACAGATGGCTGCACCGGTTAAGAAACTCATCGACGACTCGATCAAGGTCAGCCAGAAGCTAGAGGGCAAGGTAGGAGTCGCCTTCACGTCATCCGAACGCTACGGCTGCGGCGGCGAAACCACTGTGCTGGGCATCCTAGAAGCCCTCTAGGTTCACGGCATGGTGATCCAGGGAGACCCAGACGAGCTTCCCTACGGAGCAATACTGGAAGAGAACCCGGGTGAGGCTGAGCTTCGCAAAGCGCGGGTGAAAGGCGCAAGGATGGCCGTCCTTGTCAAGAAGCTGTCTTCCTAACCTCGGCCATTCACGAGCCAAGTCAGGAGTTTTACGAGACGCTAGTTTCTTGCAGAGCCTAGAGCAATGAAACAGCGACTCACGGCTGTTGAGCGTCAGCTTGTGGCTGGGGAGGCGGTCGGGCTCGCGTTCTCGCTGCGCGCTTGTAGTAGGTGAGGGGATGTCTGACGTTTCCGCAGTGGATGCCTCCGTCTACGCATAGGCCGTGGGTCTTGAGGCTGTCACATCTGTACGGCGTATACCGGGTTCCTGAGCCGCGTCTACCGGCTATGTGCTCGACCTGGTACCGGGTCATCCGTTCGTCGGCGTCCGCGATCCGCGTGAAGAGCTTCGTGATCTCCTCTGTGCTCATGCCGACGTGAATGAGGAAAGCAGTTAGCGTGAAACGCGCGACGTGTGAGAGGTGTTTCCCTGCAATGAGGCCTTCGTACAGTTGGCGAATACAAGGCGGGAAGGCGGCGGTTACGACGGTTGCAGGAAGCTCCTCCACGCGGATCTGCAGCCTTCGCTCCGCGAGGAGTGCCCCTATCCGTTCGAGTCGAGGCTTGAGCGAAGCCGGAACCTCAGCTCCGAGGCGGCCCTCCAGCCGGTTCTCAACCTTCAGCCTTGCGCCCTCGGCTATGAGCCGCGCCATGTCGTCCCTGCCCAGGTAGACTCTTCCCGCCTGCACCGGGCGGTTCACAAGCTTCCATTTCTCGTCTTGGAAGCTCGGCGCCGCCTTAAGGTAATCCACAAAGTGGACCGCGTACGCGTACACCGTCCCCGGCGACGGCTTCAGGGCCTCCACCTTCCAGCCTAGGAAGCTCGAGGCGAGGTACGCGACCTTCCCTGCGTCAGGCTCCTTTCCCAAGAGGCTGTCAAGCCGCTTTGACTCGCTTAACGCGTATCGGCGCCTTAGAAACGAGTCGTCGAGGGCTTTGACCAACGCGACCGCGAGTGGAAAAGACAGGATCTCTATATCTTCCCGGCCTGGCTCCTCGAGGTAGTTCACGGCCCCGAACCGGAGGGCCTCCACGATTCTCTGCTCAGCCCTGTCTAGGATCGAGACGAATTCAGGCTTCTCAAAGTCTGCGAGGGTCAGGCCGAGTGACTCCACGTACCTCGCCGCTTCCTCAGCGAAAGGGTACCTCGCCAAGTCAGACTTCGAGAGAAGCCATGCAGACAACCACGTTGACTCCTTGAGAAACGGCTCAGCCTGCCTAACCGCGCAGAGTTATCCGTGAGGCAACATCAAAAAGGTTTGCCTCAAGGCGAAGAGCTTGCTCTAGGAGACTAGGCGCTTTCGCCCGAGGAGCCTTGAAGCGATGACTAGGTTCGCAGGAGACGAAGGTCTACGTTGGTTGAGCCTGGCCACTGGCTTCGCCTTTCAGCTTCGCCAGCTCAGCCTCGACATCCTGTTCCAGCTTCACCTTCTCAAGTTCCCGCGTTACAACGTCCTTATGCTCGACCTCTAAAGCCTCCGTTAGTCCGCCTGTCGCTATGAGCTCATCGATAGCGGAGGACTTCGACTGCATCTCCTGAATCTTCTCGCGGGCGTCCTGCACGATCGCGCCTGCGTTGGCGGCGTCCTTCGTCATGCCGGTGAGGCTTTCCTTTATCTTAACCTGGGCTTGAGCCGAAGAGTACTGGGCCTTAAGAAGCTCCTTCTCGGACCGGAAGGCTTCCATCTTCGTCTGGACATCCGCGTGCGTAACCTTCAGCTTCTCAGCTTCGTCGGCGAGCTGCTGGATCTGCGCGTCCAGGCTTGAGGCCTGGGTTTGAAGCGTGAGCTTCCGCTGAATCGCCATCTTCGCCAGGTCTTCTCTGCCCAGCTTGAGCGCCGCCTTAGCCTGCTCCCCAAGCTTATCCACCTGAGCTGTGAGGCTTTGCTTCTGATATTCCAGACGCTTTCGGGCGGCGATGACATTCGTCATCTGAATCTCCATGTCGCGGAGATACTGCACCTGCTTCTCGTACGCGTAGTCCAGCTGCTCCCTCGGGTCCTCCAGCCTGCTCAGCACCCTGCTGATCTTCGACTCAATCAGCCTAGAGATTCTTCCCAGCATAGAGCCACAATCCCTGACCCGCGGATTGGAATCGAACCTTATTAAGGCTTCTCACGGCGTAAGCCGGCGCAGCTCGCCGACCGCTCTTCCAGCGCCGGTTCTTGGGAAGAACGCTTGAAAGCATCAGGCATCCCCCGGGGTTTCGCGTAGAGTCCTTTTATACGCCTTGGCGAATCATGCTCGCGTGGGCTGCCATGCCTAAAGTCTGGGTTTCAGAGCCGATCCCTTGTAGCGAAGCAGCTGTGAAGGAGCTCGAAGGCTTCGCCGACGTTAAGGTCTCGAAGGTCTTCTACCACGTGATACCCACCGAGAAGGTTGAAGGCGTAGATGGGGTCATCTTGGGCGACGCTCGATTCACGGAGGAGTCACTTCGGAAAGCCGACAGGCTTAGGGTCGTCCAGAGGTTCGGCGCGGGCTTCGATGTAGTCGACCTTGAAGCCTGTGCGAAGCGCGGCGTCTACGTCTGTAACATGCCAGGGTTGAACGCGATAGATGTGGCTGAGTACACGGTCGGCGCGATCATCTCAAGCCTCAGGGGCTTCCTAAAGATGGACGAGGCCGCGAGGAGAGCAGCTTGGCAGGAGAGGCCGTCGCTCATGGGCGAGAGGCTGAAGGGAAAGACGGTCGGCATAGTCGGCTTAGGCCGCATAGGCGGAGAGGTCGCGAGGCTCCTGAAGCCCTTCGACATGCGGCTTTTTGGCTTCGACCCCTACGTCACCCAGGCCGCGGCAGATGAATGGAACGTGTGCCTCACAAGCCTCGAGGAGCTCTTGAGGGTCTCAGATATCGTCACGATCCATGCGCCGCTGAACCCGGAGACACGCGGCCTCATAGGCGAGAAAGAGCTCAACTCGATGAAGCCTACGGCGATCTTGGTAAACGCGGCGCGAGGCGCCCTCGTCGATGAGGTGAAGCTGGTTCAAGCCCTCCAGGCGGGGAGGATCAAGGGCGCCGTGATAGATGTCTACGGCAGGGAGCCGCCGGAAGCCAAGAACCCGCTCTTCGGGCTTAGGAACGTTCAGCTCTCGCTTCACACGGCTTCATGGACGCGCCAGTTCTTCGAGGACGGCATGGTTTGGTGTTGTCGCAACGTGACGAGGGCTCTGCGCGGCGAGAAGCCGATGAACATCGTCAACGCGCTATCCTAACCCGAGAGCCCCGCATCACAGGTATCTAGCCAGCGTTCTCTTTATCCGTCTAAGCATCCACCTTTCCAGGATCTGCGATGAGACGGTGATGCGGGTCAGGGGGACAGTGATGGAAGGCCCTACATTGACAGAGAGAATCCAAGAGCTTCGAAGAAGCAACGTCGAGGAAGAGGTCCGCAAGAGGATTGGGGAGTTTGAGGAGATGGGCTCCCGCGGCGCTGAGGAATGGTTTTCCGAACTCTGCTTCTGCATCCTGACTGCCAATTCGAGCGCCAGCCTAGGGTTGAAGATCCAGCGGGAAGTAGGCCCGGAGGGCTTCCTCACCTGGCCTCGTGAGAAGCTTGCGAGGCGGCTTGAGGAGATGGGCCACCAGTATGCTGAGAGACGGGCTGATTTCATCGTGGAGGTGCGAGGCTTGGGCAACGTAAAGGAGATCGTGACTCGTCTCGGCGACGAGAGACGAGCGCGCGAGTGGCTTGTCGAACACGTGAAGGGGTTAGGCTACAAGGAGGCAAGCCACTTTCTCCGAAACATCGGGTATATGAACGTCGCAATCCTCGACCGGCATGTTCTCAGGGTTCTCGCGGAGCACGGCTTGATCGACGAGGTCCCGAAGACGCTGACAAAGAGACGGTATCTCGAGATCGAGAAACGGCTAGAGGGGCTGGCGCAGACCTTGGGCCTAAGCCTAGGAGAGCTAGACCTCTACCTTTGGCAGATGAAGACCGGGAAGGTTCTCAAGTAGCCCAAACCCCCAGGTTGGCGACAGCGGCCTAAGCGACAAGAAGCGATTGTCTTCTCATCCGTGAAGCGAGGCGTACAGCGCGGCGAAAGCCAGCCAGTCATGTCCGACGTGAACCCCTATCGGAGCCCAGAGGTTGTAGCTCCTCCGCTGGTAAACATATCCGATGACCAGTCCTGCGACCGCCACACCGACCGACGACCAAGGGTCTAGGTGTGACAAGCCGAAGAGGACCGAGGCGAGCATCAAGCCCGCTCCTCGGCCGAACCGTCTCTCAAGGCCCTGTTGTACGAATCCCCTTGAGAGGAACTCTTCAGATGGCCCCACGAAGATGAGGACGATAATGAGCCAGACCGTGAGCTCAAGGATCGAGCGGGGCGCAACGCTACCGAGCGCGTCGAGGTATGCCTGCGGTGGAGGAAAGACCAACGTTATGGGAGAGTTGATCGCGGTGCTCAGCCCGAAGCTTGCCGGGCCGACCGCAAGTCCGAACAGGAAGTCCTTGACGGAGGGGCGTCTAGCAAGGCCGAGGCTATGGATGAGAGTTCGCTTCCGCAACAGGAATACGAAAGGTGGAACCACGAGCGAGGTCTCAGACAGTATGACGGCTAGTATGCGGCTTGCAGAGAACGCGGCGCCGACGAGCACAAGCAAGAGTAAAGAGAGCAGCCATATCGCGAGGGTTGCCTTCAGTCCAGGGTTGACTCCGCTCTTGGGCGCGACCGACTCCGACAATCTGCTTCTCACCCGGGCTTGGAATGTCCACCCGTATGTTGTGGCCCCCGCGGATGGAGCGCACGCACGTGCTTAGGCCTAGTTCAGTATATAGCTTGAGTTCTCCGCGTGCGCTCAAGCCCCTTCTCATGAGGAGAGCAGCCTTAATACGCTCGTTCGAGGACAGCCCAGTCGTTCCCGTGCACACCGAGGGATGAGATGAAAGGAGTTGAAGCCGTACCTGGAGAGCTTCAGGAGCAGCGCGTGTTATCCCTACCTGGTCATAGCAATAAACGCAGTTAGGGGAGATTAGAAGCATGAACACGAAGAATAAGCCAAACACAGACAGATCATATGGAGAGTTGGTAGAACGGTTCGTTAAATGGGCTGAAACCTGCGCGGATATCCGCGCAGCGATCATCATAGGGTCTCGGGCTCGGGCTGATCACCCGGCCGATGAATGGGCAGACTTGGATGTTGTGGTCGTCACTACGGAGCCCGAGCGCTACCTGTCAACAACCGATTGGTTAGGGAACATCGGCAATCCGTTGCTAACGTTCGTCGAACCGACCGCAGCTGGAGGTCAAATGGAACATCGTGTCCTTTTCGAGGACATGCTCGATGTTGACTTCGCCATCATCCCCGAAAGAAATCTCCAGCAGGCTCTGCAGTCGGGCCAAGTGCAGATCTCAAACGCGTTCGGTCGGGGCATGCGCGTGCTTCTGGACAAGGACGGATTGGCAGCTCAATTGCGCGCGCTCATTCCCTCCGTGAAGACTCCTGCCCCTCTTCTACCGACGCAAAACGACTTTCTTCAGCTCACCAATGACTTCTTATATCATGCTGTCTTTACGACGAAGCATCTACGGCGCGGTGAGCTATGGTGGGCCAAGATGTGCAGCGACTGCTATATGCAACATTTATTACTTCGGATGATTGAATGGCACGCTCACGCGGTACATGGTTGGAACTATGACACATGGTTTCGTGGACGTTTCCTAGAAGAGTGGGCAGATCCGCGCGTTTTACGAGGGTTACGCGGTGCATTCGCTCACTACGATAAGGGGGATGTCAGTCGCGCGCTTTTGACATTAATGGACTTGTTCCGCTGGGTGGCTGTGGAGACGGCTGAGGAGCTGGGATATCCATACCCAAGCGAGGCCGATAGACGCGTGACAGATTGGGTAGAAGCTCGTCTTTCAGAGATGGGAGAGTAAGGCTAAGAGAGTAGTCTTTGAGTCCTCCTGCCCTCTAAGCCCGTTTCCCCGGATGGGCGAAGTCCTTAATACCGTTGTTCAAGGACAGCTTGGCCGTTCGTGTAAGATGCGAGGGATGGTGTATGCACGGATCTGAGCTGCAGAAGGAGATTCGACAGGCTCTTGACGAGATGAGGCTGGTCGACCATCATGACCATTTGACAAACCCTTTCCTGGCGAAGCCTG
>CAYRUY010000005.1:0-56395 GCA_964427455.1 uncultured Candidatus Bathyarchaeia archaeon | reverse complement strand
CCGTGAAGGAGAAAGCATGCATAATCGCGACAGCCACCTACGGGTCAGAGCTATCCCCGGAGGTCCAATACCTGAGGGCTTTCAGAAACGAGGTGGTTCTGTCGACCTTCGCCGGAAGCCAGTTTATGCAGTTGTTCAACGCCTGGTACTACTCGTTCAGCCCCGGCGTGGCGGGCTTCATAGCCGAGAACCAGATCGTGAGGTTGACAATGAGGGCTGTGCTATACCCGCTTATGGGAGCCCTGCACGTATCGTCCCTAACGTACTCGCTCTTCAGCTTCAACAAAGAAGTAGGGGTGATGATGGCCGGGTTAGTTGCCACCGGTCTCATAGGCGTCGTCCACTTCTCCCCACTCGTAACGGCCATGGTTCTCGTCTCAAAACGTCTTAGAAAGGTCTTCAGGATGGATAGAGTCAAGCTACTCTCTATACCGTGGCTCATCAGCCTAGCGTTGATCCTCATCGGAGAAGCGAGCCTTTCACCGACGATCATGACTGTTGCGACAGGGATTTTTGTACTCACGACCCTCAGCCTTTCAGCGACGGCAACTGCTGTCACAATCGTGCGCTCCCTTACCTGGCGGTTCCATTTCTAGGCCCAGCTTCGCTCTATGATACCGCTTGAGCCCGATGTGCAGATGGTGCAGCTGGATGAACTGAGTTGGCTAGGAGAACAGGGAGGCTGCACGATCATCACTAGTGATGATCAATCGAGCAGACGCTGACATGGGGCGGGTGCGAGCCCAGCGAACACTCACCATCGAGGTGAGTGTCGCGGGTCTTCACTCGTCGCGTAGACGCGAAGCAGCGTCTTATCACCGCATGGTGCCTCACTCGCCTGGCTGAGTCCGAGTGGCTGCAACTCTGTAGTCCTGACGACGCCTGACGATCGAGGCTGCGAGACGGAGATTTCGCCCCGGCTCTCTCGTATGTTAATGATCGCAGGTTTCGCAGATTCCCGCGTTCTCGCCTATCGCCAGGTTGTACCTATCACAGCGATAGAGCTTTTGGCCGCTCAGTCCGGGGATGTCCAGTGGCTTCAGCAGGTCGCAGGGCGGTCTCTCCCCACCGAGGATGAGATGGAGTTCATGCACCTGATGCTGCACTTCGGGGTTTGAGGCGTAGATGGCTCCTGCCAGCTCTGTTGCCGATAGGTTGAATGAGCTCTGAGCATCCGCCGGGGTTGGTTCCACAGGGGATTCCAACACTCTCGAGAGGGCGATTAGAAGGCTTGCATAGTCCTTTCCTTTCGGTGTTAGCACCAGCTTGGCCGTTGACTTCTGTGCGTAGATAAGCCTCTTCTCTCTCAGCATCCTCAGGTACCTGAAGGTCCTCCTGACGCTGATGGAAGCCTTCTCAGAAAGGTCGTGCACTGTAGCCCCTTGCTCAGGGATCAACCCATAGACACGTCTCTCCGTGAAGGACAGCCCTGCCGTCGGTTCGACACCACCTCTCTGGTAGATTGCTCGTGAAGCAGGTCTCTCCCTGCGAAGGAAGCCGAGGTTTTCGAGCCTCCGCGCCGTTCTGCCGAAGTCCCCACCAGGCCTAGGCCCGAGCAGCTTCTCGTAGCTGCCGTCATCTGCCTCTAGCGCCATCAATAGGAACTCCTCATCGCAGTTCGAGTCTGCAGGCAGTGTGGCTTCAACCCCTTCGTGCGCAAGGGCTTCCAGCGCGGCCCAGCCTCTATTCGTCAACGCGTAGCTTCCCGCGGCGGCTTGGGCCAGTCCTGCATCGAGCAGAGGCCTAATGTATCCTAGAATGGTGCTCTGACTGTGGTCGAATCCGAACTTCCTCATGCCATGCTGTAGCTCTGCAAGCCTGGAGCCTCGTTGGGCGAGTAGCTCAAGGAGAGCAACTCTTCGCCTGTTCTTGACTGCGTTAAACAGCTGGGCTGCTTCATCTCTCTTTTTCACGAAAAGGTCAGGGTTGACAAGCATCCTAGGTAGGTACCGGTGAGCGGGTTATTTAAGGACGCAACGGGCCACGGGCGCTGTCGAAGAGACTTGCCTTCCATCCCCAGACTGGTGACCGCTTCGGTCGAGGATGAGGCCCTGAGCCTTTGTGCATCGGATCTGTGTATGGCAGTGAGTCCCTCAGGGCGTTTTCGATGAGCGGCCAAAAGCTTATTATCCCACGCGTTCATGTACACAAAGTCTCTTGGAAGACCTGGGCAAGGTTTTCTCTCGCAAGAGGTGGGAGAGATGGGCATGTTTGCGGCGCCGGGCGCGTATGACCGGGTTATTACTATCTTCTCGCCTGAAGGAAGGCTCTTCCAGGTCGAGTACGCAGTCGAGGCGGTCAAACGTGGAGCCACCGTTCTAGGCGTGGTCTCCAAGGAAGGTGTGGTCCTCACCGCTGAGGAAAAGGCTCCGTCCAAGCTTCAGGACCCCTCTTTCGCGTGGAAGATCTTCCAGATCGACGAACACCTAGGAGTCGCAATAGTGGGCCTCGGCGCAGATGCGAGGGTTCTCATCGACCAGGCAAGACTCTTCGCGCAGAGCAACAGGCTCATGTATGATGAGCCTATTGACACAGAGGTCCTCGCCAAACGGATTGCGGACATTAAGCAGATCTATACGCAGCATTCAGGCGTGAGGCCGTTCGGCGTCGCGATGCTCTTTGGAGGAATCGACAAGGAGGGCCCAAAGCTGTTCGTGACGCTTCCTGGAGGAGACTACTGGGGGTACAAAGCCTACGCGCTTGGCGCAGCCTCAGACGCTGCTCTGGAGGTCCTTGAAGCCAAGCATAGAGACGATATGTCCTTGGATGAGGCGGTTCTGCTCGGCCTTGAATGCTTGGCGAAGAGCGTTGAAGGCAAGCTCGAGGCTCCGAGGGTGAGGATGGTCGTGATAAGCGCAGCTGATCGGAAGTTCCGCCGACTGACAGACCAAGAGGTCGACTCTTACATCAAGAAGCTCTGAAGACCAGGTTCCCTATATGAGTGAGAAGTTCATAGTTGCCCGGCTGAGCGCGGCTGGGGACCGGTTCGAGATCGTCGTCCATCCAGATAAAGCCCTTGCCTACAGGATGGGAAAGGGCGGCGACCTAGGCCAGATCCTAGTGGCGGACAGCGTCTTCACAGACGCCAAGAAGGGCTTGAAAGCCTCCTCGGAGAAGCTGCTGAAGGCCTTCGGGACCGCCGAGTTCCATCAGGTCGCTGACGCAATCTTGCGGAAGGGCGAACTCCAGATAACCACAGAGCAGAGGAAGAGGCTTGTCGAGGAGAAACGTAGACAGATCATAAGTTTCATCTCGAGAAACTGCATCGATCCGAGGACGAATCTCCCGCATCCCGTGGTAAGGATCGAGCAGGCCCTGAGTCAGGTAAGGGTTTCCATAGACCCCTTCAGGGACGCGGAGACCCAGGCGAAGGAAGTGATCGAAGAGCTCCGGCCTATCCTTCCCATAAAGATGGAACAGATGCGATTGGCCGTGAGGATCCCAGCTGAGTATGCGGCTAGGGCGTATGGCGCCGTGAAGGAATTCGGAGTCATCTCTAGGGAGGAGTGGCAGGTTGACGGGACTTGGGTTGGCGTCGTCGAGATGCCAGCTGGCCTCCACGCAGCGTTCCTCGACCGTCTGGGGAAGCTGACTCAGGGAGCGATGCAGACGAGGATACTGAGGTAGTATGACTGGAAGCTTAGCTTGGCCTAGAGGTCTATGACATGTCTGTCTTCTTTGAGGAAAGAAAACTGGTCTTTCCAGGGGAGCTTCTAGCCGAGGGAGACTTCTCGGTAGGAGCGAACGTCTTCAGGGAGGGCGGGAGACTGTACGCCGGCCGAATAGGCCTTGCTGTCCATGAGGACCATATGGTGTCGGTAATAGCCCTAAGAGGCGTCTATGAGCCGAAGGTCGGTGATGTTGTCTTAGGCAAGGTGATAGACTTGGGCGGCAGCAGTTGGTTCGTCGACATCGGCTGCCCCTATACGGGCGTCCTGAACGCGTCAGATGTCTACGGCAGGGGGTTCAGTCCTCAGACCGATGACCTTTCCAACGCCTTGGCCATAGGCGATATGGTCATCGCCGAGGTCCTTCAGTTCGACAGAACGAGGGGGCCGTTCCTGACGACGCGTGGGCCGGGCCTCGGCAAGATCACGCGGGGCAGGATTGAGAAAGTCACACCTGCGAAGATTCCGCGGCTTATAGGAAAGAAGGGATCTATGATCTCGCTGCTAAGGGGGGAGACCGGTTGCGACCTGACCGTTGGAAAGAACGGTTGGGTCCTTGTCGCCGGGAAGAGCGCTGAGGATGAGGAACTAGTAGGCATGGCCATCAGGAAGATCGAGAGGGAAGCGCATGTGCCAGGCCTGACCGACAGAATGGCTGAGTTTCTCAAGAGCAGGGGGAAGAGAGGTGGTTAGGACGGTGAAGGAGTTCACGAGGCACGATGGGAGAGCTCTGGATGAGCTTAGACCCATCAAGATGCAGGTCGGCTTGCTCGACAAGGCTGACGGCTCGGCCTACATCGAGCACGGCAGGACGAAGGTATTGGTCGCTGTCTACGGACCGCGCGATGTCCATCCGAGGCATCTTGCCTCACCTGAGGGTGCGATCCTCAGGTGTCGCTACCATATGGCTCCTTTCTCGACAGAGGAGCGGAAGAATCCCGCGCCGTCACGTAGGGAGATTGAGCTCTCGAAGGTGATCAGGGAGGCGCTTGCGCCAGCTGCTTTTCTCGACAGTTTCCCGAGGACGGCGATCGACATCTTCGCCGAGGTTCTCCAAGCAGACGGCGGGACGAGGTGCGCAAGTATCACAGCGTGTTCTCTCGCCTTGGCAGACGCCGGAATACCACTCAGAGATCTCGTCGCCTCCTGCGCCGCTGGGAAATACGGTGGCAGGATCCTCCTAGACTTGGACAACGTTGAGGACCAGGAAGGCGAGGCTGACCTGCCAGTAGCGCTTCTGCCTGCCTTCGATGAGGTTTCGCTGCTTCAGATGAATGGGCTCCTCACAGAGGAAGAGTTCAACGAAGCCTTCAACCTCGCTCTGAAAGGCTGTAAGCGTGTCTATGAGCTGCAGAGAGAGGCGTTGAAGGAGCATTATGTGGCGGCGACGAGCGTCGTAGAGGAGGAAACCTAGGACCGGAGGTCGAAGGGTTGTCGTTGAAGATCGTTCCTGACATAACGAGGGCAAGGATCTGGGACCTGGCGTCAAAGGGCAAGAGGGTTGATGGCCGCGAGCTGCTAGAGTACAGGCCGATCCGGGTTGAAACCGGCGTAGTCGAGAAAGCTGAGGGCTCGGCGCAGGTCTCGATCGGTTCGACGAAAGTCCTCGTAGGCGTCAAGGTTGAGACAGGAGAGCCCTTTCCGGATACGCCGGATGAAGGAGTTCTCACCGTGAACGCCGAGCTGGTGCCTCTGGCTTCACCCACCTTCGAACCTGGGCCGCCGAACGAAGACTCGATCGAACTCGCTAGAACTGTGGACAGGGGCCTGAGGGAGGGGAAGGCACTCGACCTTGAGAAGCTCGTGATCGCACCTGGCAAGAAGGTCTTCGTCGTATTCGTCGATGTCTACGCGTTAGACTACGACGGCAACCTTGTCGACGCCTCAGCTTTAGCCTCGATGGCGGCATTGACCCAAGGGAAGATGCGCGGCTACAAGGTGGTCGACCGAGAGGTCGTTTGGCAGGATGAGAAGGTGCCGCTTCCCTTGCTGCACAGCCCGGTAGCAGTGAGCATAGGCAAGGTCGGCGGCAGCCTGCTAGTGGACCCGTCGCTGGAGGAGGAGCAGACACTTGAAGCCCGGGTCACGGTAAGCGTGGACGAGGCTGGCCGGGTCTGTTCTGTTCAGAAGGGACCAGGTTGTCTGTCACCTAACCAGGTCCTAGAGGCCATAGGCATCGCGAAGAGTAGCTCGCAGCGCCTGCTTCAGGAGCTGAAGGAGGCGGTTCCCGTTGCCTAAGCCGAGAACTATCGGTTGGCTCAAGACCAAGTACGGTCTTGCGCCAAGGAGACGCTACTCTGACACAATGGGCATGGCGAAGGCCAGATACCCGTGCCGACAGTGCGGATACCCCAGGGTTCGACGCCTCAGCGTCGGCATCTGGAGATGCTCTAAGTGCGGCTACACCTTTGCGGGAGGAGCCTACCAGCCGACCACGAAGATCGGCGAGGCAACTCAACGAGCCAGCTCCTCAGCAAAGGCTGTCAGCCCGGAAGCCCCGCAAGTGACGCCTCCTGGGACCTAAACCTCAGGCCGCGTCGATGGAACGCCTCGCCTCAACCGGTAGGGAGGCCAAGGGACGTTCGAGAGCTAGGGCTGTGTCCTTTGGTGCATTGGTATGACGGCGCGGTTGGCTTCTAGCGAGGATTTGCCTTGTTCGGCGACGGTGGTGCTGGAGCTGCAAGACGGAACCTGCGCGAGAGGCATCTACCAGGCGATCCTGCCGGAGAGTACGAGGCCTCCGGCACGACGTTCACGAGTACAGCTCAAGCACGACGGGAGGGCCCTTGTCGTTCAGTTTCAAGCCAAGGACACGGTCGCTCTCAGAGCCTCCTTCAACTCTTACCTCCGTTGGGTCTGCGCGCTGAAGAACTCCTATGGAACATTGCTAGGACGACGGACGGGCGTGTAGCAACAATCCATCGGGGCCCGAATGCTCGAAGAGAGCGTTCCATCTGAGACCCAGAAGCGTCGCCGAAGCTCATGAGTAGAACTCAGCCGCCTAGACGTGCGTTTACAGTGTCTTTCTCCATGCTCTACCGTGCGTTTCTAGGCACCAAAGGAGCCCGTCTCAGGCCCTGATTCAGCTGGAAGGTAGCGCGGACAGCGTCTGATAGAGAACCTCCTTCTCAGCTGAGTGTCGGAACCAGTTGCTCGGAACGTAGGGGGTGAACCCTATGCTTCGGCCTCAGAGCCCTTGATGGTGCCCTAGACCTCAGCCCAGAAGTCATCAGGGCGCTGAGGGGATAGAATCCCGTCCCCCAAGGGGACAGAAACCCGTCCCAGCCGACTCCCCCCTGAGCCTCGAGTTCAGACCCTTCCCTGACCCTCTTTCCTGAAAAGAACCGAGAACGACCGCCTGACACTGTAGAGCCGGGAGCCGGATTTGAACCGGCGTGTAGCGGGTCTGCAGCCCGCCGCCTGAACCGCTCGGCCACCCCGGCTTAACGTCGTACCAAGCCGACGTGCTGGCTTTGGCTTGCGAGCCATGAGGCCAAAGTGTATAGAGGGCACAAGCAGCTACAAATAGTTTTCCCAGCTTCCAGTGCCTTTAGCCCAATCCCTTGAGTTCGCGGAGGTGGTAGTCTAGCCAAGGGGCCTCGAGTAGAGTATGCTTGGTACTCATAGTCAGAGGGGTTGAGAATGGTAGCGGGGGGTCGAGTTTCAGGGCATCGCTCCTTTTGAACGACCGTTCGAGGCCTTCTGGCTATCTCTGGGTTATGAGCCCTCCGCCCTCGATGAGGACAGCGGGTTCACCTGGTTCGGCTCCTCTCTCTTTTGAGAGGACCTACCCCACCCCGCTACGGGTTGAGATGCGGGGAGGGCCGTTAATAAGCGTTTAGCCCACACTTGGCGTTCATCAGGAGATTCGCTTTTCCACGGTCACGGAGTCACGGCCCGTAGAACGTCCTTAATGCGCGTGGCAGCTTTCGATAGCGTCGGTAGAGCGGCTGGTAGGTGAGGCTGTCTGCGCTGGGTTGGAAGACTTCCGTTTTCAGGTCTATGGAGCGTTGAGCTTCGTGTATCGACTGGTAGGTTCCGATGCCGACGAAAGCGGTTAGCGCAGCGCCTATGACCGTGGCCTCGCGTAGAGAAGGAGAACTGATGGGCAGAACGGTTACATCGCTTCTGATCTGGTTCCACAGAGGGTTCCTAGAGCCGCCTCCCACGGCCCTTATTCCTCGGGCTTCGAACCGCGTTGAGGCCTCGAGCACCTCTAAGGCGTGGCGTAGCTGATAGGAGAGTCCCTCGAGGGCAGCGCGGTACAGGTGGCCTCTCGTTGTCGCCAGTGAAAGGCCGAGAACGGTTCCCTTTGTCCCGTAGAGTCGCGTCGGCCCGCTGTCGCTGACGAAGGCCGCAAGCAAGGTTACCCCGCTTGCGCCAGGTGGTGCGGCCTGGGCCTCTCTGATCAGGGCCTCATACCCCCGATTCACGATCTCAGGAAAGAGGAGGCGCCTAACCCATTCCAGTAGAGCTGAGCCGACCATGAGCAGTTGCGCATCCCAGAGCCCAGGTAGCACATCGGCCTCGACCAAGACACCGCCCCTGAAGCCCTGACGCGTAGGCCTGAACCTGTCCACTCGGACCTCAAGAATCTCCCAGGTGCCGCTCGAGAGGACCGCCTCGTCACCTAGTGCACCTGAGCCAATCGCGGCGAACTGAGTGTCGTGGCCTCCCGCGAGAACCGGTGTGCCTGGGGCAAGCCCTGTCGCCGCTGCCGCTTCTTTCGTGACCTGTCCGACGATGTCTGGTGGCTCGCTCCAAGCAGGGAAGAACGATGGGTCCAGTCCTACGAGGCGGAGTAGCTCAGGGGACCAGTCTCTTCGAGCCAGGTCCATCGCCATCATCGTCGAGGCAGATGTGGGCTCGATCGAGAATTCCCCCGTCAGCGAGTGTGCGACCAGTCCCGGCATCATGAGCCACGTAAAGGCGTCGTCTAAGGCTTTCGGCTCGTACCGCCTGAGCCACGCGAGCTTGAACAACGTGTTGAACGAGATCATCTGATACCCGGTAACGCGGTACATGTCCCAGGGCGCCATCTGCTGGGCGATCTGCTCAACCACGCTCTTTGTCCTAGGGCAATGCCAAGCGATCGGCAGATAGGTGGGGCTGCCGTCTCTGCGAACTGGCGCACCATCAGCCCCCCATGTCGTCACCATCACCGCTCGTATGGCCCTCGCATCTACGACCTGCATGGTCTCGCGAATCGTCCGGCGGATGTCCTCCCACAGAGCCTCGTAGTCCCAAACCAACCAGTCAGGCTCGCCCGTGGCAGGTTTCAGGGCGGAGTTCGCTCGGGATGACTCAGCAACGAAGCGTCCCAACTCGTCGACGACGACCACCTTCAGGTTCGTCGAGCCACAATCGACAACAAGCACAGAGCCGCGTCGGTCTTGGGCTGGTGCTGCCATTCTCCACGCTGCCTCCTTCTTGAGCAAGCTCTCCCAGCTGGTTAACAACGACCGCTGATAAGGCTCATATCCTATCTCCTTCTCTGAGATCGGCGTTATCGTAAGCAAGCCTTTTCTGAGCCGGGGGCGGGACGATCGACGCCAAGTCCGTGGCTTCGAGGGAGCGACTTTGGGGGTGTGCAGAGAACGGGTCCTGTCAGCCTTGAGCCTAGAGGAGCCCGATAGAGTTCCAGTCTTCGAGATGCACATTCCGCCGCCTATGGGGTCAAAGCTTCTTGGACGCACACCGGTTGCATGGAATCCCCCTCTGCAGCTAGACCTCTGGTCGCAAGGAAAGACCCAGGGTCTGGACAGGAGGATTGTCCAGGACCTCCTTGAGCTTCACAGGAGTCTAGGCCTGGACATGATACGTTGTCCCGGCTCTGCGGAGGCTTGGAAGACCGTAGGCAAGACAGCTAACGGGAGCTGGGTGGTCGACGGCGTAAGGTACTCTTGGCTCTCAGGAAGCCTCTGGAGAAGAGACTGGCCTTGCGTCGACCAAGATGCGGTCATGGAGCGGGCGCGGGGTGAGGCTGAGGCGGCGCGCGAGGAGCTTTGGAGCAACCTGGCTGTGCTCAGGGGGTTGAACCGCATCGCACCCGGAGAGTTCTTCCTCACCTACGACGCAGACGGGTCTTGGGGGCCTATCGTCTCAAACCCTCCACTGCTCGTGAAAGCGCTTCAATGGATGTACACCCGGCCTGGCTTGGTTGAGGCTCTGCTCGATTCGCTCACCTCGACGGCGATAGAGTCCGGGGAGACGGCCTTGGACGAGGGTGCCGACGGCATCCTCATGTGCGTAGACTATGGGCACTCGCGCGGGCCTTGGATGACCCCTGAACATTTCAGGCGTTTCGTGAAGCCCAGGCTCAAGAGACAGTGCGAGGCCTTCAAGAGGCGGGGCGGCTTCGCCCTCCTACACAGCGACGGAAACATAGAGCCCATTCTGGCAGAGGTCGTAGACGCTGGCATAGATGCCTACCAGGGGATAGACGTTCACGCCGGCATGGACCTCCAAGCGGTCAAGCAACTCTACGGCTCAAGGGTCGCGCTGATCGGTAATGTATCTCCGCATGTGCTGGAGTTCGGCTCAAGCCTCGATGTGGCGAGGGAAGTTGCAAGGTGCATAGACACAGCGGGGCCTAGCGGCGGATATGTCCTTTCAGCCTCAGCAAACATCTCTATCGGAACCAACGTCGGGAACTTCAGGACCATGATCGACAAAGCCCGCAGATCGGGGACCTACCCCGTCCAGACCCTTGGAAAGCTCTCAGCACTCAGGTCCCAGTCCCTCAGAACTGACCTTCTTTGCCGCTCTGCTCGCTCCGTAAGCGAGGGTGAGAAACGCTTTTCTCCGCACGTGCCCTCATGATGCAACATCCTAGGGTGATTGCGTGAAGCCTCGGGAACTGAAGAGGCGGCTTAGAGGCGTTGTTGTGGTCATGGCCACCCCGTTCACGAAGAGCGATGAGGTAGACGTGGCGGGCCTCCGGGAGAATACGCGCTTTCTCGTGCAGAAGGGCGCTGGCAAGCCCTTGATCCTCGTCCCAACCGGTAGCACGGGAGAGTTCTACACGCTCTCAGATGAGGAACGGCGGCTCGCAATCAAGACTGTCGTGGACGAAGCGAACGGGAAGGCCCCAGTGGTCGCGGGAACGGCTTATGCAGGCACACGAAGCACGGTCTTGATGAGCAAGTACGCTCAGGACGTAGGCGCGGACGGCGTCATGGTCGTCCTCCCATACTACCACGTGCCCTCCGAACAGGGCATGTATGAACACTACCGGACCGTGGCCGAAGCCCTACAGATCGGCGTCGTCATCTACAACAACCCAGACACGAGCAAGGTCTACATTAAGCCTGAGCTGATGTCGCGGCTCGCGGATGTGGAAGGCATCGTAGGCGAGAAGGAGAACACGAGCAACCTCATGACATACTACCGCATGATGAAACAGGTTGGGCCGAAGATGCCCGTTCTCTGCGGCCTGGGCGAGTTCTGGTTCCATCTGGAGGCCCTTCTCGGCTGCCCCGGGTACATCTCCATGATTGCAAACTACGCCCCTCAGATCTCCCTCGAACTCTTCACGGCAGCGGAGAGGAAGGATTTCCCAGCGGCGCAGGCTGTTATCAAGCGGCTTGGGCCACTCTACGACTTCGAGAGCAAGGTCGCTGCGGCTCACGGGCCGAGCACCACGATTCTTCCCTTCGGCATGACAGGCTCATATGAGTGGCTCGCCATCATGAAGGAGGCGATGAACCTGGTTGAGCTACACGGTGGAGCCCCAAGGCTTCCCATCCAACCGCTGACGGAGAAGGAGCGAGACGAGCTCTCGAAGGTCCTTGACCAGATTGGCGTGAAGGCAAGTTAGAGGGCTAGCGTTCGCTCGCCAGATTGTCCCAGCTTGGGGTCTTGGGTCTGAGCTATCTCCTGTGGGCCTCGGGTTCCCCTTCTGTATAGGTCGTCGGCGAGTTTCCTGCCCGTCCGCCTCTCATACTCCCCAACCGGGATCGCGAAGTCTTTTTGGGATCTATCCCTGTACCATTCGGGAACTACGTTAAAGGCGCAGAAGGGAATGATCCTCCCGTCAGGCGTAGCGTAGTGGATGACGCATCTCTTCACTCTTTCCAGGTCGTAGTTGTACAGGTCCTGGAAATGCATGAGTCCAACGAAGAGAGTCTTGTAGTGGAACTCCCCTAGACCACGGTAGTTGTGTTTGACAACCGTCTCGTAGATCAGCTTCGGCACGCTGAACCCCTTTGGCGCCCGCTCCTTGTCCACAAACCGCCCGATCTGCGTCAGCATCTTCGCCCCAACGATGTACTTGCTTCTCCCAGTCCTCAACTCTTCGGCTTTCTCTCTCATGTATTCGAGGAGCCCCTCGATGTCAACGAACCTTGGGAGAGGGACGAGCCTCTCGCAGTCCTTGAAGATGTAGGTTGCCATGCCGCAGGCAAAGTGCGGTGAGAGCTCGTACTCAGCCTTCCCCGTGAGCGCTTCGACTAGGGAGCTGAACGGTATGGTCGCTGGCACAGGATAGAAATCCTCACAGGATATCTGTCCGCCGCTGTCGCGTTCGATCGCTTCGAGGACATCCGGTATTGTGACCCTGAATCTCTCCCTGTCCGACTTGGGCATCCTGCCCACAAGCGAGACTGGCTGATAGTTCACGCCCCTGACCACATCGAGGTTCCCCAACGCAAACTGTATGATGTTCCAGCACTCATGGTCGTTCACCGTCTTGATGACGGTTGGGACGAGGACCACCCCAAGCCCTTCGCCTCTGCAGTTGTCGATCGCCCTGTATGCCTCGCGGCTGTTCTTCGGGTTCGTCTCAACTGACAGCCCGTCAAAGCTCAGGTAGACTGTGTTCACGCCGGCTTCTCTAACTCGCTTCGCGAGCGTAGGCTCAGTCGCCAGACGGACGCCGTCTGTGTTAAGCTGGACATGGTCAAGGCCTTCCTCCTTGCATATGCGGATGATCTCGACGAGGTCGTCTCTCAGCGTAGGCTCTCCGCCTGTAAGCTGCACAGCGTTGCAGGGAACCGGCCTCTCGGCGCGTAGGTTTCGCACCATTCCCCTTATCTGGTCCAGGGAGGGCTCGTAGACGTACCCCGCCTTCTGCGCGTAGAAGAAGCAGTACCAGCAGGAGAGGTCGCATCGATTCGTCACGACGATGTTCGCCAAAGCCGTGTGGCCCAAGTGCAGACAGCAGAGCCCGCAGTCCCTCGGACAGTCCGGCTCCTGCTTCTCCACTTGAAGCGTCAGCTGGCTTCTCCCATCATACGCGTAACGCCTAGCCCTCTGGTAGAGCTCATAGCTCCCCCAGTAGACATCGTCAAACCTCCCATGTTTCGAGCAGTCTTTCCGAATCCAGACCTTGCCGCCTCGTGCAAGGATTACGGCTGGGAGCTTCTCGAGGCATTCGGGGCAGAGGCTGACTGTCTGTTCGATAATGGTTTCTGCCTCGTCAGTGGACCTAGCCAACCAAGTTCTCCTCCATATGCCGAGGGTCCCCTCGCAAGTCCAAGTCGGGGATACTCGCGCCTTGCCAACGCATCTTTCTACCACTGGCAGTTGTGATTTCCAGATGGCTCTGGGCCGATTTTCATATAAGGGTTTCCAAACGTTTCACCGGGTGGCAGAGGGGAGACAGCTTGGAGTCGAGCAGAGACGTGCGTGCAGCGCTGGAAAGATTCGGTCTTGCTCCTTACGAGCAGAAGGCTTACCTTGCGCTCCTTGGGCGCGGCGTTATGACGGCGCGGGGAGTCAGCGCTAGCGCAGAGATTCCGTACTCCAAGGTGTACGAGGTTCTCGGAAGGTTAGAGGCTAAGGGCTGGGTAGAGAGCAGCGGCGAACGGCCGTCGAGGTACCATCCGCGCCCTCCTCAGATAGCCGCCAAGACGAGCGCGATGAGGATTCAAGCGGAGGTCCAAGAGGCGGAGAAGATCGTCCTAGACGAGTTGAGGCCGGTCCTTGTAGAATCCGAGAGTCCAGAAAGCTTATGCTGACGGGCTTCATCTCTACTCATGGCCGGATATCTCCTATACACATGCCCCGTGGCTAGTGCTAGGGGGCCAAACCGAGCTGGGTTCGTTCTTGGAGTAAGGCTCACCCTCCCCTTAGGGCTCTCGTATACATGTTTGACGATACGCCCGCGACGAGCCCTCCGATCGCGTCGTTTGATATCGCGCCAAGGGTCTTAAGGATGCCGGGCTTCGCTTGGTCGAAGCGGACAAACTCGAAGATGCCACGAGCTCCGGCGATGTAGCTCGCGATCGTCATACCGAGAAGCTCGTCCGCCACAAGCCCCGGGCGTCCCAGGAACCTCTCCTGCGTCAAGCCTGGGATCAAGCCGTCCCTGGCGTCCTCCTCGGCTCGGAAACAGGCGACTTCGAGGCATGAAACGTTCACGTCCATCACGGCATCGTGAAACTCCTCCCTGAGTATCTGTACGGCTCTCTCCTTGGTCTCGACGCCCGGGTGCGGGACGAATAGCTCTAGCGCCGTATCGATCAGGCTCTGCATCGTTATCCCCCTCTCCTCCAGCCATTTCAAGAGGGGTGGACTTGCGTCTCTGGTCTTCACTGAAACCACGAGACGCGGTTCTGTCAACCTCTATGATAAGCCTTGTCTATGGGCCTCAGATGTTGCTAAGCCTTATATTGCATCTGTGAGAATCAAGCCTGGCGGATTAACCAGGCATGGTGCACGAGAGGTGAAGCACCTGATCCCGACACGGCAGCTAGCCCTGTTATCCATCCTTGCGGCTATGGGTGCTACTGCCCGCATCGGGCTCGGCTGGGTCGCTTTGCAGGCGCCCCAGGCAGCCTACGGGGTTCTCATCAAGGTCGGGCTGACTGAGACCGTCGCCTTCCTTTCGGGGCTTGCCTTTGGGCCCGTCCAAGGCTTCGCCACGGGGGTCCTCGTGATCGTCGTCTCAGACCTCTTCATGATGCCTGGTCCCTGGACGCCCTTCATAGCCGCCATCATCGGCCTTCTAGGCGTCGGAGGAGGGCTGCTTCACGTCCGCAGGAAGAACCCCAGCCTCGTCCTACTTGGCGCGTCCGCTGTCGGTTTGACCTTGATGAGTGAGCTGCTTCAGAACACTTGGTTCGCCCTCTTCTTCGGCATCCCAGTCGAGGCTGCCGTCCTAACGGGCATCCCATCGATCGTGACGGCTCTCATAAACAACACCTTCCTCTTCACGACACTCGTGCCGAGGGTTCTCACGATACTGAGACAGAAGAGGATGTTAGCGCCCGTTGAAAACGCCAGGGCTCCATAAAACGAGAAGGTGGTGGAGGAGTTTAGGCACGTCTATGACGTGATCTTGGTTCACGGCGAGCGGAGAGCCGAAGACTTTCTCAAGCGGATAGAGGGTAAGAACCCTCTATTCGTATGCACGATTGCCACGACGGAAACGGCGAAGATCCCGGGCCTATCAGCAGCTGGAAAGTATCCTGAGCTAACCGACTACACGCCCCCGGCTGACGCAGAGCTGCTCCTACTAGGTAGCTGCAAGTGCATTCCGGGCGTACCTGTCACGCCTGATGGGATACCGACCCCAGCTCTAGTAACCATGTCAGCCCTCAGCCTCGCGGATATACCGGTCCTCATAGCCAGCTGCGGAGTGAAGGTGAAGCCGCAAGTGCCCTTCCTAGACCTCGGTGGAACCCCCGGCCGCGACATAAGAACGGGGAGAGCCGTGGACAACGTCGAAGATGTCTTGGAGAGAGCGAAGACGGCAGGGGAAAACCTTGCCAAGACAACGGATTACTTGGTGGTTGGCGAAAGCATCCCAGGCGGTACGACGACGGCCCTCGGCGTCATGCTCGCTATGGGCATTGACGCCAGGGGAAAGGTGAGCAGCAGCATGCCCAGCAACCCCCACGAGCTGAAGACGCGGATCGCAGAGGAGGCTTTGACGGCTTCAGGCCTAGGGTTCGGCGCCTCGGCGAAAGATCCCATTAGGGCCGTTTCATGCGTAGGAGACCCCATGATTCCCGCCTTCGCCGGAATCGTCGTCGGGGCCGCGAAGAGGGCTCCGGTCCTCATGGCTGGGGGAACCCAGATGGGCGCTGTCCTCGCCGTCGTCAAGGCTTTGAGACCTGAAGTCTTGGAGAATACCGTCGTCGGCACCACGAGGTGGATAACAGCCGACAGGACGGCTGACCTGAAGGGCATCATCGGCCAGATAGCTGAGGTCCCAGTCATAGCGGCTGACCTAGACTTCACATCGTCGAAGTTCAGCGGGCTGAGGGCGTACGAGGCAGGCGTCGTGAAGGAGGGTGTTGGAGCCGGAGGCGCGGCCGTAGCCGCGATCGCGAAGTCCAGAGGTTCCATCGGTAAGGGCGCTCTGTTGAAGGAGATAGAGGGAAACTACGAGCGGCTTGTCGGCTCCAAGTGACCCTGAGGAAGGCGCCTCTTCACTCCTTGTCCACGCGGAAGGGTTGGTGTCTATGCGGGTTGCAGTGTCTTGGAGCGGCGGTAAGGACAGCTGCCTAGCCTGCTATAAGGCGGGTTTAGAGAGCTTCAAGGTCTCCTGGCTCCTGAGCATGGTTTCGAAGGAGACGGGTAGGAGCATGAGCCATGGGATGGACCGTAGGTTGATGCAGGCCCAATCGGAGGCTGTCGGTGTCCCGATGGTTCAAGGGGAGGTTACGTGGGAAACATACGAGCAGGGCTTCAAGGACGCCGTGGAGGGATTGAAGGAGGCCGGTGTGGAAGGGGTCGTCTTCGGGGACATCGGCGAGGTCCCTGGGCATGGAGATTGGGTGAACCGCGTCTGCGGTGAGCTTAGCGTTGAGGCCATAGAGCCCCTTTGGGGCCGTCGCCCAGAGCAGGTTTTCACCGAGTTCATAGATGTGGGGTTTGAGGCCGTCGTCGTCAGCGTCAAGGCCGACCTGTTCGACGAAGGATGGCTGGGGCGAAAGGTAGACGAGAGCCTCGTAAAGGATCTTATCAAGCTCAGGGATGACTGCGGCATCAACATATGCGGCGAGCTGGGTGAATACCATACGCTAGCCGTCGACGGTCCCTTGTTCAAGAGACGTTTAAGGGTGATCGACGGTAACAGGGTGTTGAGAGAGGGATATTGGGTTCTGGACATGCGAGAATGGGAGGTCGTTGGAAAACAACATGCTTAAGGAGATGAAGAACCTTCTAGCATTCCTCACGATTATCCCCGTAGGCATGGATGCGGACTGCCTGAGAGACGCGGCGGAGTACATGCCCCTCTTCCCGCTCGTGGGTGCGTTTATCGGAGCGCTCGCGGGGCTTTTCGCGTGGCTCCTCTCCCGTATCTTGCCAGGCTTGGTCGTAGGCGTCTTAACGCTAGGCTTTATCCTGCTGGTCACGGGGCTCCACCACACTGATGGGCTACTGGACTTCGGCGACGGTTTGATGTGTCAAGGCCCACCGGAGAGGAAGATCGAGGTTATGCACGACGAGCAGACCGGCACGGGAGGCCTCATGTTAGGCTTGATAATGGCACTGACGACTGCCTTCTCCATCGCAGCCCTGAGCCCAAGTATGTTCTTTCAAGCCCTGATTGTGTCGGAAGTCTCCGCCAAGTTCGCTATGGTGCTTGTGGCGTGGGCTGGCACATCCGCCCATGAAGGTATGGGCTCCGTCTTCATTGAAGCCATGCACCGGGGCCAGAGGAGGCTACGTCTCGCAGGAGCGGTCATCATCCCCCTAGGCCTGACTATACCCCTCCTATGGGCTGTAGGCCTACTCCTCCTAGCCGTCGGCGTATTGACATGTCTCACCATCGTCTGGGCTTCGAGCAGGCATTTCAGGGGCGTCACAGGCGATGTCTTCGGAGCCGCCAACGACTTGGCCCGGATGACCTCCCTCATCACGGTTCTAGCGGTGTCTCCATGGGCTTGACGGCTCTCGTCATGGCTGGCGGCAGGGGAAGCCGTCTAGGGCTACCGGTGGAGAAGCCCCTCCTCCAAGTGGGTGAGAAAGCGATAGTTGAGCGCGTCTTGGACGCGCTCAAGACTTCGAGAAAGGTGGATTGTATCATCGTCGCAGTCAGCAAACATACGCCTGACACAGCCGACAGGATGAGAACGCTCTCAGTCAAAGTCCTGGAGACGCCAGGGCAAGGATATGTTTCAGACCTCAGGTACGCGGTTGAGAGACTCAAGCTGGGGAAGGTATTAACGGTCTCAGCCGACCTCCCACTCATCACCGACGCTGTGATCGACCGCATCGTGAGCTACTACGAGGCGTGCCATAAACCAGCCCTCACAGTCGCAGCTCCTGTGGAGCTGTCTGAAAGGCTTGGGTTAAGGCCTGAGTACAGCTTCGAGGCGAAGGGGCGAACCGTGGCTCCCGTCGGGGTGAACATCGTAGACGGCGACAGGATCGATGATGCTGAGATGGGGGAGGAGGTCCTAGTCCTCGAAGATGAGGGCCTCGTCGTGAACGTCAATACCTTGGAAGACCTCAGGGTCGCCGAGGAGAGGCTTAGGAAAGGAAAAGACCTAGAGGGCTTCACGAGTTACGGCAGGCTCCCATCGCTGAACGACATCTTCCTTCGTTTGAGGGTGTTGTTGGAGGAAGCGGTTAGGAGGAACTTGGCCGAGGGCATCCTCCTCTCAGGCGGCCTGGACACAAGTATCCTAGCGGCTACGGCTTCGAAGCTCGCCCCCTTAAAGGCCTACGCAGCTGCCCTTCAAGGAGCACCGGCCTCGGATGTCCAGTACGCGTCTATGATGGCTGAGAGGCTGGGGTTGAAGCATCTCATCTATACCTTTGACAGGGATGAGCTCTTCGAGGCGATTCCAGTGGTTGTGAGGACGATGAGGTCCTTCGACCCAATGGAGGTCCGGAACAGTGTAACCGTCTACACTGCCCTCAAGGCCGCGAGGGAAGATGGGGTAGGCACCGTCATGACTGGGGATGGATGCGACGAGCTCTTCGCAGGCTACAGCTACCTCTTCAACCTCGAAGCTGAGAAGCTGGAGACGGAGCTGCGGAAGCTCTGGAGCGTCATGGCCTTCTCATCCATCCCCTTGGCTGAAAGCCTGGGAATCGAGGCGAGGCTCCCATACCTGGACCCGCAGCTGAAGGAGTTCGCTATGGAACTCCCCGCGGGCTACAGAGTTCGACGCGAGAGGCGCAAGGTTTGGGGAAAATGGATACTACGGAAGGCCTTCGAAGGCATCCTGCCCGACGAGGTCCTGTGGAGGGTCAAGACACCTATCGAGTACGGTTCCGGGACTCACACGCTTCCAAACCTGTTCAACCAGATGATCTCCGACGAGGAGTTTGAAGGGGCGAGGAGAAGGTGCCTCGAGAAAGACAGGGTTACTGTCCGAGACAAAGAGCACCTCTTCTACTACGATCTCTACAGATCGTCGCTGGGCGCGCCGCATCCAGTCGACCCGAATGGCAGGGTCTGTCCTAAGTGCAACACAAACGTGGCGGAGAAAGCAACCTACTGTCGTACGTGCGGAGCCTACCTGATATAGAGTAAAGCGGCAAGATGTGGTTCCCGGACTCGCTTCCTTATCGATGCAGTGAGCCTTTAGCTGAGGAGCATCAGCGGTGATGGGCCACCGACGCATCTGTGCGTCTGAGCTAGGCTTACCCTCCCTTCGATGCGGCTCTGCCTATGTCCTTTGTGTGCTGAGCGGCCGCACGAAGGCTAGCCAAACAATCGTAAAGAGCAACGAAGTCATCAGGAGAGACATAATCACTGCTGTCGACGGCAGGTTGCTCGCGTGAGCCAAGATCGCGTAGAGCAGCAAGAGAACTGAGGCAACACCTGACCAGAAGAATACCCTAGCATCCAACTTCCGGCCACCCCAGCCTGTTCTCGTTTTGAAGCAGTTCCACGCCTTCCGGGTCAGAGCCTACATGCCGACTTCCTATTGAAAAGCCTAACTGTCGAGACCTCAGGTTGCCACAGCGCGTGGGGACGTCAGCTATAGGAGCCCCTCACATTCATCTTGCGCGTTGCCACGAGATGAGATGGGTCAGACTTGAGAGACGCCCCTGCGAGACTAGAGATCTCCTCACGGGAGGTCTCCAAAGGAGAAGTGTGTTCACTTGTCGTGAACTGACCTGGAAAAGCCTTAACCGCGACGGCCCTCTAGCCTCGCAACGATGAGCCTGAATCCCCCGAGTGAGGCCACGTCGCCGCTTCTCGTAGGACTCGACGTGGGCACCACTGGCTGCAGATCCTTAATCTTCTCCACGGATGGTTCAGTTGTCTCGTCTGCGTATGCCGAATACCCGCTCTACCACAGGCAGCTGGATTGGTCCGAGTTGGACCCTAGTCAGGTTTGGCGGGCTATCGTTCGCGTCTTGAGAACTAGCACCGAAGCGTTGGGCGAGGGCTCGCGAGCCATCCGCGCGATTTCCACATCGGTGCTGGGTGAGGCGTTTTTCCCCATAGACGCAGGTGGGCAGCCACTCTACTGGAGCATGACCACCTTTGATGCCCGTGCCGCCTCTCAAGTCAAGTGGTGGGAGAGGAACCTTGGCGCGCGCGACATGTACGCGAAGACAGGTCAACCCCTCTCGGAGGATATGCCGATCTACACGCTGCAGAAGGCTCAGTGGCTTAGAGAGAACGAGCCGTCGACGTATGCCAAGGCAAAGAGGCTTGTCTGCTGGCAGGACTACGTCAACCTGAAACTGTGCGGGGTGGCCGTGATGGACTATTCCCTCGCGTCGAGAACGATGATGTTCGATATTCGGAGGCGAGAGTGGTCTTCGGAGATACTCAGTTTGGCGGAGCTAGACGAGGCTCTTCTCTCAGATGTTGTTCCCTCGGGCACCGTCGTAGGCGAGGTCTCCGCCCGGTCAGCGGCCGAGACGGGACTTCCTCGCGGGGCGTCGGTCGCGGCGGGTGGCCATGACCAACCGTGCGGTGCATTAGGAGTTGGGCTTCTCCAATCCGGCCCAGTGATGGATGCGACTGGCACGGTGGAGTGTGTGGCCGCGGTTCAAGAAGCGTCAAACCTGACGGAAGAGATGAGGTTACAGAGTTTCTCTGTCCAATGTCACGTCGCAGGCCAGCGCTACCTGGTGTTCGGCTTCAACCCGAACGCGGGCGTGATACTTCGGTGGTTTCGCGATAACTTCGGCCAGATTGAGAAGGCCGAGGCTGAGTCAAAGGAGGCCGACGCATACGACCTCCTGATTAGGCAGGCTGAAGAGGCCCCTGAGGGCTCGCTAGGCCTTACTCTACTCCCGTTCTTCGAGGGAAGCGGCAGCCCGCGTTTCAAGCGTGATGTTCGGGGCGCACTCGTCGGCTTGACATTGGCTCAAGGAAGAGCTGAAGTCATCAGGTCACTTCTAGAGGGCATAAGTCTCGAGCTGAGGAACGTCGTCGATGCGTTAGAGACCCACGTAAGCGGATTGACAGAGCTTAGGGCCATCGGCGGCGCAGCGAAGTCAAGGTTTTGGCTTCAGCTCAAGGCTGATGTCACAGGCAGGCGGGTCGTCTTGCCCGAGGTGCAGGAAGCCGCTGGCCTGGGCGCGGCGATGCTCGCAGGCATAGGGGTGGGGGCATACGACAGCTTCGAGGATGCCGTGAAGCACGTCTATAGGGTGAGGGGCGTCTTCTCGCCTAGGGGAGAGTCCGCGAGCTTCTACGGTCGGCTGTACGCAAGATACAGGACGCTGTACGAAAGGATGCAGGACATCCTTGGCTCTCTCGATGAACCATGCGGCCAGCCGTGAACACATCATGGGAGAATGGGCTCTCTCATGTGGGCCTCGCCGCCAGAGCCACAGCCTGGCCTTCTCGCAGCCCCGCTGCCGTTATCCGGTACTCCCCCTTCGCGAGCTTCTCCACCACTCCTGCCTCGATCATCTTTGGGAGTTGATTCATGATCGTCTTGCCCGCCTTGCCTGTCGCCATCTTGAGCTGCCGGCCTGTCAACGACTCTTTTTCCAGGATCCCAAGTCTGCGGCCCACATAGGCTCCGGTCAGCGCCAGGATCAGGGCGTCTCTGGCTGCCAGCGTCTTGGGCGAGGTGATCAGGACTCCCTCGCGAGCCAACTGGATGACGCCTGTGAGGGCATTCGCCAACTCCGCAATGTCAGGGTTGAACGTCAGCCTCTGAGCCATCTCGAGGCTTGGATAGACCTTGGAGAGGAACCGGACTAACGATTCGAAGACCTCGTCTGCACTGCCTTCCATGTCCACGTAGGCTTCGCCGAAGACTATGTGAGCCTTCAGCTTCGGCTGTTCGGTCATGCAGTCTTCGCCTTCTGCGGCTTGATCCGGGGCAGGATCTCATCCAGACATGATTTAAGACCTAGCGTCGTTATCCTGTATTCACCCCTGCCCATCCTTTCAACGTGGCCTAGGTCGACCATCTCGCTGAGCCTAGCCGCGACGGTGCCTGGCTTGCTGCCTGTGACAGCCAACAGCTCGGCCATTGGCAGCGAGTCCTTCTCTCGTCTACCGAGCATGTTCGCGACGTACGTCCTTGTCAGATGAAGCATGATCGCCTCCCTCTCTCCCATGGCTTCGCGGGGCACGGTTAAGACAACCCCTTCCTTAGTGAACGCGATCACGCCCTTGAGGCTTGTCAGTAACTCCTCTGCATCAACCGTCAGCGTCAAAGTCTGGATCAGCTCAAGCGAAGGCATGACCTTGGCTAGGAAGCCCATTAGGGCTCTGACCACTTCATCGCTGGCGCCGGTGAACTTTACCTCCATGTCTGCGTATCTCAACGTGGCTTCCACGGTAAGTGTCTGCTCCATCGCATCAACCTCCCCTTAGCCTTGCCGCAAGTTTCTCCACCCATTCCTTACCAGCAGCTGAGAGCCGATAGGCCGCCCCGTCCTTCACAAGAAGGCCCTCCCTTCTAAGCTCACTCAGCCGCGCGCCGAGGCCGGGGCAAGGTCTCCCGCTTAGCTCAAGGAGGTTCCCGACGCCCTTAGGCTCGAGGAGCCGCGTCCCAGCTGCGTACAGCAAAAGCCCAATCGCCTCCTTATCACTGACCCTCTCCTGTGCGACGGTCAACACTGGGCCCTCCTGGGAGGTCTCTGCTAGACCGGAAAGCAGCTCCTTAGGTTCACCAGACAACTCAGGACCGGAGACCAGCTTCTCGATGACAGACAGCCAGTCTGGAAGCACTTTCAGATTCTCTACGAGTTCGTCTAGGTCGCTGCCCTCGACCTCTACCTCGCCAAAGGGCCTCCTCACAAGAACTCTGAGCTTCAATGTTGGACGCCGGGAGAAGAGGGGCTCAAGCGGATTTAAGGCTTCCCTGCGCTGACGTAGGGAACGTATTTGACGTCTCTCTGACAGAGCACTTTATTAGCAGAAGGCATCATGCTACTGTTGACGGAATCGTTGCAGGGATCCCAGAGATGAGCGAAGCCCGATACCTGCCGCGCAGACTTGGATTCGACAAACTCTGTGACATTCTGGTCGCCTACCTGAACGCAGGCGCGGAGAAAGAGCACGTAGGCGTCTTGGAGGCCGCGAAGAGGGTTGACATGGACCCAAAGAACCTAAGCCGCAACAACATCTTTCTGAAGAGCTGGGGGTTCTTGGAAGAGAGCGCCGAGGCACCTGGCAGGTATAGGCTGAGTAGCGAGGCGGCAGCGTTCGCGTCGGCCTACCGGATCGATAGACAGTCATCTTCAACGAAGGGCCTCCTCAAGACGCTTCTCTCCCGTCACGAGATTGTCACTGGCCTCGTGGAACGTATACGTCGGGAAGGAGGGAACAGGGCTGACCTCCTCGTAGACTTGCCCCGGGCAGTCGGAGACCTCAAGGCTGACAAGGTAGGCGTAAACGCGTTCCTAGACATGCTCACCTACGCGTTCGACCTGGCTGAGTCTCCAACGGTACCCCAGCGAGCTATACAGGCTAGAGCCAGGCCCAAGATCAGAGCCGCTCGTACTCCGGTCCCGCGGCGCCAACAGGCGGAGATCGTCCCCGTCACGATCACCCTAGCGATCAGCCCTGACACTCCCATCGAGAAGCTAAGGGAGAGCGTCAAGGCGGTGCTTCAAGCCTACGATGAATACCAGTCCGGCAAGACCGCCGAACGGTAGGCCTCGACCTCATCTCGTCCTTACTGTTCGACTGCGCGTTGCGCGCATTTCTTTGGTCAACGAACCAGCGAGCATCAGGTTCTTCCCAGAATGAGCGAGAGCAGATCCTCAGTCTCCTGTTTTGACCTCCCACGAGATGGGCGGCTTAGTAAGCCGTGGACAGAGGGGAACAGCTCCCTTCTGCCTGGCAGGGCCAAAGCAGCGTCATACTCTTCTCCGAAGTCAGGGTCCGCGCTCAGGTCGAAGTAGGTGGTGGTCTGGGCGAACTCCGCGGCCCTCCGTCGCTGTTCGCGAGAGACCAGTGTAAGGTAGGCTCCGGCCACTGCGCCGTTCCCTATCTTGTGCACGCGGGCCCTCGGGAACTCGGGAAAGACCCCGACCACAGCCGCGTTCCTAGGGTCTATGTAGTTCCCGAAAGCGCCGGCCAAGTATAGGGTTCTCACATCCATTATGGTTGCCCCAACCTTCTTCATGAGGACAGCGACCCCGGCGCAGACCGCTGCCTTCGATTCTAGGAGGTTGCGTATGTCTCTTTGAGTCACAACGATATCCCAGCCGAGAGCCGACTCATCCGCTGGAACAAGAAGATACTCGAAGCCGTCAGTCCCCTGCCGCACAAGGTGGCTGCCACCGTGAGGTCTCAGGTTTCCCCAACGGTCCAGTATCCCTGTCAGAAGCATCTGAGCTACGGCGTCGATTAGGCCTGAGCCGCAGATACCCTTGGGCTTGGCCTCCGGCTCACCTATGACCGAGTATGACGCCTTCAAAGTGTCAGGGTCGATGGTGACGTGTTCCACAGCACCTGTCACGGCCCGCATGCCATGCCTTATCTCCCAGCCTTCAAAGGCTGGGCCAGACGCGCATGAGCAGGAGAAGGCCCAGCCCTTGCTTCCGAGGAGGATCTCGCCATTCGTGCCCATGTCGATGAGGACACCGATATCGTTGGCATCGCATAGGCCCGAGGCGAGCAGATCTCCCATCGCATCGCCTCCGACGTACCGGCTGACGTTTGGCAGGCAGTAGACGTAGGCGTCAGGGTTAACCGCTAGGCCGAGCTTCCCGGCCTTTGAAACGACCGGTTTCCTCGAGACGGGAACGTTTGTCTCGCTCAAGTACGAGGGGTTCTGGCCAACCGCTAGGTGGTTCATGACCGTGTTGCCGGCAAGGCTCATGTCGATAACGTGCGCCGGGTCCAAACTGTTCCTGGAGAGGAGCTTCTCAACCAACCTGTTTACGCTCGCGACCACAGCTCTCTTCAGGGTCTCAGTGCCCTCCGGCCGGGTTCGAGCATACTCGATCCGCGTCAACAGGTCTTCGCCGTAGAGTATCTGGTCGTTGTAGTCCGAGTCAACGTCCACCACCTCCCCAGTCTTGATGTTGACCAAGTACATCACGAGCTTCGTCGTGCCGATGTCAAGGGCCAGCCCTAACGGGCTGGCTGATGTGTCACCTTCGGTGGCACCTATGACCTCCAAGCCGTCTCCTGAAGTAGTCATCGCGAACGTGACACCCTCAACCTTCTGCTCGAGGAGGCGTTCGACCCTCGGCCTGATCACTTCGCTTACAGTCAATGGTCCGTCCGAAACTACTCTGAGCTTCCCTAGGAGCTCGTCGACGCCGATGGGTCGACCTTCCCGTGCCATCCCCACCGGCAGGTATAGCGCTCTACCCGGCGGGTCAAGGCTGGTCTCGCTGTAGGAAGCCCAGGTCAGGATCTTCTGTCCTTCAACCCTTGACTCTAAGGGAACAAACACTTCGAGGTCTGACTCGACCTGAGTCTGACACGACAGAGTGTACCCGTGAGAGAGCTCTGTCGCGGAGAGATGCTTGGCATTCACGTCTTTGTTCGCGTGGCCACGCCCTGCCTCAACGACCACCTTACACTTGCCGCAGGTGCCTTTTCCTCCGCAGACGCTCCTCATTCGCACGTTGCCTATCTGGGATGCCTCGAAGATCGTTGACCCCAGTGGAGTAGCGACGCGTACGCCCGCGGGCTGAAAGGTCACGGTGACCGTTCTCTCGCCGGTCATCTCTCAGCCCCGGTCAAGGTCTTCTCTCCACGCTAGGCTGGCACCCTTGACGTGTCAGGCGTACCCCAGTTCTTCCTTAGGAAGTCAGGTATCTGCGATGAGTCCTTCGGACCGACGAGGATTTCCCAGCCTGTTGCGTCCTCAATATCGCCTCTGAGCCTCGCTGCTCTCCCGGGGATGATCAGCCTCCGGTGCTTCACCTTTCCTTCGACACCTGAGGCTGACATAACATCCTTGATCTTCGCGGCTGTCAACTGTCCCCCGGCGACGGCTGTATCCACAGCCAAGCCTTCGCTGTCTGCGATCAGCAAGTAGCATGAGACCTTGCTCGCCTCGAGGTCGCCCATGACCGTGTACGCGGTTAGAGCAAAGTTCGTCGTCACCAGAACCGGCGAGTTCCCGTCTGGCGCTCCTATCGTTTTCAGCTCGGAGGCGACGGCTACAGGTTTCCTCGGGTCTGTGTAGACGTTAAGCCTCAAGGTTAGGATGGGCATGAGGCTCCAGATCTCTAGGCCGTGGAGAATCAAGAGGTCAGCATACCTGTTTATGAACACTGACGCCAGATAGGCCTCTCTGAACGCCGTGGTGACCGCGTTCTGTCCGCTCAGATAAGCCACCGCCGGGACGGCCATGACCGGGAAGCCGACCGCCTTGTCCCTTACCTTTATGCCTGCCCTGCGGATCATCGTGAGGTTGCTCACGGTCTCCATAAGCGCCTTCCCTTCAGCCCCAGTGCCAGGGTCAAGTATCAGGTCCTCAACCCCCATCTGTCGAAGCGTCACGGCAAGGGACTTCAGCAAGGAAAGGTCCCCGGGAGCTGACACTGCGAGGGGACAACCGAAGCGTTTAGCCAAGGCGCCCATATCTCTCCAATTCTCCTCTGTTGCCGCGTAGATCAGCGGTTTCCTGTCCTTCGAAGCCTCCAAGGCTGACCGTACGGCTTCAGGGTCGAGGCTGCACAGGATGAGCGGAAGATGCGCGTTGGCCGTCACGAGAGAGGCAGCCTTAGCAAACCTCCCGGGGTCCCCTGAGCCACATCTCAGGGCTATCAGGTCAAGCCTCAGCTTCTGCCCCATCTTCTCGATCTGGAACGCCTCTGCTGCTTTGCACCTCTCAAGTAAGGGTTGGTCCTCCATCTTGTCGCTTACGTCGATCGCCAACGCCGTTGGGTTGTGAAACGTCAGCTCATGCCTATAGAGGACCTCTTTCCCCCCAATCCTCACACCATTCTCTTTCGAGCCTACCAAGACCTCTTTGACGGGGGGCGCAACCAGGTCCGCCAGCTTCCCTCTCCGGGCCTTGTATCTCGGCTCTCTGACGATCGGCGGGCAGTCCTCCACGTTCGCCTTGCGGTCTAACAGGTTTGAAGCGAAGGCCATGCAGGTGGCTTCTCCGCACTCGCCACAGTTCGTCTGTGGAAGATACCTGTAGACGGTGAGCAGTGTTGGCTTCTCCGCCGTAAGAGTCACCTCACTCCAACGCGGTTATCCAGTCCACTCCTAGGGGCTGAGATGGGCCTTCCCCGAAGAGGCCTGCAACCATGCCTCTCATGATAGCGTGCGCGGCTGGATGAGACATGAAGAACACATCGCAGCCTGACAGGAGGAGCGTGATCCCCGTGACGGTCTCCCAAAGCGGACCCCTGTACTCTCTCGGCCCCCATTCCTCCGCCTTAAGCCAGGCTTCCCTCGCGCCCCACGCGTTGGAGACCGGGCCTATGAAGGGCGCCTGGAGCACCCTATCGCCTTCAAGCGCTGCGAGCCGCATACGCTCCATGTTACTAAGCGTATAGTCGAGGCCGTATCCGAGAGCCCCGGTCGTCGGGTCCATCACTAGTTGAGTCTTCGGCAGCTTCTCGTCGTCCAGAAGAAGGCTGTTGAGCTTCTTCTGGTCGTTGATGTTCATCGACGTGAACGCGACTAAGACGTGGCCGTTCTCTCGCGCTGCTTTAGCGACCCTCTTGTAGTCTATGTCGAGCATCGCGTTGTTCAGGATCAGCCTTTCGCCTCGGCCTATCTCAGCACAGGCCTCGAGGACATCCGGGTCCTTCTCCTTGTTGCCTGAGCCGCCCACCATGATAGGCACATCTACGGCTTGAAGCACATGTTCCAACGTCTTCGCCGCCTCGCGTGGCGACGAGTCCTTCAGCTCAGGGTCGGTGCTCACAAGGTTCAGGTTCACCATGTCAGCCTTGAACTCTTGGACACATTTCTTCGCCCACTCACCGGGGTCTTCCATGACCTCCTCGAAGTGTTGCCTAATCGCTTTAGCCATAGGTATCTTCATGTCGAAGATGTCGAACGCGAGGACGGGCCTGTTAGGGTTGAACCCCTCAAACGTATAGAAGGGCGGGTACTTCTCGCCTCCTACCTTCAGCACATACGCTCTGCTGCCTCCCTCCGCCCTTGTCGCCCCGACAAGGACCTCTGCCACTTCGCCCGGGTAGGTCTGCACAGGAGGCTCAAACCTGGCTTCGGCAAGCTCGGTGATCTCAGGCGGTCTAAGCGCAGGCACAACCGCCTGGACGAGGGGTTGAAGCACCAGGCTGAGCTCGTCGGCTGTGAGAGTTACGTTCTCAAGCTCAAGAACTCCAGCTTTCTCAACTAGGCTTAGCAGCCTCCGGCCGAGGTTCGCAGCCTCTTCTTCCATAGCCGTCACTCTCGCTCCAAACGTTTGATGATAGCCTTCTCCGCGGTGATCCGGACATTCCGTAGGGTGATCTTGAACCCTACGCCTCCAGCGGTGACTGGGACCTGCAGCTCACCTGCCATCACAGGGACCTGCCCAGCCTCAGGTTCAGCCTTGGCTTCAGCTTCTTCTGCCGCCGTCTCCATACTCTTCCATCTCTGCACAACCGGATGTCCTGCTTTCTCAAGGAACTGTTTGAGCTCAGCCACGTTCTTGACGTCTTTCTCCGTTGCTATCGCATCTGCCATCTTCTCGGGGACAACCGCCTTAACACGTTCCTTCAACGCTGAAGGGAGCCAGACGACTCTCTCCCATCCACCGTCTGCTTGGAGGAACTTAGCTGACCTCAGGAACTCGACCGCTATCCCGAGGAATCCCTCGTTCTGTGTGCCGCCGCTGACGTGCCCCGCGAGCGTCGAGAACGGGAGCCCCATGACTGCTGGTCCTTTGAAGTCTCTATGAACGACCCCTATCCCGTCTACCTCTGGGATGTACCACGCGATGGCCTCGAAGCATCCGCAGGACGTGTGAGGTGTCTTGAAGAGAGTGTACAACGCCACCTCGTTGACGACGCCTAAAGAGCGCTCCTTCACGACCTTGTTGACACCCTCGTAAATGCCCAGAACAGGGTCGAGAAGCTTACCCTTCTCTACTGGGAAGTTGGGGCCCCTCGGGTCCACGTTGTAGGAGGCCCTCGCGTCAAACCAACTGATGGAGCCGCATCCACCTAACCTGTTCGGGGTGATGATGCAGACGTGGGCTGGCGCGAACGATTGGCATAAGACGCAAGCGTAGAAGAGGTCCACACCCTCATCCATCAGCCCTCTAGCTCGCGCGTCCCTTGCATCGTAGACCTTCAAAGCCATCTCTTCAAGCTGAGCGACCTTGGCGGGGTCCGTGTAGTACGTGATCTGCATCTTCTCGATGATCGGGAGGCTTGACTTGAACAGCTTCAGTAGGGCTAAGCCCACCCATCTGAGGGACGTGAGGCCCTTCTTGTGGACCGCCTTGCTTACTCGTATCCATATGTCGCTCCTCTGGTTTAGGTGCATCACGCCTTCGATGTAGTTCATGTAGTAGTGGTGTCGTCGCTCTAGGACGCCCTCTAGGTCCTTCTCAACCTTCGCCCCAGCTACCTTCGCGATGATCCCGATCGAGTAGGTCCCCTCAGGCTCCATCTCAGAGATGTCGGGGCCGACGACGTCAACCTTGCTGTCCTCAACCTCGTCTATCGCGGCAGCGAGGAACAGTTCAAACTTGCGCTCAGCCTGGGGGCCACCGAACTCGACGTACATCTCAGGCCTCCGAATCCGTTGGCCTTCAAACTGCGGCCCTATCTCCATCGGGAACTGTCTGAGCCCCTCCGCTTGCTTGAACTCATCCTTCGTCTGTTCATCGAAGCACTTCTCCGCCATATCAGCCACCTCCTACGGTCTTGGCGACCGCTTGAAGCGATTCCACCCATCTTTCCTCCGTAAGGTTCGGGAACGAGAAACCCGCGTTGGGATGATAAAACCTATCCAGCGAGACTGTTTTCAGCTTAGGCGCGAAGCTCTTCAGGGCTGAGAGCATTAAGTGTTGGAAGTAATAGACGCCGCCTACGAAGGCCGCAATGTCATAACTGCCTGCGCCGTCGACTCCGCGCCATTCGGGGTCGGACAGTCTCTGGGTAATCGCCTCCAGTCCCATGCAAACGGCGCGTCCGGGAGCCGCCGCGTTGAAGGCTCTGAACCGGCCCGGGGAGACGACGATCGGAGCCTTCAAGGCATCCGCCAACTCTACTACGTACTTGACCATGTCGAGACCAGCTGGCGCTGTTCTGTCGATGTCGCCGCCGACTATCATGATAGGTCTCTTAGCTGTTTTCACCAGTTTCCCACACATCTCTGGGGCTAGGACATGAGCCTGTCTAGGTCCAGGAACCATCGCTGGTTGCCACGGGATCTCAGCAGTCATACCGATCAACTCCTACCGGTGGCCAGCCTCTCTAGGAGCGTCGATCCAAGCTGGGGGATCTCGGTGGGTTCCCATCGTCTCTCCTTCAGGATGGGTATTAACTCGTCCTTCATGAGTATCGGAAGGTCTGTCTCGGTCCTTACGAGCAGGTGGAAGTCGTCAGGCAGTACGCCGTAGAGCCTCTTCGATAAGTCCAAGTAATGCGTAAGCTTGATCTGCCTGCCCATACTTGTGTCACTCGGTCTCATCACAAGCTTTGCGGCCATCACCATCGCTTCCTCCTTGGTCTCTGCAACGTACCAAAGATGCTCAGGAGCTGGGCCCACGAAGACAGGCTTGCCGGTTCTTACATCGTAGGGCTGCCAGAGTTCCCTGTTATCGCTTCTTCCCAACAGCGCTCTCCTATACTTCGCGCCGTGCGGGCCTAGGATGACCGGTATACCGAACCGAACGGCTGAGTTCGCGATCGACTCAGCTTTGTTCGAGAAGGTTCCCCAGACGATCGCGACTGCGCCTACTCTGTTCAAGATGTAATCTGCTATCTCCTCGTAGTTTCCTCTGAGGTTTCTCTTCGCGAATATGTTCGCGATCTTCACCGCAGCCCCGATTATGTGAGCGTTGGAAACGCATGAGCCGACGTTGACCAGGCCGCCGGCGTCGAAGGAGCCTGGGTACTTCTCGTAGAGCGTCAGCCCCTCAGCGTCTCGGTAGGAGCCGATCTCCATCGCGGAGCAACCCGAAGCGACAACGATGAAACGCCTCCGCGCCAATTCATCAGCCATCTCCACAACCTCATGCCCGCCTCGAGGGTAATTCGCGCAGCCGGCGAACGCGACAACGCCAGGGATCTCACCCATCACTATGGGCCTCCCAACGTTTCTTATCTCGGTGTCAAGGACCGGGCCTCTTCCCGCCCTAATCTTGAACCTCGATGTTCTGACAGCCTCTAGCGCCGCCTCTTGGGTCATGCTCACGATCGGGAGCTTCCGAGGACAAGCGCTCTCACATCTCCCGCAGGCCATGCAGAGACCGTACAACTCAGCGAGCTTGCTCGGGTCGTTCCTCCCAGCGGCGTAGACAGCTTCGTCCACTCTGAGGTCGTGTGGACAGGCGCGTCTGCAGTTTCCGCACTTCGTGCACTTAGAGGCCTCCGCGAGGACATTCGCCAAGTACCGTTTCTCGCGTCTGCCAGGCGCCAGCGCCAGGGCGGTCTTGACCGCAACCTCTCCCGCTTTGACGGGGTCAAGAACCAGCACCGCGGGGTCCTTTCCAACGATTAGGCGGTCGACGATCTCTTCGCTGGGCGCGGTGGTCAGATCCGGAAGGCCGCCGCAGATCTGCGAGGTGGTGGCGACCACCCTGGAGTCTTTCTTCAACGCCTCGCTGACGACGTCTAGGCGGACGCATTCCTCGTCGACTACCACTACGTCCGCGATGCCAGATCTGACGAAGGTCAGCTGGCGAGACATCGGACCGATGATCTTCGCTCCCTGTCGATACCGCGCTAAGTCGTGCGATGTACAGCAGATCCCTGCCAGCTCGACTTTGCCGTAGAGGCCTGACCTCTCTAGGTAGTCAACGGCTTCAACTCCTGAAGCCGCGTTGTGCCCTATGAAAAGCACGACGGGCCTCGAGCTATCAACCACGCCCATTCCGAGCTCGACGAGCGGCGCCCCGGGGTCTCCCTTAGGATACTGCAGGGCCGATATCTGCGCAAGGTCCGCGACTTCCATTGCGACACCGTCCAAGGTGCCTGCATGCAAGGCCTTCGATTCGAAGTCCAGGTGGTTCGATTCCTGACCTGGATGAACAGATGAGAGGAGCTCAGTGACGCCCTCAGTCACATACTCGAGCGCAGACTGCAGGTCTCCAAGGGTCTTAGGACGCAGTCCCACAACGACCCTGGTGATGGGCGCTTCAATGACAACGTCCTCGCCTAGGTCGATGGGGTAATCCCTCCCTCTCTTCGCGATCAAGTATTCGAGCAGGTGCAAAGCGTGAGTCGTGTGGGTTGCAGCCCCGATCGCGGAGTCGAGAAGCATGCGTCTGCTCTGCTGCGTCCTAAGGTCCATCCCGCAGGCTCCTTTCTTCCCGTCGGAGAGGTCGCATTTGCCGTAGGCGCACTGGCAGCACATGTCGCACGTGGGCGAATAGAAGGGGCGGTACCTCTCCATTAACCTCAGGTCCCAAGGCCTCAGGGTTGCCACGCCCGGCCTAGGGCTCGGCCCCATCGGCTCATCCCAGTCTTCCTCTAGAATCCGGCCTAGGTGAAGCTCTAGGCCCTTTACCGAGATGGTTCCGGTTTCAAGCTCCTTGACGCTTAACCTTACAGAAGACCCCGCCATTGTGCCTCTCCTTTCCTCAGGCTTCCCGCCAGCGGCATCGCGTCCTTTACAAGCTTCCTAAGAACGCTATGCCCCAGCGGGGTTAGAACGTAAGTCCTGTACGGATAGGACTTTGCGACCAGCCCGCTGGCCCTTAGCAGGTTCAAGCTTCGATTCAGCACTTGAGGATTGACCTGCAGCTCCCTCATCAGGACGCCGAAGGTCATAGGCTTCGCCTCTAGCAGCGTGAGGATACGAAGCCTCTCCACGTTGCCGAGAATGCGGTAGAGTGAGGCTAAGGTGCCTCGAACCTCGGTCTCCGAGATCTCCACTGCCATAGCTAGCCGCTTGATTGTAATTACACGATTGAAAGCTATAAAGGGTTTCCTGACTGCCCCGCCTACAGAAACCCTCCTTCATCATCAGGAGGCAGGGGCCGATTCCCTGTTCTTCCTATCACGGTCGACGCGTAGACCCAGAAAGCTTATCCAACGCCGTTGTGAGAACGTTGTCGTAGCAGGCGGTGGACTCACGGAGAGGATCGTCGTCTCGGTATCAGGGAAGGGAGGGACGGGAAAGACCACGATCGCAGCATTGCTGCTGAAGCTGCTTCTGGAGAAGACTGAGAGGAGCATTCTCGTCGTGGACGCTGACCCGGCGACAAACCTGCCCGACGTGCTTGGAGTCGGGGTCCCGAGAACTGTTGGGATGGTTGAGGCCGAGTTCCGAAGGAAGATTGATGACGGCGTGATTCCCCCGAACGTGACGAAAGATACTCTATTGGAGGCCTGGGTTCACAGCGTCCTAGCAGAAGGATCTCGCTTCGACCTCCTGGCGATGGGCCGTTCAGAGGGCGAGGGCTGCTACTGCCCGGTGAACTATATTCTCTCAAGGGTCATTGATGCGCTCTCGATGAACTATGATGTCGTGCTCATGGATATGGAGGCAGGGCTGGAACACCTGAGTCGTAGAACTGACCGAGACGTGGATGTGATGCTCATCGTGACAGACGCGTCCAAGATGGGGCTACAGACTGCGACGAGGATAGCCGAGCTGGCCAAGGAGGTTCACATCAGTTTCAGGAGAATGGTCATCGTGGGCAACCAGTTCCCTTCATCGATGGAGCGTGAGCTGCAGGAATACGCGGCTGGGGCGGGCCTGGAGTTCGGCGGGCTTATACCCACAGACCCAGCGGTGAAAGAGTACAATATGAGAGGCATACCGTTGCTCAAGCTACCATCGGATTCTCCTTCAGTCGCAGCCGCCGGGAGGCTTGGCCTGATCATCGGCCTGCTCTAGCATCGCGTGTGAATAGCCGGCGCCGACCTCAGCGGCTGTGGGCTAGAACCCCAGCTCTACGAGCGTGGAAAGCACGTTCGCATTGACCTCCTGAGGGGACCCATGCCCGTCTATGATGCGGAGCATACCACCAACGCGTTTTGCAGCTAGCTGGAGGTAGTTCTCCCGGACCTTGGCAAGGAATGAGGCTTGCTCGTACCGGTCTACGTCGCGGCCGAGACGCGCTGACCTCTCAATGGTTTCCCTTGCTGAGATATCCAAGACCAAGGTGTAGTCGGGCTGAGCGATGTTACGTTCGAACCTCAGGATCCTTCGCTCTTCTACGCCTAAGGCCGCTTGGTAGGCTATGTGACTCTCCGTCCACCTCTTGGCCAACACCACGTTCCACCTGCTTTGCGCTAGCCATCTTCCGACGCGGCCGTTGTGCTGCGCCCTGTCTAGGGACCAGAGAATCCAAGCCAAGTCCGTCGGTAGATCGCCTTCAATCCCAACAGGCCAGGCTATGTGGGCCGTTCCGAGATAGGCCCCGACGAATGAGCCCAAGAGCGTGTCATACGAGGGAAGGTTCACCGCCAAAACCTTGAAGCCTCTCTCTTCGAGGAAATCGCGCACAGACTTCACCCCAGCCAACCTAGACGGGTTGAAGCACTGCGTCTCCTTCCCGGCCTTGTCAAGGCCGGTTAAGACGATGAAACGTCCAAGCCGCGTTTCTTCTAGGGGTTTCAGCGCCTCTCTGGTGGCGCTGATGATCGCTTCAAGGACCGGTGGTGGCAGGTCGCTTCGTGCCTGCCTTAGTCTACTCTCGGCCAGCTCGCCACTCACCGAGTTCACGCATACGGCCTGCTCCACCGTCTTGAGCGCCACGCCCAAGGAGTCAGCAGACACTACCATGTCAATGCCCTGTTCCTCTGCCCCAGCCCCTAGGTCTCCCGCCAGTTTGCCCTGCGTCACCCTCTTCCGCAGGCGTAAGGTGAGGAAGATCAACGCACACAGCCAGCTGCCGAGAGGAGCAGTTGGGGCGAGAGTTCACTGACCAAGCTATTTAAGGTGTCAGGGCATACCCCATAGGTCGTATGTCCTTCGAGGCGCCTTCATGGGGAGTTCAGTGGGGCTTCATAAAGGACCCCATCTACGGCTACATACGACTTACCGAGGCTGAGAAGCGGATCCTCGACACTCGACCTGTCCAGAGGCTTAGGAGAATAAAGCAACTCGCTGGCGTGGACTACGTCTACCCTGCCGCCAACCACACACGGCTTGAGCACTCGCTCGGCGCTATGCACTTGGTCGCGGCGCTTCTCGGAGCAGCGCCACTCCATGTGACGAAGGAAGAGGCCCAAGAGCTTCGCCTGGCCGCGCTACTTCACGACATAGGTCACGGACCCTTCTCGCATCTCTCGGAGCCGCTCCTCACCAAGTGCCTGGGAAAGACGCACGAAGACATCGCCCTATGGATAATCGCTGGATCCGAGCTGGCGGAGACACTGAACCGTGAGGGACTGAGTCCCGAAAGAGTTGCCAGCTTGGCTGTAGGAAGGTTGGAGCGCGGAGATAAAAGGTTCCTGAGCCAGGTAGTCCGTAGCGCGATAGATGTAGACAAGATGGATTTCGTTGTAAGGGACTCTTACCACACGGGAGCAGGCTACGGCTCAGTCGACATCTTCCGTTTGATCTACACGATGGACGTGCTGGAAGGCAACCTCGCCGTTGACTTGACGGCGCTACCGACCCTCGAGACGTTCCTGCTAGCCCGGCTTGAATCGTTCCGAGCCATATACTTCCACAGAACCTGCAGAGCCGTTGAGATCATGATAATGAAGGCCTTGGATGCTGCTCAAGACGAGTTCGCGTTCCTTGATGTCAAATCGCCAGACGAATACATGGCTCTCGACGATTACGTGGTCTGGGCTATGCTTAGGAGAAGCGAAAAGCTAAAGGAGCTTATGGACGACATAGAACGCCGCAGGCTCCTGAAATGGGCCTATGACCGAACCTTCTTCGTCGAGGATAGACTCGTCGCGAGCATCCTCACAAACGAGTCTGTTAGGAAGCGCATCGAAGAGGAGATCGCCGCCGATGCCAAGGTCGAAAGCGCAGACGTGATCATAGATACGCCTTCGCTCCCTTCGGTCCCGTACCGCCACGCGATGGAGATTCAGCCCATGGACATCCCCGTCTTCCTAAGGATGGCAAGCGGTGAGAAGATCCCCCGCCGCCTCACAGAACTCTCAAGGATCGTCGATGTGTTGAGATCCTTCATGAACCACGTCAGAGTGTACACGAGGGAGCCGCATAGAGAGAGGGTGAGGAAAGCGGCAGAGAGCATCTTGGGAAGGCCATCCATCGCGGAGACGGTCTCCTACTAGAGAGTCGGTCGAGGCGCGGAGGAACACACGGTGACAGCCGCGTGTTCCGCGAACTCAAGCCCATGGGGCTTCTTTTCAGGAACCACCATTCAGTCCACACCCCTGCTCCGGTTGGGACCAAACCCACCGGCACAGCCACGCGGGATCAGCGCTCACGGAGGGCATCGAGGCTCCTGTCACCCTGTTGACCGACCCATAGCGGTCGTCGGCGCAGCTATGGTGAAAGAGATTTCTGCGACTGGAGCTGGATCTAGAGGGAATAGCTGTTGAGAACGATCCTGTTGCTGGCAGATATCCACGCGAACGTTCCAGCATTGACCGCTGTTCTTGAGGATGCTGGCCCGGTCGATCTGGTGCTCAACGCGGGGGATCTCGTCGACTATGGGCCATCGCCTCTGGAGACCATTGCCATGGTGAAGGAGCTCCGCGGCATCACCGTCATGGGCAACCATGACCGAGACTGCGCGATCGGCAGCCCTGTGGGCTACAACCCCTTCGCGGAGGCAAGTTGTCAATGGACCTACAGCGGGCTTGGCGCCTCAGAGCGAGCATATCTCTTGGGCTTGCCGCGAAGCCATGAGATCGTCTTGGAAGGTGTAAGCATCTTTCTCTGCCATGGGTCGCCGAGGGACCCACTGGACGAATATGTGACCCCTGACTATCCTGTGAACGTACTGGCAGGGTTCTTGGCGACGACGCGAGCACAGGTCCTCGTCCTAGGCCACACCCACGTTCCATTCATGAGGAGTTTTCCTCACGACCGGCATGTGGTAAACCCTGGGTCCGTAGGTCAACCCCGCGACGGGGATCCCAGAGCTAGCTACGCGGTGCTGAGCCTCAATGATTCGGAGGTCTCCAACGTCAGACAGGCAAGAATCGGCTACGACGTAGACCCGGTTGCGGAGGGCATCATTGAAGCCGGGCTCCCACCTTTTCTCGCGGAGAGACTCTACCTCGGCGTGTAGCCCGCGAGGGGAGACGAGGCGTACTGTGCTAGTTCCCTGCAGTCCCGGTCAAGCCTAACCTGGCCCACCTGTATCGCGTCAACCGGTGCCCTATAGCCCGTGAGAACCTTGACGACCCCTCTCACGTAGTCGATCTCTTCTATGATACCCAGAGCTAGGAGCTCATCATGTTTTCCAAGGAGGCCCGCGATGAGGCCGCGCTCAACACCTGCAGGCACTATCCTCACGGCTGGAGCTGACTCAGCAGGAAGCGGCGCCTGCCTCTTAGCATGGAGCCCATGTTCATCAACCACGACAGTGAGGCCTGTGGCTTCTTGCTCGCCGTAGAGCACCGGGGAGCCGAGTAGTGCTGCAAGCTCGTCGATCCTTCCTTGGGCTAGAGGGATCCCCCCGCCGATCGCCGCTGCTTCGAGCCTCACCTGGCCCAAGCGCATCGTCCTGCATGCGAGCCCCTTCAACGCCTTCCGGTATCTGAGCTGGCGCAGTTCCCGTCTCTCTTCTCTAGATCTCTTCTTAATCGACGGTGGAACCGGAAGCATAATGGTCTGGCATCCTGTCCTGCCTACCGCCTCAGCGAGGCCTTGAAGCTCCTGAGATGACTGAAGCATGATGCATACGTCGGGGCGAAGCCTGTTGATGATCCCCGCTTTGTGCTCGATGGCCGCAAGCCCCTCAACCCAGCCATCTGTGTTGAGCACGACGAGGTCAGCTCCCTTCTCTGCGGCAGCACGTTGCAGCTTCTCTAGGTCGTCGATCAGTCGGCCGGGAAGAACTGAGGGCGTCGTTGTCCCTACGAAGTACGCCTTGCCCGCGGTTAGTGGGAACAAGTCGATTGTCTGTTCCTTTATGAAAGCCATGCTGACCGTTGTCGGCGCGCCTAGCTCGGCTTGGCCGATATCGCCGTCGATGAGGGCAACCCTGAGGCGTGCCCTCACCGCGTGGTTTGCCAGCATGATGCAGAATGTTGTCTTCCCTGAATCAGTGCCTCCGAGCACGGCGACGCTGGACGGGCGTTTGACGACGAGCCCCCTCAACGTGGACCTCCAGAGCCCGGGAAAAGGGTCGTACTCTAGTGTCTCAACGGACGCGTCTTCTCCCAAAGCCAGCTCGACATTTGAAGGCCCGAGCGCGGTCAGAGGGATCGCTTTCCCAGCTCGGACGACTGTGATGGTTCGAGGGCCGACTTCGACCCCGAGGGCCTCCATCGTTCCATTCAGCACCTTCAGAGAGGCCGGCCCCGTCACAAGGAGGGTCTGACCGGCTGAGAGAGCCCTGTTCACCGGGGGCAATTCTGACCCATACTTCGAAGGGCGCACGTTTAAGCTTAGCCGTGCAACACGTAGCGTCCCTAACGCGACCTTGTGAGCTGTTCCCGCTGCGGCCTAGGGAGGGTCTGCGCCAAGCGATGCATCATCATGCTCTAGAGGAACTGGCTCGGTTAGCCTTTAATCCAGCCCCTAGCATTCCCGATCTGGGTTCATGGCAAAGCTCGCAGAAGACTACGTCCCAACAGGCTGCATCGGCCTGGATAGGGCGCTGGGCGGTGGCTTCCCTCGCGGCAAGATCTCGCTCTTGTACGGCGGGGCCGGTACAGGCAAGACTTCCCTGGCGATTCAGTGCGCCGTTCTCTGCTCTAGACGCGGTGAGAAGGCCCTATACGTGGATTCTGGCGGTGGGTTCAACGTAGAACGCCTAGCCCAGACCGCAGGCGACGCCTTGCCCAGCGTGACGGAGAATCTCATAGTCTTCACCCCCCAGAGCTTTCACGAACAGGTCCTCCTTGTCGAAGCAATTGACCGATACGTCACGAGGAGCACAGGCGTCCTGGTCGTGGACACGGTAACCGGATACTACAGGCTCGAGCTCTCAGGCGTCCATGAAACGTTCGCATCAAACAGGCAACTCAACCGAATGATGGCCTACCTGAAGCAGCTGGCTGCAACTCGCAGGGTTGCGGTCCTTGCCATCGGCCAGGTTCGCGCATCTCTCGCTGGTCCCAGTAACGGTCGTCTTCAGGGGATAGAACCCGTTGCTCGGCATGTCCTGGACCACTGGTCAAGCGTCTCGGTTAGACTGTCGCCGACCCCTGTAGCGGGCGTGAAGGAGTGGGCGATAGAGAGAGGGCGCACACCCGAGACGGCGGGGCTTCGATCCCTCTTGGCGGTTACGGCCAGGGGCGTGTCTGACGCTTCAGAAGCTACGCCCTCGGCCAGGTCTGGCCGCTCAACTTGGCAGACATGATATCCCAAGAGACGTAGAACGAGATCAAGACCAAGGCGAGGCCTCCTAAGAGGCCTATCTGCGCATACCTCGGCTTGTAGACATACCTGGTGCTCAGGAAACATAGGAAGAGCCCGATGATCCCTAGGAGATAGAGGGAACCGACGAGGTACGACTCTGCAGTTGTCTGGCTGTACAGGCTGGGGTAAGCTACGGAGACCTGGCCGGCAGACGGAGCCCAAGCGAGGATCGTCTTCTCAAGCTGCACGAACACGCCCCCAGCGAGCAGGAACACGGAGAGCAGTATCGAAGCCACGCTGAGAACGAGGGGCGAAGGTCTCCCTAGTGGGAGCGAAGGAAACCGAGCAAACCGCACTCTCCTGCCGAGCCTTGTTCGCTTCAGCCCTTCTAGGGCTCGCCTCGACTCCTTTACTGATTCCTCTTTCTGCGAGACCTCGCCTCTCCGCTTCTTCTGTTGTCCCAGGGAGACGACCGCCTTGAACTACCGTTGTTGCAGTGGCGCCGAGCCTCTTAAACTTAAATACGTCCTCTCTCCTCTGCAACCACGTCGAGCCTACTCTCCTTACTCTCCGAGAGGACATGTATGCCCCAGAAGATCCTATGTGATGTATGTGGGCACGTTTTCTACTACGGGGAGGACCTTATCGTCCCAGAGGACCTGATCAGGCAGAACTATAACCAATGTCCTAAGTGTGGCAAGAAGCTTGAACTTGAGTCCGCAAAGATAATCATAGGGACAAAGATGGCGCGTTAGGACGCTGGCCGGCAGACCGATGCGAGCAAGCAACCTTTGCCAGATGCGGCGCCAAGCTTCGACGAGCGCGCGGCGGTTTCCCCCGGATATTCTTATTAGCCGCCTCGTTGCCCAAGAGGGGCAGGTGTGCCGACGAAGCTCCCTAGAACCCTTTCCAGCCTTGTCAACCGGGAGGCCTTCTCGAAGACGCTTAGTAGACTTCGCCACGCGGAGACGGGTCTATCGAGGCAAGACATCCTCGTTTGGACAACACTAGTAGCCATAGTAGCGATTGCCCTCGCCATCAGGGTTCAACCAGCGAAGTGGGGCGTCGCCCTCTACGAGTTTGACCCCTACCTCCAGTACCGCGTCACGGAATTCATACTGAACAAGGGCTTCCCTGCCTGGTTCACTTGGCATGACAGCCAGGTCTGGTATCCAAACGGGCGGGACATGACCACCACTACGTACCCCGGGCTTCCTCTGACCGCTGCTTCAATGTACGTGATAGCGAGGCTTTTCGGTATACAGGTCACGCTATGGGACCTAGCCTGCTTCTTTCCTCCTATCCTCGGGGCAGCAACCTGCCTCGTAATCTACTTCCTGGGCAAGGATATCGGAGGAAGGCAGGTCGGGCTTCTCTCGGCGCTCTTCCTCGCGGTGGGGCCAGCGTACATCAGCAGGACCTTCCTTGGCTGGTTTGACGACGAAACGGTCGGCGTGCCTGCCCTCCTGCTGATCTTTCTCTTCTACCTCCGATCCTTAGAAGCTGAGAAGCCTCAGTGGAGGTCTCTCGGCTACGCTGTCGCAGCAGGTCTCTCGCTGGGTTATCTGGCCGCGTCCTGGGGAACACATCGATACGCCATCGGCCTCCTGGCTCTCTTGACAGTTGCTTTGCTCCTCCTGAGGTTCTCGACGAGACTAACCACCTCTTACGCGGTCACCATAGGGATCGGGCTCTTCATAGCGATTCTCGTCCCCAGGGAGGGCCTGGCCTTCGCAAGGGAGATCACGTTCCTGGCAGCGATCGGTGTCCTCGCGCTCCTTCTTATCCGCGAGTTCATCACCGTCTTCGAGTCAAGGCGGACAAGGATACTCTTGGCTGGTCTACTCTTCGCCTCCGTAGCCCTGACGGGAGTCGCTCTATTCCAGACTGGCGCGGCTTCGTCTCTGCCTACAAAGTTCCTCTCTGTCTTGCAGCCGCTTTTCAGGACCCTGTTTCCGATAATCGAGTCGGTTGGCGAACATAGGCCTGCCACCTGGGCCAGCTTCTACGACTCACTCGGGCTCCTCGTCATCCTGGCTCCCCTGTTTCTCTACTTTGCGGCGCAGCGACCGAATGAACGGAACATTTTCTTGGCAGCTTTTCTCCTTACGTCCCTCTACTTCGCAGCCTCCTTTGTCAGGTTGGAGCTGCTCGCCGCCCCGTCCTTCTCGCTCGCCGCCAGCTATGTTCTGGCGCAGGTCCTCAACCCGTTGGTCGATATCGTCAGGGGGAAGGCTGCCTACGCGAGGCGCAGGATGAGACCTGAACAGAGGATTGACCCGGTATTCGGCGTCGCCTTCATAGTGATCATCTTCGCCCTTACCGTGCTTCCTCTGACGTTCAATGGCATCAGAGCCGCTCAAACACCTGCGTCGATCCTGAGCTCCTCGATCCCGGCTAGGACAACGTACCCTGACTGGCTTGAGGCTCTCACATGGCTGCGCGACAACGCGCCGGCTGACTCGGTGGTGGCCTCTTGGTGGGACTACGGTTACTGGATAACCGTAGTGGCCAACAAGACAACCCTCGCAGACAACGGGACCCTAGACACGAAGCAGATCGCGACGATCGGCTTGATGTTCCTATCAGATGAAGAAGGCGCCCTTAGGATCCTCAAGCAGTACAACGTGCGCTACGTCGTCGTCTTCGTCGACTTCAGAAACGTCCAAGGCGACTACTTCGTTCAAGGCGGGTACGGCGAAGAGAACAAGTTCCTATGGATGATGCGAATAGCGGGAAACGAGTTTCCAAACCTTGGACTTAACGAATCCGTGTACCTGAGTTACGGTGAGGATGGGCAGTACGAGGGACCGACCGAGAGGTTCCAAGAGTCCGTGCTCGGAAAGCTGATACCGTACAAGTTCCTCGGGATCTTTGGGTCTCAACGCATCGCGTACTATCAAGGGCCCCAGTTCTACAGCTCTGAGCACCTCAGCTTGGCCTTCGCCTCAAGCAGCATCGCCAAGGGCCCCAGCGAGGGCTGGGGCGGCGGCGTGGTCATATACAAGGTTTCGTACTAGCAACAGGTCACTCCTTGTGAGACACTCCTGGGAACCCGAGATCCGCATAGTTTCCCCGAACTATGCGCAGCCGCCTGCCGCTCTCTTGCAGGTTTCGCAGGTCGTTCTCACTCGACTTGAATCTGCAGTGCTGCGCCCTGTCTTACCAGGGCCTCTGCGTTTTGAGCTGGCAGAAGCGCCACGTCTTCGGTCTTGAACGGTCCGTAGTATCTCATGTCGGCGCCGACGATCAAAGGCACATCCTTTACAAAACGAACCAAGAGCATCGGCCTTCTGGCCGCGCCCGGGAGTTCTCTCGGAGGCGGCGGGGCTGCCACAAGGCTCGTGACAAGTTCATCGCGAGCGCTTACGAGATCCGCGACGGCGGCGAGCAATCGCTTCTCGTCTTCCGCAACGAGGCCGTCTGGGAGCTGCATTCGGCTCAGGCCAGCTATGATCATCTTCCTCAGCCTTGTCTCGATCAGCCTGGTTAACGCCTGCGCCGTTCGGTCCAGCTGCAGGAGGAGAACCTTCTCAGCAACCTTCCCTTCTGCCCCATCTGCTATTCTCCGGCGGAACTCTCTGAGCGTACTCCTCAGATCCGCGTAGAAGTTCTCCGGTAGCCTCTGGAGTCCCTCACTCTCGACCTCGTTCTCCAGCGCCTCAAGCAGCCTGTCATACATCCCGTTGCTGGCTCCCTAGGCTAGGCTGGCCGCCCCCTTCAGCAGAAGCAGAAGTGCGGCGGCTCTTGGCAGCTCTACGGTTGAGTCCCTGAAAGGCCCATACTTATCGTCTCCGAGCCTGAACTGGTACGCGTCCTGTACGTGAACCTTCACGGGCTCGCCTCTGAACACGACGGAGCTCTTCAAAGGGTCAAAGGCTTCAAGCCCTCCGACGCCGACAGAGACTTTTCTCAGTCCAGTCTTACCATGCAGTGTTCCTGCCATTCTTATCAGCCTGTGCACGTCGGTGGTGACGACTGAATCTACGTGGGCAGCCTGTTCGGTTGAGGCTAACCGCAAGATGCTCAGCCACGTCTCAACGCCTAGTCCCCTGATGGACTGCCACCCGGCGCCATGCTGCAGTGCCTCGAGAAGCGGCCCCCTCTGCTGGAGCAGTCTCCGAGCCGTATCAGCTCTGATCCCTGCCGTCCTGAGAGAGTCCTCCGTTGCATCCTTGATGAAATCGCAGCTAGCTCTCACCAATCGAGTGTTCCATCCGCCCCGGGTCGGGGCCGTGGGCGCGATCCTTCTCTGACTTGGCTGAGCTAGTCCATGGTGAAGGAGGGTCAGGCCTGTGCCCGAGACATAGTCAACTATCTCTTTCCGAGCCAACTGGTCCATCTCTCTAACAGCCGGGCTCTCGACGTGAACATGGTAGCCCCTATGACCCGAAAAGCAGACCTGTATCTCTGCCGCGGACAGGCCTAGATCGCTCTCTAGGAAATCTGTGAGCCTGAGCGTCTCTCTCTTCGCAGCGTTCAGGCATTGCTCGCAAAACCAGGTCTCCTCTCTGAATCTTTGAGAGCCGCATCTGGGACAGGTATCAGGTGCGCCGCCGACCCCCTTTTCCTGACAGTCCTGGCAGAGCCACCGATCGTGGAGCTTCTTGCAGTCTGTGGCAAGGTGATCCGCGTCGATGTCGAAGACGAGGTCGGCGCCGGTCCAACCCTTCCTATCCATGTCCTCAGTCGGCTCCAGGTAGTATGCAGATGAGTGGTAGCAGTCACTCGGCACAGTCTCTCTGATGAAGTCCCTGACCTCTCCTGCCTCCTTGAAGGCTCTATGCCTGACCATCACCCTTTGCGGGAAGATCAGGAAGCCGAACTCCCTCTGGGCCACAGCTGTCGGGGGCTCAATCGAGCCTGCAGCCTCACGATAGTGTTCCGCGAAAGCCATGCGGACCACTGCAAGCTCACGGGCTCCGGTTTTCGCCAAGACCATCCCTTGTTAGTCAGCAGCCTCTTCTCCATCTCGTCGTGTGCAAGGTAAAAAGGTAGCACTCACGGCCAAAGAAAGATCACCGGGGAGGCTCTTCTCCTTGCAGACGCGACCGCCTCTTGGTGAGGCACAACCCGCCTCCTTGGCTCGATTGGAGAATCTGTCCTTCCGGGTCGTCCACTTGACGCGTCCACCCATCGTCATCAGACTTATTAGAGGCTCGTGACGAAGCCAGGACTAACTGAGCCACCTCGGAGCAGTGGTCACCTTGTTAACGAAGAAGCAGCTACTGAGCCGAAGGATCCGGCAGGTCGACCTGTCTGAAGTGAAGAAGGTAAGTGACCTTGTCGAAGCGATGGCAGAGACAAGCTATCAGAGCAGGAACCTGGCTAGGTGCCTCAGCGTCTACGAAGCCATGCTCGGCGACGAGCAGCGCGTCACCATCTTCCTCGGCATAGCGGGGGCTATGGTTCCTGCTGGCATGAGGAAGATAATCGTTGACCTGTTGAAGAGAGGCATGGTAGATGTGGTTGTGTCAACAGGAGCTAATCTCTACCATGACCTAGCCGAGGCCTCGGGTGTCCACCACTTCATAGGAAGCCCGCATCTCGACGATTCTCGGCTTCGAGAACTCTCCATTGACAGGATATATGACACGCTCGCGGACGAGGAGGGTTTCAGGAGAGTTGACGAGAAGATCGTGGAGTTGACGAACCGCATGGAACCTGTTGAATGTTCGTCGAGGCGTTACCTCTTTGAGCTGGGGAGAAACTTTGACGATGAGGACTCGATTATGGCCACATCGGCGAGGTTGAACGTGCCCGTTTACTGTCCCTCCATCGCTGACAGCTCTATCGGTATAGCTCTCTCCAGGCATCAGCTTGAGCGCGGCTCGAAGCGAGGGGTGGTGATAAACACGATCAGAGACAATCTTGAGATGGCGCAGATCATGGCCCGGTCGCCGCGGACAGGCGCATTCTTCATCGGCGGAGGCGTGCCGAAGAATTTCGTCCAACAGACAGGAGTCAACGTCAGGTTCCTGGGCCTGAAGCAGGACGCAGGCCACGCCTACGCGATCCAGATCACGACGGACGACCCGAAGTGGGGAGGCCTCTCGGGGGCAACGATCGAGGAGGCGATCTCATGGGGCAAGTATCCGCCGAAGGTGAGCCAAGCCGTGGCGTATGTGGACGCAACGATTGGGTTGCCGATACTTGCAGCGTCGGTCTTCGAAAAGTGCGCTGGTCTAGTCGCGAAGAGAGGCCGTCTGGGCTTCGACTGGAAGGATTCAGTCCTCATCGATATGAGGCAGATCCCGGTCGAGGGTCCTCGGCGCGGACTGGCCCCTGAAGAGGACGTTCGGCCCTAGGTGGTCGAGAGCGTCGTCACGTCTTCCGCGATGTGATGCAGCCTGTAGTGTCGGTGGTAGCGACGGGCCAGCGAGGAAGCCGGTCTCTGTGCTGAGGCCCGCTAGGAGGTGCAGACTCTGGGTGTTGGTCTAGCTCCTATCATCGTGAAGACTGTGGTCTCTCTCAGAGATCTGGAGGGCAGGACGTTCGCCACCGATGCGAACAACGCTCTCCATCAGTTTCTCTCGCTCATACGTTTGCCAGATGGCACCCCACTCATGGATGGAGAAGGACACGTGACCTCGCACCTGGTGGGCCTTATGTTTCGAACAACGCATCTCATGGAAGCGTACGGCATAAGCCAAGTCTTCATCTTTGACGGTAGGCCTTCGCCTCTGAAGCAGGGCGAGATTGAGAAGCGGAGAGCTCAAAGGCAGAGGTCTCTGCGGGAGATGAAGGAGGCTCAGGAGCGGGGTGACTATGCCAAGGCGTTCTCGAAGGCTGTGAGAAGCGGCAGCTTGACCAAGGAGATGCTTGACGATGCAAAGAGGCTGCTCAGGTTGCTGGGGGTGCCCCACTTCGAAGCCCCGGGGGAGGCTGAGGCGCAGGCAGCTCACATGGCGGCGAGGGGGCATGTCTGGGCTGCTGACAGCCGAGACTTCGACTCACTTCTCTTTGGGGCCCCGCGACTGGTGCGGTACATGACGATATCCGGCAGAGAGTTCCTACCGAGCAAAGGCGTTGCCAGGCCCTTGAAGCCTGAGATCATCGAGCTGGAAGATCTGCTCCGCCACCACGGCATAGTCCGAGAACAACTCGTTGATCTAGCGATTCTAATCGGGACAGATTTCAACGCGGGGGTCAAGGGGATAGGCCCCAAAGGCGCGTTGAAGCTCCTTACCACCCACGGGCGCCTGGAGGATCTGCCCGGCGAAGTGCGATCGAAGCTACCTGACGATTACCGCGAGGTCAGAGCGGTGTTCCTCCAGCCCTCGGTGACAGACGACTATCCTGTGGAGTTCAAGGAGCCCGACGAGAAAGCCCTTGTCGAGTTTCTCTGCGAGGAGAGAGGCTTCTCAAGGGAGAGGATCTGCACCGTGATGGACCGAGTGGCGAGGTGCTACAAGCGAAGGCTAGGAGGCGGCCTTGAGAAGTGGATGCGTCCGAGCGGCTGAGGCGTCCGCGGCCTGTGTCTCCCGAACGCTGTCTAGGTCTGAGGCCTCCCCGCCTAGGCCTAACCGTTCGAGCCTATCCTTGGTCGGGATGCCTTTCTCGTCCCATCCCCTAACTCTGTAATACTCTGGCAGCATCTCGTCCAGCTTCACGACCTCGCCCTTCGAGCCGCCCTCGCTCAGCGGCTGTTCCAGCCACCTCTTCGGAAGCCTGTCTTGGCCGCCGTCGAGCCCACACCTCAAGCTGAAGGCGCGCTTCAGGTTGTACGTTCTATCACCAACCTCTAGAAGCTCGGGCAGGTGGATCCTCCAGCCCGTCACTATGGAGAGGAGCGCTGAGACTGAGGCGGGTGGCAGGTAGGTGAACTTGCAGAGGATCAAGGTGTCCAAGACATCATGCCAGTTCTGCATCGTCGCAACGATGGGAGCCTTCCCTTCAGTGGGGAATCTGTGCACTCTCTCGTGAATGCCCAGGTCAGGTATCCTCTCGCCCTGTTCTATGAGAAACACCTCGCCTCTAAGGTGGCATGCCCCCCTGTGAGACGTCGCATACTGCAGCCCTAGGCCCTTGAACGCCCGGGGGTCATGCATTGGAGCCTCCAATCCTTTCACCTCCATGGCTATCGCCTCCGCTCCTCTTCCGATACTCTCAGAAGCTCTCCTGACGCCTTCGCCGAGCAGGCGGCCGAGCCCTCTCCTCTCTCCGATCCTGGAAACCATCTCGAGGATAGCCTCGGGGCTACCCCATTCCAGCTTCATCCCCTCCAGTTCTTCGCCGTGGATCAGCCCTCTTTCGGAGCATTCCATGGCGAACGCGACCGCGTTGCCCGTTGATATCGTGTCAATGCCGAGCCGGTTGCAGAGTTCGTTCGCCTTAGCGACTGATTCCAGATTATCGTTCAGACAGAGGGCTCCGAGTGAGGCCACGGTCTCGTACTCTGGTCCCATCCCCTCACTTGTCGCATAGGGGCCCTCCTTGACTTCCACTATCCTACCACAGGCTATGGGACATCTGAAGCACGCGTAGGTCCGTCTCAGGATCGTCCTAGACATGGCCTCGCCGCTGAGCCTCAATATGCCCTCAGGCCAGGCACCGACGGTGAAATACCTGATCGGAACGTCCCCGTACTCATGCATCATCTCCATGATCCCGTCGGTTCCGAACGACGCGTAGATCTGAACGGTTGGATGCGACCTGATCGTCACGTAGATCTTCTTCAGGAACCCCTTGAGCAAGGCCTCGTCGGCAGCCTCGATGGAGTTCATCTCTGTTCCCCGGACCGCGACGGCTTTCAACCTCTTCGAGCCCGCTACAGCTCCTATGCCGCACCTGCCCGCTGCGCGTCCCATGTCGTTGATTATGCATGCGAAGCGTACGAGCTTCTCGCCGGCGGGGCCGATGCTGGCGACCTTCACCCGATCGTCGTCTAGCTCCTTCTTCAAGGCCTTCTCGGTCTCGTAGGTGTCTTTTCCCCAAAGGTGCGAAGCCGGTCTTAGCTCAGCGATGCCGTCCTGTACCCAGAGGTATACTGGGTCCGCGGAACGCCCGGTTATGAGGACGCCGTCGAAGCCCGCGAACTTGAGCTCCGGTCCCCAGAAGCCGGCGGAGTGGGATTCCCCCCATGTGCCGGTTAAAGGAGACTTGGCACAAGCCGCGTACCTGCCGCTTGAGGGCGATAGTGTCCCGGTGAGGGGGCCCGTCACGAAAACAAGCAGATTCTCGGGGGCGAAGGGGTCTACGGCTGGGTTGACCCTGTCGTAGATGAGCCTTGCTGCTAAGCCGCTCCCGCCGATGTACTGCCGAGCAACTGCCTCGTCAAGATCTTCGACTAACACCTTTCGCCGGGTTAGGTCTACGTTGAGGAGTTTTCCGACGTATCCGCCGGCCATCTTGATCTCACCCTTGCGCACATTGCGACCGAGGATTGGCGAAGCTTCAACAGCAGTAATGGGAAACGCTTATTAAAACGGCTCGCAGTGTAGCTGGTTCTGAGGACCTGTTTGATGCTCAGCGGTTGCCTGGGCTTCAAGGCCACGGGCGCGTTTCAGACGTACTACTTCTATTTCGGTCCCTAAGGGGACCAGCCAGTCCTAGACGCGTCGAACCTCAACTGTTCTGGTCCTCTTCGGTGGTGTTGTAGAGAATGGGAAAGAATCGCACTGTTGTTGTGAAGTTCGGTGGGGCTAGCCTAGCTGATGGGGAAAGGATCAAGAGCGCCGTGAAGGCTGTGGCGAACGAGCTCGCGAAGGGGACAAAGGTGGTTGTTGTCGTCTCAGCCATGGGAAGAACCACGGACACCCTTCTCGGCACGGCTCGGACAGCAGCAGCCGATAGGCTCTCGCCCAGCGAGGCAGACGATGTGCTCTCTATGGGAGAGAGAACAAGCGCGAGGATCTTCGCTGCAGCGCTGCGGTCGGACGGGGTCAAGACCGAGTACTTCGACCCCGCCAAAGACAACTGGCCTATAGTTACCGACGACACCTTTGCCAACGCTCGGCCCAACCTCGCGTTCTCTCAAGGGCTCATTGAGCGCCATGTCTTGCCCTTACTTGGAAAAGGCTTCGTCCCAGTCGTCCCCGGCTTCGTGGGAAGGACGCGAAAGGGGGCGATAACGACGCTTGGGAGAGGCGGAAGCGACACGACCGCATTCATCCTTGCAAGGGCGCTCCACGCAGACCAAGTAATCTTGGTGACGAGCGCTGAAGGGATAATGACCGCAGACCCGAAGCTCATAAAGAACCCAAAGGTAATCAGGGAGATCGAAGCGGAGGCGCTCGCTGGCCTCGCAGACACCGATGTGAAGTTCATACACAAGAAGGCCTTGCGGTACAAGGACCCAGCCATCGATGCGAAGGTCATTGACTACTCTGCGGCGAGGTTGGACGTTGACGGTACCATCATCAAGGGAGGGCTACCGCAGGAGATCGTCGTCCACCTGGCCTATGAGGAGCCTGTGCTAGCCGCGACAGTGGTTGGAAAGGCCCTAGCTGATTCTCCCGTCTTCCTCGCACGGGTGGCAGAGGAGGTTGGGCGAACAGGAGTCGCAAGCCTCGGCATGTCGACAAACTCGGACTGCCTCATCCTTTACCTGCCGGAGAAGGAGTCACAGGAGCTGCTTGAACGGCTTCACTCCCTGATCTTAGACCACCCCGCAGAGGCGTTCGGACTTGCTACGAAGAGGAACCTAGCTCTGATAAAGTTCACAGGCGTCGGGCTGGAGGACACGCCCGGGGTGATCGGAAGGATAACAAGGCCTCTGTACGAGAACTCCATAAACATCGGCGGAATCCTAACCATAGCGTCAACCATTCTTCTCTTCGTCAACTGGGACGAAAGAGAGAGAGTGCTTGAGCTCGCGCGTGGCGAGTTTGGCGCCGGGGTTGAGGTGATCTGAACATGTTGAAAGTAGCAATAGTCGGAGCGACAGGTGTTGTTGGGCAGCAGTTCGCCGTTGCACTAGGTAAGCATCCGTGGTTCGAGGTGACCTCCCTATCAGCCTCGAAGAGATCAGCGGGAAGAACATACCTCGAAGCCCTTAAGGATGAGAGGACGGGGGCTCTTCGATGGTTCTGCAACGAGGCTCTTCCCGGGGCTCTTCTCGACATGAGAGTCGAGGAGGCGGCTGAGGCTGATTTCTCGAAGGTCGACCTGGCCTTCACCGCCGTGGAAGCGGAGCAGGCCTTAGAGCTGGAGCCCTCCATCGCCAAGTCGCGGCCCGTCGTGAGCACGGCTTCGGCTTTCAGGTACGAGAGGGATGTCCCAATCCTTGTGCCGGGCGCAAACCTTGAGCACGCAAGGCTGCTAGAGGTCCAGAGGCGAACGAGAGGATGGAAGGGGTTCATCGCTCCTCAGCCTAACTGCACCGCTACAGGTCTGGTGATGTCACTCAAGCCCATCTTGGATAACTTCGGGCTTGAACGTGTCATAATGACGTCGCTCCAGTCGGTTTCAGGTGCAGGCAGGTCCCCCGGGGTGCTAGGGTTGGACATCATCGATAACGTGATCCCGTATATTCCTAAGGAGGAAGAGAAGGTCCAAACCGAGACTTTGAAGATCCTAGGAAGTTACGAAGACGAAGCGATTAAGCCGGGGAGGTTCAAGGTCAGCTGTACTTGTACGCGGGTGAACGTCTTGGAGGGGCACACCGAGGCCGTCTTTGTTTCAACGAGTAGTCCATGCACGCCGCAGGAGGTCGCAACAGCGATGAGGAACCACACGGGCGGCCTGAACCAGTTTGGACTTCCGTCAGCTCCGAGTCAGCTGATCGTGGTCCACGACGACCCCTTCAGGCCGCAGCCGAGACTGGACAGGGACAACTGCGACGGCATGGCCACTACGGTCGGTAGGATCCGTGAAGACCCCGCCTTGGAGAACGGTGTTAAGTACGTGCTGCTCTCGCATAACACGAAAATGGGGGCTGCCAAAGGGGCTGTGTTGGTCGCTGAGTACCTTCTCAAGGAGGGCTTCATCTAGCGAGAGGAAGAGAAGATGGACGCTGGCAAGAAGAGGAGGCTGAACAGGATCTTCCAGAGCGATGGCAGGACGGTCATCGTTCCCATGGACCATGGCGTGAGCTTAGGCCCTGTGAAAGGACTGGCTGACATGCAGGGCATGGTGGGGAAGCTGCGTGAAGGGGGTTGCGACACGATAGTTGTCCATAAGGGCATCGCGCGTCACGTCGGGACCGACGGCCTCGGACTCATCGTTCACCTCTCAGCTAGCACGGCGCTAGGCCCCGACCCAACGCGCAAGGTCGAGGTGTGCCAGGTTGAGGAGGCGATCGCTCTCGGAGCTGACGCTGTCTCTGTTCACATTAACGTAGGAGCTGAAGCTGAGCCTGAGATGCTGATGCATCTCGGCAGAGTGGCCGGCGAATGCGAGACCTGGGGGATGCCGCTTCTGGCGATGATGTATCCGAGGGGGCCTAGAGTCAAGAGTGAGCATGACGCTGGGCTCGTCGCGCATGTTGCGAGGCTAGGGGCCGAGCTGGGAGCAGATGTGGTGAAGACCAACTACACAGGCTCGGCTGAGACGTTCAGAGAGGTTGTCAGGGCATGCCCGGTTCCTGTGATTATCGCAGGAGGACCGAAGGCCGGGACCGACCTGGAGGTCCTCGAGATGGTTCAAGGCTCCCTAGAGGCGGGAGGGAGAGGCGTCTCGATAGGGAGAAACGTCTTCCAGCACGAAGACCCGACACGTATGACCCGGGCCTTAGCTGCGATCGTCCACGAACGGATGGGGGCTCAGGAAGCTCACAGAATCCTACGAGGGGAAGGCTAGGAGAGGCGGAAAGGGCGATGAGAGAGCTTTGGGCCCGGATAGACCCTACGATGGATCAAGCCGAGAAACAACGGCTCATCGAGGCAACCTCGCAGCTATGCGACGCGTACGTCGTTGATGAGGCAGACCTGCCAGCACTAAAGCCTCTCATAAGCAAGGCTGTTTCCAAGGGTTCTGATGCCGACATCATCCTCAGCGAGAGCCTAGACGAAGCGACCCGGGCCAAGGCCCAAGGCCGATGCGCTGCCCTGATGGCAAGCGTGCGGTCAAGCGAGGACATAGCGACCGTTACCAGCGCCGCAGATGCGTCGATAGATTACGTGATCATCCAATGCCCTAACTGGGAGGTCATCCCTCTCGAGAACCTGATCGCTGGTACCGGCGGTCGCACGAAGCTTCTTGCCTCCCTGAGCGACGCTAGCCGAGCTGATCTCGCTTTGGCAGCGCTCGAGGTCGGGGTGGACGGTCTCCTCCTAGATAAGCTCACGGTAGAGGCGGCAGAGCGGGCTCGCGAGGCCATCAGGAGTGCCAAGACGAGGGCTGAGGAGAGGAAGGAAGGTGAGCGTCTGGCTCTGACCGAGGTGGAGGTCAGCAGTCTTGTGCCTCTTGGCCTTGGGGCTAGGGTCTGCATTGACACATGCGACCTGATGAAGCCGGGCGAAGGGATGCTTGTAGGCTGCCAATCGTCCTGTCTCTTCCTCGTGGAAGCAGAGGTCTCCGAGAATCCTTTCGTCGAACCGAGGCCGTTCAGGGTTAACGCTGGCCCCGCCGCCCACTACGCGCTCGTACCGGGGGGAAGGACCAAGTATCTGTCCGAGATGGAGGCGGGAGACCAGGTTCTCATTGTCGACCGCGAAGGCGTCTGTAGGCCGACGAACATCTGCAGGGCAAAGGTCGAGTGGAGACCCCTTATCCTCGTCGAGGCAAGATGGCAGGGCAAGCCGGTTAGGGCGATCGTTCAGAACGCGGAGACGATAAGGTTTGTGACTTCGGAAGGTTCAAAGTCCATCTCTGAGCTCAAGCCGGGTGACAGAGTCCTAGCAAGGTTGGAGGAAGGCGGAAGACACTTCGGCACCCTTGTCAAGGAGGAGTCAGTGATCGAGAGGTGAAGGCGAAGATATGTATCCCGATCCCGGCTAGGACTCAAAGCGAAGCAGTGGGGCTCCTCAGGAAGGCGGGAGCCTCCGATGCCGACCTGGCAGAGGTGCGGTTCGACTACGCCCAGGAAGAGCTACAGCCCAGACTCCTAACAAGGGCCACTGGCCTTCCGCTTGTGGCGACTCATCGCTTGAGGCGTGAAGGCGGCCTCTTCGCCGGTAACGAAGAAGAACGCTTGGAGACACTTCTTCACGCTGCAGAGGCAGGGTTTCAGTACGTAGACCTAGAGCTTTCAACGCCTAATCTTCGCCCGCTCGTCGAGAGATTCACCGCCCTGGGGGTGCGTGTAATGACCTCCCACCATGACCTTGTATCGACGCCTCCTCTGGCCGAGATGCGTGAGCTCGTGAAGAGGATGGAAGAGGCAGGGGCGTCCGTCTGCAAACTCATCACCACCGCAGAGAGGGTGGCTGACAACCTCCCCTGTCTAGGCCTTGTCTCTGAGGTGGCGGAGAGAACGCCGATCGTCTGCTTTGCCATGGGAGATAAAGGTCTTGTCTCAAGGGCTCTCTCACCTCTCTTCGGCGCCTTCTGCACCTACGCGAGCATCGAGGAAGGCATGGAGACTGCTCCCGGACAGGTCACGATTGCACAGCTGCGAAGGATACATGGGCTCCTTGGAGGCTAGAGGCTGAAGATCTCTGCGAAGACTGGTGTCTACGCGGTCATAGGCGACCCAGTTGAGCACTCTCTAAGCCCGACGCTGCAGAACGCCGCCTTTCAAGCTCTCGGGTTGGGCTGCTTCTACGTGGCTTTTCAGGTGACGCGTGAAGCACTCCGGGAAGCCGTTGCAGCTGTGAGAGCGCTCGGCATCCTAGGCCTCAACGTAACCATGCCCCTAAAGACCGCGATCGTTGAGCACCTAGACCGACTGGAATCGACCGCACGGTTCGTCGAAGCGGTAAACACAGTGGTGAACCGTGAAGGCGTCTTGACGGGCTTCAACACGGACGGAGCTGGGGCTCTGAACGTCCTGACTGAGGCGAGGATCAACCTCGAAGGCGAAAAGGTCATCCTGCTAGGAGCAGGAGGCGCTGCAAGGGCCATCGCGTACAACCTTGTCCACGCGTGTGGCAGTCTGGCGATACTCAACAGAACCGTGGAGAAAGCCGTAGCGCTAGCCGAACTGGTCCGAGCTCGAGGCGAGGCTCGAGTGGCAGCGCGGCCCCTCACGCAGGCCGCGCTAGCGGAAGAGCTAAGGGACAGCTCTCTCCTGGTTAACGCCACCTCTCTTGGAATGCGGCCGCTTGAGGCCGAGACACCGGTGCCACGTGAACTGTTGCGGCGGGACCTCGCGGTATTCGACCTAGTTTATGACCCTGCGAACACGCGCTTCCTAGCTGAGGCTAGGGAAGTGGGCGCGAGGACAATCGACGGGGTCTCGATGCTCGTTCATCAAGGAGCTGAGTCTTTTCGTATCTGGACTGGACGGGAGGCCCCTGTGGCGGTCATGATGCGGGCTGCAAGGCAGGCCTTACCCCCGTGATGCTACGGTCAGCCCCGGGTCGCTGCCGAGTGAAGCGAAGGGCTAGACGATGTCTTCGCCCGGCCACATTCCCCTTCTCAGTTCCCTGCCAACTATCTCGATCAGGTGTTGGTCGAGTTCTCGAAGGTGTTTCTCGAAGGCGTTGGGGCCTTCGTTCTCCCAAGACTTGCGCCACTCCTCCGCATACTTCCCGCTCCGGACCTCGTCGAGAACGGCTCGCATTCTCCTCTTGACATCTTCTCCGATGACCAGCTGTCCTCTTGTCAGGCCTCCATGCCTCGCAGTCTCGCTTACCCTCCTGTACATGCCGGCGATCCCGTACCTCTGGATGAGGTCTGTGATGAGCTTCAACTCGTGCAGAGTCTCGTAGTATGCCACCTCAGGCGTGTAACCGGCCTCGACGAGCACCTCGAAGGAGTTCATGATCAGCCTCTGAACGCCGCCGCAGAGGTCGACCTGTTCGCCGAACCAGTCGGATTCAACCTCTTCCTTGAAGCTTGTCTCAATCAGCATGGCCCTAGCAGCGCCGATCGCCTTGGCCATGCCCAGTATCCTAGACCAGGCTCTGCCCGTGTAGTCCTGGTGGACTGCAACTAGGGCAGGCACGCCGAACCCCTGCCGGTATAGCTCTCTAACCCTTTGACCGGGGCCTTTTGGGGCGACCATGAAGATGTCGACCCAGCTGGGGGGCCTGATCCAACCCCAATGGATCGCTGCCCCATGGGAGAAACCCAGAGCCTTTCCGTTCTTGAGCGAAGCCTCGATAGCTGCCTTGTAGACCGTCGGCTGTTCCATGTCCGGGATCAGGATGTGAACGATGTCTGCTTTCGACACTGCGTCCGGGATCTCGAAGACCCTGTGGCCTTCCCTCAGCGCCCTCTGCCAGCTCTTTCCGTCTCTTCTCAGCCCGAGGAGAACCTCTAGCCCAGAATCCCGCATGTTGTTGGCTTGCGCTGAGCCCTGTATGCCGTAGCCGATAACTGCTATCGTCTCACCTTTTGACGGCTCCAAGCTTATGTCTCGGTCATACCACGTCTTAGGCAAAGACATGTTATCCAAACCCTCGCTGATGCTTCGGTCACTCCTCAACTCTCATTGATCTAGTGCCTCGGGACAAGGCAGCCATGCCCGTCCGAGCGACCTCCCTTACGCCGAAACCCCTCATCAACTCGATGAAAGCCTCGATCTTGTCCGAGGTCCCTGTGATCTCGGTCGTCATTGAGTCGGGTGCGACGTCGACGACGCGCCCTCTGAAGATGTCCACGTAATTCACTATATCCGACCTCGCTCTTGCATCCGCTGTGTGAACCTTCACTAGCGCAAGTTCCCTGGCAACCGTCTCCTTCGGGGGCAAGGTGCTAACCTTGACCACATCTATGAGCTTCTGCAACTGCTTGATCGCCTGCTCAACCTGCGCCTCACCGCCCCTGACAGTGATCGTCATCCTTGCAAGGTCAGGCGCTTCCGTCGGCCCAACCGATA
>CAYRUY010000004.1:0-62476 GCA_964427455.1 uncultured Candidatus Bathyarchaeia archaeon | reverse complement strand
TAGGATGGAAGCCCTCCAAGCTTCCGATCGCGGGTTCGAATCCCGCCAGCCGCATTCTTCGCGAACAGTCAGGAATAGCACTGTTCGGGAACGAATGCTAGAGGCCTACCTCGTCCTGCATCGTCTCTTCGCATTCGGGGCACAGTCCGCTCATCCCGAGGCACGACGGGCAGCAGGCTCTACCGCACAAGCCGCTGGACTCAAGGTCGTCGGATGCCTCGCCGCAGACCTCACACCTTGCCTCTTCTCGCTCCCGGCGCGCTTCTCCCCTGGTCTTCATTCCTTTGCCCTAGATCCACTCCAGCGGCTTGAAACCATTGAGGTTCTGGAGACCGCAAGACTGCCACGGAGAGAGACTGTCATAATGGTGTGCCAAACCGCTTTCCCTGTAGCTCTGCGAAGAAGCTTTACCGAGCTAGTAGTTTCCTCGAGTTTTTCGAATCGCGGTTACCAAGGAATTCTGGGCCAATAGCTATCTATTGACTAGTAGAGCTCAAACGTTCTCCTTGGGTTCTCGATCATCATCAAAGGGATCAAGTCCTTCATTCCTTCCCTCTCCATCCTCGGCAGAAACTGATCGATGATGTAGCAAAGGTCTCGAGGTTTCCCTCCGCGCGGTTCCGCCGCATTGTAGCCACCGGCATCTTGCGAAAGAAGGATGCGCCCCTCGTGGCGCTGCAAGACCATTCGCTTGATGAGGCCAATGAAGAACTCGTCCGGTTGGTCGCCCCCTATGGCATCGTACTCAAGGTTGACGCCGGCTTCCGCAGCCTTCATATGCACGGATATGTCAGACTCTGAGTGGGCGTGCACCCAAACGAACTTGCTCACATCGAAATGCTCCTCTCTCAGCACCTCCATCTCTCGAAGCAGGATTGAACCGCTCCTTGGCCCACTAGTATGCTGAGCTATGGCAGATCCAGTGTCCTTTGCAGCTCTCGCCGCTGCCCTCAATACCTTCTCCTCCAAGGCTGTGAGGCCCTCGTTCGTCGCAGCGAGCTTGATGAATCCGGCTTTCACAGATGTGTTCTCTATGCCCATCTGAATCTCTTCTCTCATCCATTCCGCAAGCTCATCAGCTGTTCTGCTGCGGACCCAGCTAGGCATGAAGGTTTCCTTGTATAAGCCTCCCGGAGCCACTATGTTAACTCCACTTCCTCGCCCTAAGGCCTCTAGGATAAGAGGATCTCTTCCTATGCCGCCGGTTGAGCACTCAAAGAGCGTTGAGACGCCCCTTTTCCTCAGGGCTAGAAGCGAGGGAAGAACGGTCTTCACTACCTCCTCTCGATCAACACGAAAGTCTCTGGGACGTGCGGCTCCTCTCAAGTCGAAGAAGAGATGTTCGTGTGGAAGAGTCAACCCCATGTCCTTCGAATCGATCTCACCCAACACCGTGTGAATCTTCCGCGCCACTTCAGATCAACCTCCTCAACGGCTAGTATATTCTTTTTCACGTAATCGAAGATCGCATATAAAACGGTTTACATAACTGACTTTTGTGGCCGGTGACCTAAGGTTCTCTTATGGCTTAGGGACTTCGGGCTTCCGCGGGCTCCAGCTGGCTGCCAGCTAGCGGATTCTAGCGAATGCTACCCAATTCTCTGCGAGGTAACGGTGAGGTCCCGAGCGCTACAAAGGCCGCTTTCGCCCGTGTACCAGCGAATCCAGCCGATGATCAACGCTAGAGCGAAAAACAGAACGACCTGATACATGCTCAGAAAAGCGGTCACTATGCGTTCCTCCCTGGCAGGATGAACGTTTTCTAAGCGTGGGCGATCCTCGACGAAACAGTGCCCCGCCTGCTCTTCTGCAGCATGGTCTCTCCCGTGCTAGCATATATACGAGTCCGAGCCGAACAAGGGGCTGTATGGAGTATCGTGAGTTCGGCAGGGCCAAGGTGAAGGTCTCCGCCATCGGCATGGGCACCTATTTCGACGTTTTACCGATAGTCGAAGCCCACATCTCTGGTTCCCCGCCAGGCAAGGAGGATAAGATCGCCGCGTTGAGGAAGGGCATAGAACTGGGCATTAACCTCATTGACACCGCTGAGGCCTACGAGACGGAGCCTCTGGTCGCGGAGGCCATCAGGGGCTACGAAAGGGAGGAGCTCTTCATCGCGACGAAGGTCAGCCGTACCCATCTCAGGTACGATCAGGTGCTGAAGGCCGCCCAGAGGAGCCTTGAGAAGCTCCAGTGCTCCTGTATAGACCTCTACCAGATACATTGGCCCGCTCTCTTCGGGCGGCCGCCTATCGAAGAGACGATGAGGGCTATGGAGAAGCTCGTTGACGACGGGAAGGTCAGGTACATCGGCGTCAGCAACTTCTCCCTGTCCCAGACAAGGGAGGCGGAGGAAGCGCTCTTAAGACACGAGCTCGTCTCAAACCAAGTAGAGTACAACCTGAAGGTCAGGGAGATAGAGGCCGAGCTTCTTCCTTACTGCGACAAGAACGGTATTGTCATACTTGCTTACAGGCCCGTCGCTCATGGTGCGCTCGCCAACCCGTCGGGCAAGCTGAAGGAAGCCATGGACGAGGTTTCGCGGAGGCACGGAGGAAAGGCACCTGCCCAGATAGCCTTGAACTGGTTGCTGAACAAGAGCAAGGTCGTCTTCCCGATACCTCGGGCTTCTAGGCCTCAAAGAGTTGTGGAGAACGTGGGAGCAGCAGGTTGGAGCCTGGACTCGGACGATCTGGCCAGACTAGAGGTTGCCACCCGCTGAGCTCTGTCAGGCTTTGAGAGATGTAGTCATCGCTCATAGCAGGTAAAGAGTGCGCTGGCAAGGCTGGGCCTCTAGCCTCTCGACCCTTCTTCTCGCGGGTGAAGACCCGGGGCGTTCCCCTATCACTCACCTAGGTTCGATGATCCATCTTGGGCTCCGTGACAATCCACGCCTCTCGTTCCGAGACCATGGAACCGGAACATCTTACGGGATGGCTGGCCTCGGGTTGCCACGGCGTTAAGTAACAGCAACGGAAGTCTCTCCAAAGACAAGATGCGTCTGGAAGGGAGGTGATGGAATCCGAGTGGTAGAGCAACTAAGGAGCAACCAATCACTATTGCAATCTACGCCGTGACTTTGGCAATGGGCGGAGCGAGCATAGCGCTATCCGCGCTGGGTGACCTTAAGACGCCGTTCGTGCTCCTAGCGGTCGGGATGTTCAGCGCTGGCGTAGCAGGCATAGATTCGTTGAGGGAGTAACAGGCGCCTGCCTGTTACGTGATGGCACCCAAGTCATCTTTTCTCAACCTGCCTGAACGCAACACTTCTGAGGAAAGATTGCGTTCTACGAGTGCGGAAAAGCCCCGTCAGCATAGCTCTGAACTCTATTGCGCATGAATCCCGTCAGCCAAACTCTGTCCTAGACAAGCGCTAGTTTGGGTTAGGAAACGCTTAAGGCTGCGGTGACCAACTACGGGTCTGGGATTCGACATGGACACCATTACGGAGGGCGCGCGACAGACGCCCGTGAGAGCACAGGCAGACGTGGTGGTTGCAGGCGGCGGCCCGGCGGGTATTGCCGCTGCCGTTGGCGCGGCGCGAGCCGGAGCGAGAACATTCGTCATAGAGCGTTTCGGCTACCTCGGGGGCCAGGCAACAGGCGGCCTCGTCCTCTGCCTCGTCGAGACCGACCGGTACGGCTTCGGCGTCTGCCGTGAACTGACCGACCGACTAGCCTCCTTCAAGGGCTCGGTTCGGAAGCCTCCGCCTCCCGCCGAGAAGAAGGAGTGGACTGAAGGAGCGAGCTTCTCAGGCTGCGAGGTGGCAGACTTCGACCCTGAACTCTACAAATGCGTCGCCAACGACCTCGTCTACGAGTCGGGAGCAGAGCTGCTCCTACATACCTTCACTGTTGGCTCGTTTGTTGAGAAGGGCGCGGTGAAGGCCGTTATAGTTGAGAGCAAGGCAGGCCGCGAGGCGATCAGAGGCAAGGCCTTCGTCGACGCGACGGGGGACGCCGACATCGCCGCCTTCTCAGGCGCCCCGTTCCACTTGGACAAGCATCCTTGGGGGATAAACCTCGACTTCCGCTTCGGAGGCGTCGACGTTCAGAGAACGCTCCAGTGGCGGCGAGAACATCGAGACCGGTACGAGGCCCTGATGAGGACCATGGAGAAGGATGTGGGCGAGATAGGCTGGGACATCACGACGAGACCCGACGTGGTCTGGGGAGGCTCCCCGCACTTCTACGACGCGGACGGGTTGAACCCAGCGGATCTGACCCGGGTCGAGGTGGAGGGCCGCAGACAGGTCTTGAAAGGCTTAGAGTTTCTCAGACGGAACATGCCGGGCTTCGAGTCCGCCTTCCTGTTGGATACGGCGACGCAGCCCGGGGTCAGAGAGACGAGGCGGATCGTCGGCGAATACACGTTGACGAAGGCCGATGTCGTCGAAGCGAGGAGGTTCAGAGACGCGGTTGTAAGCTCCATATTCGACATCCCCCTGCGATGCCTCGTACCCCAAAAGGTCGACGGGCTCTTGGCGTCGGGGAGATGCATCTCGGTCACGCACGAGGCGCATGGGACCATAAGGAACATACCGCCCTGCATGGCCACAGGCCAAGCTGCAGGTGTCGCAGCGGCGCTGGCAGCGAGGACCAACACGCCGCCCAGAAGTCTCGGCATAGCGGAGCTGCAGAAACTCCTAGCCGAGCAAGGAATACCGGTGTCAGGCGGGAAGCTCTAGAGGAGGACCACGACCCCAGCCGCCGCACCCCCTCTAATGTCGAGAAAAAGCTCTCTTGATCGGATCAATGTGTGAAGCTCTCCGCCTGAACCAGAGCTAGCCTCAGGCCGGGTTCATTGCATGAAACCGCTCTGTAGCATGGAGAAGAGGCTGGTTAAGCTAGATAGACGTCACGCTCTAGGGCGACCAAGAAGGCTTTGCGCTAAGCGTGAACCGCACCAAGCCTGATAACCCTAAGCACTGCCTCCTCACGGCGCCTCTGCAAAGTCTTGGGATGGTCTTCGCTTTGTAGACCACTCACTGTGCGGCCGTACGGATGCCTCGATGGGAGAAGACTTCTTAAGGGGGGAAGAAACCAATCTCCAACATCTTGCCTTCAGCTTTGAGGAAAAGACCGTAGAAAGGCTATATGTGAAGCATCTTAGTGCTTCCCGTATGAGTGAGAAAGGAGTAGGGTCATGACTGAAAGGGCGTCGCACCTGGAGATAGCGACTGAGGCTTCCGTGGGCCGGCTTGACGAGCTGTTGGACTTCATCTACACCCGGTATGTGGCGTCTCGCCCCGACCGATTCATCAACGTCCTTAAGACAAAGATCGGGGGCGTACCGTTTCTCTCCTTCACGTTGCTCAGCGAGGCGGGTAGCCCTGCCCTGACGGTGGAGATCAGAGGCAGCCAGCCTCTGAGCGTGACTATCGCTCCTTGCGATGAGAGGACGCCTCAGGCGCTTCTGGACAGAGTTAGGGAGGACATGATCATCGGCGTCCAAGTCTTCGAGGAGCAGCTTAGGAAGACCAGCATCTACTTCGCGTGGGCCTCAGGAAAGGAGCTAAGGCCTGAGAAGCTACGCGAAAGGAGCAGCAACAAGATATTCCTTGAGACACAGATATTCCTCTCGCTCCTATTCATAATCGGCAGCCTCGTGCTCTTCTCGCTGCTAGGCTGGTTGACGCCGATCGTACTCCTCGCGCTCCAGTTCATCATGGTACTCTACTCAAACAAGATCATCGCACGGACCGCTGACTGGCATCTGACGCCTGAAAACCCCAGGATCGACTTGCTTCAGATCCAACTAGCGCGCGAAGAGGAGGCGCGGTTCAGGCAGAGGTTCCAAGAAGGCACGGTCACTGAGATCAAGAGAGAAATCTACGCCAAGACGCTGGCCGCAGGCAAACCGATCGACTGCGACACCGCAGGTCAGGTTCTTAGCAGATATGGGCTCGAATGCAGGCCTGAAGACATCGCCGTGAAGTCGATAGACGTCCGCGGCATCGTCAGGAGAGTCGCTGAGAAGTTCCAGATGCCGATGCCGACCGTGCTCGTAGCGAACACGATGCTTCCGAACGCGGCAGCCTCGGGGCCAAGCCCAAGCCGCGGCGTCGTCCTAGTCACCACAGGCCTCCTTGTTCAGCTTGAAGAGCCTGAGATCGAATCGGTGGTAGGTCACGAGTTCGGCCACCTGAAAGGAAGAGACCCCCTCGTCATCTTCGCGTTGACAGCAGCAGAGTTCCTCTTCAGGTTCTACGTGCTCTTCTCCCTCGTGCCATACCTCTTCATATCGTTCCTCGGATACGCGTACCTCATAGGGATCATGAGCCTCATCTTCTTCGTCGGCAAGTTCTTCGAAGCGCGCGCGGACCTGGTCTCCGCCAAGGTGGTCGGTCAACCCCAGGTCCTCGCTCAGGCGTTGCGGAAGATAGGTTTCCGAAGGCTACAGATGGAAAGGGTCCCCTCCTACAGGCTTCAGGAATGGACAGGCTTCGACCTTCACCCACCGATATACTTCAGGGTGGAACGGCTTGAGAAGCTCTCATCTCCTGAAGAGATCAGGCATCCATTCCTCGAATCGGCCAGGGATGTGATCAGGGGCTTTCTCTCCTCATTCTAACCTTACCCCTTGACGCCCGTCACGCCTAGGAGCGTCGCTCAGAGAGGACCTGCAAGCCAAGTGCCCGAACATCAACGGCCCCATCTGACGGTTCTCTGGTACAGTCGCCGACTCCTCCCCAGAGAAGCCCTTTGCTTTATTAGAGGCTAGAGTGGTTGTTGGCTGGGTGTTTTCGCCCGTGACAGGCGAGGCTAAACCGGATAAGGTCTTGGACTGCGTAGGCCTATACTGTCCGATGCCGATCCTTCAAACGAGTGAGGAGATGTACAAGCTGAAGATGGGCCAGGTCCTAGAGGTGATCGCCGACGACCCTGCTGCGGAGGAAGACCTAAGGCACTGGGCGAAGACCACGGGCCAAGAGCTCATCAGCCTCGTGAACGAGGCGGGTAAGGTTCACTGCCTCATGAGGAAGCGCAAGTGACGTATAACGACGTGATACTTAAGAGGGGCCTAGAACGGCTAGATGCAGGGGCTGTCAATGGCGGAAGAGAAGGCAAAGACGCTTCTTTACGTCCAGACGAGCGGAGTTGATACCCCTGAGCGGCTCTACTCGCCCTTCATACTCGCTACGACGGCGAGGGCCATGGGGCTTGATGCGATCATCTACTTCCTAGGTAGCGGCATAACCGTGGTTAAGCGAGGCGAGGCGGAGAAGATCAAGCTCGGGGCGTTCCCTAGCCTAAGAGAGGTTATGGACCAGGCGTTGAAGGCAGGCGTGAGACTTGAGGTCTGCGAGCAGAGCTGTATGCTTCTTGGCCTCGAGCGGGGAAGCTTCGTGCCTGAAGCGAAGATAGTCGGCGCAGCCACCCTGAACGCGCGCGTGCTCGAGGCAGACGGGGCCATGTGGTTCTAGCTTAGCGATTCAGGAAGGAGGGAGGAACAGCTGGGCGTGAGAAGAGTCTACATGGATTACCAGGCTGCGATGCCTGTTGACGAGCGAGTCATAAGGGCGATGGAACCGTACATGCTGACTTCCTTCGGAAACCCCTCTTCTCTCCATTCGCAAGGACAGGAAGCGAGGGAGGCCGTCGAGGATTCAAGGCTTAAGGTCGCTCGGCTGACAGGCGGAGCGAAGGCGGAAGAGATCATCTTCACCTCTGGCGGGACGGAAAGCAACAACCTAGCCTTGAAGGGTGTTGCCGCAAGGAACATGAAGAGAGGAAACCACATCGTAACAACAACAATCGAGCACATCTCGGTAGTCAACGTCTCCAAGTACCTCGAGAAACAGGGCTTCCAGGTAAGCCGCGTCCCTGTGGACCACTACGGATCAGTCGACCTAGACAGGCTTAGGGCTGAGGTCCGCGAGAAGACGACCCTCGTCTCGGTGATGTATGCGAACGGCGAGATCGGAACCATAGAGCCGATCAGGCAGATAGGCGAGATATGCGAGGAGAAAGGGGTCCCCCTCCACGTGGATGCCGTTGCAGCCGCAGGCAGAGTCCCGATCGATGTCCGGAAGGAGAACATAGACCTTCTCTCGCTGTCATCGAACGACATGTACGGGCCTAAAGGCGTGGGGGCGCTCTACGTCGCCCAAGGGGTGAGGCTCATGCCTCTTCTGCACGGAGGCGGGCAGGAGAGGGGGCTCAGGTCGGGCTCAGAGAATGTGCCTGGCATCGTAGGCATAGGTAAGGCAGCGGAGCTGGCTCAGGCTGAGATGGCGGATGAAGCGAAGAGGCTGACACGGCTAAGGGAGCGACTTATCAGAGGCGTCTTAGAGAGGGTTCCAAGCTCATTCCTGAACGGACACCCGACGCTCCGATTGCCGAACAACGCGAACCTAAGGTTTAGCTACGTGGAAGGGGAGTCTCTGCTCCTAAGCCTAGACATGGAGGGAATCGCAGCCTCCTCGGGCTCCGCGTGCACGTCGAAGACATTGGAGCCCTCTCACGTGCTAACGGCGATCGGGCTGGCTCACGAGGAGGCGCACGGCTCGCTCCTGTTCTCCCTGGGCAAGAGCAACACGGAGAACGATGTAGGATACGTTTTAGAGGTCCTCCCGGGGATCGTGAAGAGGCTGAGGATGATATCGCCGCTAACACCGAAGGAGATGCTAGCATGAGTCTCTACTCCCAGAAGGTAATGGAACACTTCAGAAACCCACGGAACATGGGCGAGATACCGGACGCCGACGGCGTCGGCACCGTCGGGAACCCGGTCTGCGGCGACATGATGTCCGTGTACGTCAAGGTCAAGGGCGATATTATAGAGGACGTCAAGTTCAAAACGTTCGGGTGCGGCGCCGCGATCGCGACGAGCAGCATGATAACCGAGCTTGCCAAGGGAAAGACCATCACCGAAGCCCTAAAGATCACGAGGTCCGACATCGTCCAAGGCCTCGGTGGACTCCCGCCCATAAAACTCCACTGCTCCGTCCTCGCAGTAGACGGCCTGAGCGAAGCCATCTACGACTACTACAAGCGGGGAAACCTGTCTGTTCCTAAGGAGTTGGAGGAACGACACGAGAAGACTCGGCGCGAGTTTGAACACATAGAGAAGCGATACGAGGAGTTCCTCAAGCTCGAGAAAGAGCTCATGTAGACACCCGAACAGGACAGGTCAGCCAAGATCCGTTCGTCCAAGGTGCTCCGTGGCGTCGCTTCCATGCCTAAGCCAGAAGAAGTTAGCTAACAGTTTAAAAGGCGCTCTGTTTCCCTCTTAGCCCGAGGCTAGACGGGATTGGCTAAGATAAAGGTAGGCATCAATGGCTTCGGCAGGATCGGTAGGCTCTTGTACAGGGCCGCCGTGGAGACGGGCGCCGACATCGACTTTGTCGCAGTGAACGACATTACCGACGCTAAGACGCTGGCGCACCTGCTCAAGTATGATTCCGTCCACCGAACAATGGACGCCGAGATATCTGCCGAAGCGAACTCAATAGTCGTGAACGGCAAGGAGCTGATGGTTCTTGCGGAGCGTGAGCCGGCCCAGCTCCCTTGGAAGCAGCTAGGCGTCTACTTGGTCGTTGAGTCTACAGGTCTCTTCACGAAGCGAGACCAGGCCTCGAAGCATCTCCAGGCGGGCGCGAGTAAGGTTCTGATCTCGGCTCCCGCCGAGGACGCAGATGTGACCATTGTCCGCGGCGTGAACGACAAGGCCTATGACCCCGAGAAGCACGTGCTCATATCAAACGCCTCCTGCACGACGAACTGCGTCGCCCCCGTCGCCAAGGTGCTGAACGACTCCTTCGGCGTTGAGAAGGCTCTGATGACGACGGCCCACGCGTATACGAACGACCAGAGGATACTCGACCTTCAACACAGAGACTTGCGCCGTGCGAGGGCTGCGGCGTTATCGATCATACCAACCACCACAGGTGCGGCTGTAGCCGCAACCTTGGCTCTACCGGAGCTGAAGGGGAAGATGGATGGGCTTGCCTTGAGGGTGCCCGTACCTAACGTCTCTGTCACGGACCTCGTGGCCGTCGTGAAGAAACCTACCAGGGTGGCTGAGGTGAACGAAGCCTACAGGAAGGCGGCTGGAGGCGAGCTTGAAGGAATCCTCGCTTACACAGACCTTCCGCTCGTTTCATCAGACTTCAACGGCGACCCTCACTCAGCGATAGTCGATGGTCTCTCGACGATGGTGTCTGGCGGCAACCTGGTTAAGGTGCTCGCGTGGTACGATAACGAATGGGGCTTCTCCTGCAGAATGGTCGAGATGATCGAGCTTATCCAGTCGAAGTACCGCTAAGCCCGTAAGTGACCCGACAAGACACCGACGACAGACCCCTCGTCGAGAGAACTTCAGTGTCTGCGCAACCGAAGCTTGCCCCCCCTTCAACTGAGCCATCTCTAGACAGTGAACCCGTAAGGCTGGTCTGGGTGAGAGGTAGCTCTAGGTTAGATACCCCGCTCTTGTCCAATAGGTCATGGGGTTTCACCTCCGAGGCAGTGACGAGTGGCAGACACGAGCTGAGACCTGATTCCCAGCGTAACATGCGCTGAAAATGATGTATCGTTCTGGGAAGAGAGCCTACGGCTTTCTTCTCAGCCGGGAAAGGTTTATCACCGGATCTAAGGTTCCTTCGCGCGGGGGATGTCCAAGGTGGACGAGAAGAGCTTCCTAGCCCTGGACGACTTCGACCTCAAAGGAAAGACTGTGATCGTCCGGGTGGACGTGAACTCACCTGTGGACGCTGCGACGCGCACGATCACGGATGACTCTCGGCTGCGTGAACACGCGGTGACGTTGGATAGGCTCTCGAAGGCTGGGGCAAAGGTCGCCGTTCTCGCCCATCAAGGAAGGAAAGGCGAGCCGGATTTCATTCCGCTCAAGGCGCATGCCGAGACATTCTCGAGGCTGCTAGGGCGTCCGGTCAGGTACGTGGACGATATCTTCGGGGGAAAAGCTCGGAGGGCGATCAAGGGCCTCAAGGAGGGCGAGGTCCTGTTGCTTGAGAACGTCAGGTTCTGGCCTGAGGAGACGAAGGAGAAGAGCCCGGAAGAGCATGCTCAGTCGCCTCTCGTGAAGAACCTGGCTCCTCTCGCAGACCTCTTCGTGAACGACGCCTTTGCTGCAGCCCACAGGGCGCACGCTTCGATGGTCGGTTTCACGGCTGTGCTTCCGTCAGCTGCGGGGCTCGTGATGGAGAGGGAGCTTAATGCCTTGAAGAGAGTCCATGAGTCCGCTGAGAAGCCTTGTGTCTACGTGTTAGGAGGCGCTAAGGCAGACGATGCCGTGGAGGTCACGAGCACAGTGTTAGGGAAAGGCATCGCAGACGCGATCCTGGTCTGCGGCGTCATAGGCCAGCTTTTCCTCAGGGGCAGAGGCCTAGACCTAGGCGTGCCGAATGACGCACTCCTGAAGGAGAAGGGCTACGACAGATACGTGGCAGCCGCTTCGAAGCTACTAGACCGGTTCGGTGAGAAGATTCAGGTGCCACTCGACGTTGCCGTCAAGTCTTCGAAGGGGTCCCGGGAAGAGATGTTGGTGGAAGAACTACCGTCCCCTCACCCGATCGAAGACATCGGCAGCGAAACCATCGAGAGCTTCTCTAAGGTTCTCCGGCGGGCGAGGACGATCGTTATCAACGGCCCCGCAGGCGTCTACGAGGACCCGGGCTTCGAGGCAGGCACCAAAGCGATCTTCGAAGCCTCCGTTCAATCCGGTGCCTTCGTGCTGATAGGCGGAGGACACACCGTCGCAGCAGCCGAGAGATTTGGCTTCGCTGACAAGGTATCCTATGTCTCAACAGCCGGCGGCGCCTTCATAGAGTTCCTCATCAAGGGAACGCTGCCAGCAGTAGAGGCTTTGAAGAAAGCGGCTCAAAGGGTTCAGGCCAGATAGGCTGGTTAGGCACGCGCGGCTCGACCGAACGAGTGCGAAGCCTCAGGCTTGAGGGAACCGTCTCAACACTCGCTTCTGCAGTTGAGAACGATCACGGTTTTGCCAGGTAGGGCACGGAAAGAAGCGAAGGTATGCTGCCTTGAGAGTCGCGATCGTCGGGTGCGGGTGGGCTGGGCGTCAGCACGCGTTGGCTTGGGCACAGGTCCCAGATGCACAGCTAGTATCCGTATGCGACGTAGTCGGTGAACGGGCTGAGGCTCTCGCCGCAGACCTTTCGGCCGCAACGCGCCGCGTAACCGCATGTTCCCGGTACGAGGAAGTGTTCTCGCTGGGCGAGGTTGACGCTGTAAGCATCTGTCTGCCGCATCATCTTCATGCACCGGCTACGGTGGCGGCTGCCAGAGCCGGGAAGCACGTGCTCTGCGAGAAGCCTATTGCGACAAGCCTCGAGGAGGCGGATATGATGATCGGCGCCGCTCGGGATGCAGGCGTCACCTTGATGGTCGCGGAGAACGTTCGGTTCGACCCGACCTACATGCGAGTACGAGAACTGGTAGTCGATGGGAAGATCGGCGAACCCTTCTTGCTGAGGCTGTTCAGGGATCATGAGATGCATGACTACCTCAGGGAGCGCCCATGGTTCCTCTCGGCTGCGCAGTCGGGTGGGGGCATCTGGTTGAGCGGAGGGATACACGACGTTGAGACGCTGAGGATGCTCGCTGGCGACGTGGAGTCTGTTGTGGCGATTAAGGCGCGGAAGGCTCTTCCAGAGATGGAGAGCGAAGACACGGCTGCAGCTATCCTCGTGTTCAGAAGCGGGGCGCTCGGCGTCGTGACTGAGAGCTTTTCCACGATAACCGCTCCCAGTCATCGCCTGCCGCTGGTTGTAAACGGGCCTAGGGGCACCATCCAGGCGCATAGCCGCTCAGGAGTGGTCGAGTTGTACGAAGGCCGAGGCTCTAAGCCCTCCCGGATGATAGTCGAGACAAAGAACACCTTCCTCGAAGAGATCAAGCATTTTGTGGACTGCGTAAAGACAGGCCGCGAACCTCTGACGAGCGGAGAAAGCCAAAAGGAGGCCCTTCGAGTCGTCCTCGCAGGGTTCCGATCGATGCAAGAGAACGGCTCACGCGTGCGCCTACGAGACGAATGACCCGGAGGGTCTCAGACCTTCGGAGACGATTTTCGAGAAAGGACGAGATGCTCGGTCGGAATGTGTGGCGAATCTCAATGGTGAAAGAACAGGACGTTGTTGCATTGACTATCATCCGAAATGTGGCAGGGTCAGTACTCGTCTTTGAGGGTCATGATGGGTTTGCGCTCTGCCGGGGGGGCCGAGTGAGCGTGGAGAAACGCCTGAGGAAACCGCTATCCGAGAATCATTTGAAGAGACCGGATTGAGGGTCAGTATTGAGAAGTTGGTCGCTTCATACAACCTAATCGTCCTTAACCGAGATGGGGTTAACAGATGCAGATTTCCACATTACCTTTTTCTTGCGTCAACTATGGGATCTGATCCTCGACCTAGTTCTGAGTGGCGGGATTCAGGGGTCAAGTGCAGGTGGACCACATTTGAGGGCTTAAGGCGATATAGGAAGGTATGGCCTCTTCCCGAAGAAGCTAGGACGAGGATATCGGAGGGTAAGAGATATCTAGGTAGCTAGGTAGCCTGGGAGAACTCGAGTATCAAATGGGTTGAACCTAGCGATTGTTCGATCCCCTCGAAGCTGACAGTCATGAAACGGTGCAATCTCGAGAACCAAGAAGAGACGATGGAAGTCTGGTACATTAGGGCTCGGAAACCAGGGTGTTTTCACGTAAGTAGCCTTGCGACAGAGACGGCATCGCCGCTAGGTTGCCTTGCCGATCAAGCTCTTCCTCTCTCTGTTCCAGTCAAGTATGATGTCTTTGACGAAGGCTACGGTGAATCGCGCCGTATGCGCTTCTGTGCCAGCGGCTTGCGGCTGCGTCGAGAGGGAGATCAGGTAGTACTCTGACCCGGGCCTCTTGTGGGCAACAAGTTCATTCCTTGTCGACCGTGTAACCGTGTCGGCATCGAATATGTGCTCGAAAGCGAACCTCTTCGTCTGCGATCCGTCGGAGGCGGCTTCATCCTTCATGGTGAGGTTCTGGATCCTCTCGTAGTGAGGACCTGTGTGGGCTTTCAGTCTGTCGATTATGAAGGCGGTGAAGAACGGTTCTTCCTTCACGTGGACGATCGTGGGCATCGCGAAGACCGTCAGAGGACGGGCTTCGGCGGTCGCTTCCGGCTTCACGCGCACGTCCTGTGCTCCAAGCCTAATCTTCTCGTCTGAGTTGAGGCTGCTCCAGTCCAATGCGATGTGGCGGATAAAGGACGCTGTCAGCCTCGCGTCTCTCTCGAACTTCTTCAGCTCAGGGCCTCCCCCTAGGACGCGGAGACCCGAACCGTAGTAGTAGAGCCTGACGGCATAGCTGTCGTTCTGGCTCGACTTGCTGACAACGAGTTCATTGTTTGTCAGGACCGGAGGCGCGGCTTGCATCTGCACGTACGTGAAGGCCAGCTGTTTCTCCTCTCCTTGAAGGCTCTTGTACTCTGTCAGCTTGATGTCTTGGACAACCTCGATCTGGCTCCGAGTCAGGTCTTGGAAGCGCTTCTGTGCGAGGTTCAGGAAGGAGTCGATCATCTCCCGGCGAACGACCACGGGCACACTGATGACCCAAGGCTCTCCCTCGGAGGTAGGTCTCTCGTCCATCTGCCATCTCCTCGCCAGAGAGGGGGTGGCCAGAACCGCGGCTTTCAACGTCGGCGCCACTGATGCTGCCACCGCTGTGCCCACAGCTACGACGAGAGCTACGACACCCCAGTAGGCCGAGATCTTCTGTCTAACCTCTACCTGCATCTGGAAGAGCCCCATGAGGCTGTAACTGCTCAGACCTAGGATGTAGCCCAAGCCCCCGCCAATAACGCCTATGATGCAGGCTTCGGCGAGGAAGAGCGCCGAGATATGCGAAGGGTTCAAGCCGATCGTGGAAAGCGTAACGATCTCCTTCCTTCTCTCGTAGACCGCGTCGAGCATCGTAACGGCTATGTCGGCGATGAGTATGCCCGACGGAACCGTGATCGAGGTCCCTGCGGCTTCGAAGAAGGAACCGACACGTGTGACCTCGACGTTCCGTTCGATGCTTGACCATACCCAGACGTTCTTCTCGAGCGCAATCGTCCTCGGGAGGCTCCTCAGATCGGCGATACTCCGTGTGACCACGTCCACGCGGGAGAGGAAGACAGACGGCAGCCTTAGGGCAGTCTCTAGGTCAGTGATCAAGACTTGGTCGCTCATGCAGTCAACGGGCACAGGACCAGCGTCGGTCATCATAGACCGTTTAGGCCCGATAGACGCGCCATCCAAGTCCTTGAAGCTCCCGAAGGCCTGGTCGTCGAATAGGGCGACCAAGGTGAAGTCTACGCCGAAGCCGGTAAGGGTCTCGCCCACCCGGACCTTGATCCTCTCGGCGGCGTTGACGCTGATAAGGACCGGCCTCTTCAGGTTAGGACTTAGGTACTCGCCCTCCTTCACGATCTGGCTGAGCGATGTCACCTGTTCTTCCAGCGCGGGGTCGAAGCCCAAGATACCGTAGATGAGAAACGCTTTCCTTATCTTTGATGTCAGGTTGCCGAGAGGCCCAACGGTGGGCAAGTTCTCAGCCTTCGCGGACGCGATGACCACGCTATCCCTTGATCGAAGCCAAGCTACAAGGGACGGGTTCAACGGGGCGAAGGGGTCTGTGCTACCTGACTCAGGTGCAGGCATGCTGCGGATGAGAAGCCCGTCTCGGGGGCCTTCCCCGATCACGCCTGTCGTTGTGAGGCCTCGGCCTATCGTGAAGGAGGTGAAGGCGATGAAAGCCAAGACGAGGACGGTCATCGACGAGATCGTAAGGATAGTTCTCAGCCTGCGCCTCCTCAGGTTTCTCTTCGCGACCGAGAAGGTTGTGAACGACGCACCTCTGATCGAGACATCGCTAACTCGCTGCTTTTCCTTCACGATCCGGGGAAGGACGAAGGCGAGGAAGAAGATGGCTGCGAGCGAAGCGACTGCCTCTGTCAGCATCATCGTCGGGTCTGCGAGGCGGTAGCCCGCGTAGGACTGTGAGAGGGTCCATAGAAGCGCAAGGAACACGGCAAGCGTGACGACGCCCTTCAACAGGTCTTCCTCGAAGAGGAGCGAGGCCAGGGCGAAGGCCGTGAAGGCGAGAAACGGCAGGAGGCTGAGAGCTGAGCTGGCAGCATCCTCATAGGTTTGGCTCACCCATTTCTTGGTCTCAAGCACTGTGAGGTAGCTCTCTCTCAGGTCTGCGTAGGCCTCGTCTATCAGCCCTCCATCCGCCTTCTCGGGGGCCGTCTCTGTGAGCTGCCATGCCTTCGCCAAGGCTGTGCGCTCTAAGGTTACGTGAACACCGATTCTGTCAAGCTGGCCTATGAGGTACGCTGCGTTGACGATGCCTCTCTGCACCGCCTCTATGTTGGAGCCGACGATCTCACGTTGGGCCCCGACACGGACAACCTCGCCTTCGGAGAGGTTGAAGCCCTGCCCGTTGTTGTCTAGGATGAACCTGTGCTGGAACCAATCAGCAGACCTAGAGTACGCCGTTAGTGTAACCTCGACCCTTACCGCTCTATCTGCAGGTACGATGGCTTCGCCCCTGTAGAGTCCCAGTCTCTCAACGAGGGCTTCCCCGTACACCGGGATGTAGTCGCTAAGCCTCAGTGGGGTCGGCTTCGCAGCTTCGAGAACCGTTATGGACGTCAAGTACCGCCGGATATCCTCAGCCTCAACGAAGGGCGCGTTTTCAACGTCTACTACGATCGATGCCGCCGGGAGCAGCCCGAGCGTGACCTCGTATTCCCCGCCCGGCTCTGCTTTAAGGGCTCTAGCAGCGGGCGCGTAGACAAAGGATGAGCCGTGGAGGAGTCGAACGTAGGCTAGCAGATTCAGGGAGGTGTTTCCCGACGCCTGAACCTGTAGGCTATATTGGCCGTTCGCATCTGTGGTGGTCGCTGTGAGGGTTGTCTCCCCGCGTCGCGCCACGACGGAAGCTCCGGGCAGCAGAGAGCCCGTCGCTTCATCCTTGACCACGCCGTAGATCAGGGCCTTTCCTTGAGGAGCTGCTTGAACGCTTCCGGTGCTTGGCAGGAGGCCAGCTTGGATCGTGAGGAAAGCTAGTGCGAAGAGAAGGCTGAGGTGCCAGGCTTCCCGGTTCATGGGGTTGCTCCTTCGTTCAGATGGGGCATGTGGCCGATCCGTCTCGCACTTAGGCATCGCAGTCGCAGCGTGTACGCGTATACGGTGTGGAGAAGGTGGCTAATTAGAGTTCTCAGCGAACGGCCGCTAGCCTCGAAGCTCTTATGCTAGAGGTCAAGGTCTGTCAGCCTTGCTTTGTGCTCGAACTGCTTCTCGTAGAGCGCTCTGATCCTCTGGATCGTGTCAGATTCGGAAGGCGTCTTGTCCTCCCTAATCCTGGTTATCCTGGCAAATCTTAGGGCGAAGCCTGACTTGTAATGAGGGCTCTTCTGAATCTCGTTGTATGCGATCTGGACGACAATGGAGGGCTTCACGTACACCGTGTAGCCTGTCTCCGAGACCTTCAGCTGCTGAAGCCTTTCGGTCATCTGTTTGAACTCCTCGTCTGTCAGCCCTTTGAAGGTCTTGCCGACGACGAGAAACTCAGCCGATGTTGGATCGAAGGCTGCGAGGTGGTAGTTGCTCAACCAGCCCGTTCTACGTCCATAACCCCAGTCTGCTGCCGCTAACACGAGGTCCAGCTCGTCGGCGGGCTTGATCTTAAACCACTTCTTGCCCCTCCTTCCCGGCGTGTATGGGCTGTTCAACGCCTTCGCCATGAGCCCCTCATGCCCTTCTGCTAGGGCGTCTTGAAGCAGCTTCTGCGCCATCTCTACGCTGTTTGTGACAAGTCTCCTAGGCAGGGAGCTGTCTTCGCAAAGCTCAGCTAGGAGTCGATACCTCTCCTCGTAGGGTTGGTCTATCAGAGCCCGCCCGTTCAAGCCGAGGAGGTCGAAGAAGTACAGCCTCAACGGTATGGCTTTCACTGCGTCCTCGACGCCTCGGATGCGTTTGAATCGTCTCATCAGGTCTTGGAAGGGGAGGGGCTTGCCGTTCTCGCCGACCGCTACGGCTTCACCGTCGAGTATGAACTCGTCCGCCTGCACTTTCTCTTGGGCGTAATCTACAGCCTCAGGAAGGCTCTCGGTGACCTCAGTAAGTCGACGCGTGAACACCCTCACCTGGTCGCCTCGACGGTGGACTTGGATCCTCGCACCGTCGAGCTTGTATTCGAAAGCGGTCGTTCCCCCGTGCTCTTTGAGGCTCTCCTCTAGGCTGTAAGATATCTCGGCGAGCATCGGCTTTACCGGCGTGAAGAGGCTGAGGCTGATGGCTCTGAGCCCTTCCCCGCCTTCCGTGAGAGCTATGGACGCGACCCTGCCTAGGTCGCCTGCGAACATGTTGGCTCTTCTCACAACCGCGGAATCGACCCCTGCGGCTTTTCCGAGGGCTTCAAGCATCAGGCCTTCGTTCACGCCGTGCTGCATCTCGCCGAAGATGTTCTTCAGTATCCATTTCGATTCCAGCTCGCTGGCCTGATTCAGAAGGGTCTGGAGTAGGCTCTCTTTCCTCTGCCTTGAGCCTGGACCCGTCGCGGATGCTATCTCCTTGAAGAACTGGTCGACCTTCAAGATGGTTAGCGGACTGGTTGCAAGCCTGGTTTGGCCTCGCTTCTCGCGGGCTTTCACAACGGCGGCGAAGCCCACCGATAGCGCCCTTGCGTCGTCTTCGGGGAGAACCCATCCCAGGAGCAGTAGCACGGCGGCTGAGGCCTCGTCGCTCCGGAGCCGCTTCAGGAACCGGCTGGCCAGCTCGGTTTTCTCGATTCTTCCCCGCGTTGCTGTCAGCCTCTCGCAGAGAGCTGCGAGTTCCCCAAAGCGGGTCTCCTCAACCATCTCCTGGAAGCCCCCGCAGACGACTTGGCGGACTGAGCCTATTCAGGGTTACGCGCCCTGCAGCTTTCACCGAAGCCCTGTCTTTCGCTCCGGACGATGAGCAGCGTCGAGAGAACAGGTTTCGATCAGAGTCTCTCCACGCCACCTTTCCGTTGAGTCAGGGCCTCCCTCGGGCTCCTTTGGTGCCAGTCAACGCACGGTAGGGCATGGTGAAAGGCGGTATGAACGTACGCTCTCGCCGTGGATGGATCTACCGCCGCGACGCCCATCCGCAACGGTTGAAGCTCACGATCTCGTCTAAGCTTTTCCTGGGTTTCGCAGCGGGCTCCTCGGCCGGGAACCCAAGAGTCAAAACCGCCGCTACCCTGAACTGTTCAGGGATCTGAAGCACCCTTCTAACCGCTGCCTCATCGAAGCTCCCAACCCAGCAGCTTGCAAGCCCCCTGTCAGTCGCCGCCAGGACCATATGCTCAACTGCGATCGCCACATCCGCAAGGTAGAACAGTTGATCCCCCTTGATCACCGACATCGTAGGGTCCGCGCAGGCCACGACCAGAACAGGCGCGTCACGAATCCAACGGCTCCCACATTCGGCCAGCCTCGCCTTAACCACCGGGTCGTCAGCGACGACAAACCTCCAACACTGGTTATTGCCCCACGAAGGCGCCAACCTCGCCGCTTCAAGGATCTCGTTAAGCGTCTCGCGCGACACGGGGTCCGACCGGTACCGCCTCACGCTCCTACGTCTCTTCACAACCTCGAGAAACTCCATATTGATTCAGGCTTCCAGCATCGGATTCACGTCTATTAACGTTTGCCCACATGCGACTGCGCTAGGGCTTAGCCTTCTTCTCCCAGGCCGGCGGGCTCCCGCTCTTGTCTAGGACTGCAGCCGCCTTTTCCAGCCCTTCGTCCAACACCCTCTGCCCGTCGCGGTCTAGAAGCTCAGCAACCTTAGGAACTCGACTACGTGCGTCTTCTCCTCATCTCTCGAGTGAGCCAACACTCTCCGAACCCTCTCATCTTCAGCTGCGTCAACATGTGCCTGGTGAAGGTTGATGGCATCCGGCTCTGCCGCGATGTCTTGCCTGATGGCTCGCCTAAGCTCCTCAACGGTCGTCTTCCTAGGCACCAGGGAGGGAGACGCCCCTGTCTAACTCATCCTACCATCTCACGCCCCAACCGAAAAACAGATCTGACGATCAGCTGAAGCCACGTCCATCACGATCAGACCTTCGAACCTCATTGGCTGTTGGCCGCTCTCAGCTCAGGTCCAAGCCTGAGAGCTAGTACCCCTTGAACTTTTCCTTCCTAGCGTTGCAGACCGGGCACCGATCCGGGGCCTCACCCTCAATCGTGTAGCCGCAGAGTTGACATATCTGAATAGGGCCGAGCTGGACATCTTGACCACGCTCAACCGCCTCCTTAGCCTTCTGAAACAGCACTGCATGCACCTTCTCTGTTTGATGCGCGTAGGTGAAAGAACGGGCGGCGCCTTGCTCCCCTTGAAATCCTGCGGTTTGAACGTAGGTCGGGTACATCTCGTCGATCTCGAACGTTTCTCCTTCGATGGCTATCCTCAGGTTCTTCAACGTCTTGCCGGGCCCGAAACCTGCCATCCCGATCGTGAGGTATCCTCCTTCAAGATAGGCTAGGTTGTTAAAGTGGTTGGTGGAATGGATCCGCTCCGCGTAGGAGATGGCCCTAAAAAGCCTCGACACGTTGGGGAGACCCTCAACCTCAGCGATGTCTGAGAAGATGATGTACCTCATGTGGGCTTGGCTTTCACCTGAGAAGGCGTTCTTCAAGTTCTGTTCCGTGATAGCCCTAACCATGGTGGGTCACCGTGAACAGTGAGACTGCACGGGATATAAGCGTAGTTCGCGACCTTTCGCCGAGTTCTCCCGCGGGAGGAGCCATTCCGCGTCCCTTCACGGGATCTGCGAGAGCGCCTCGTTGAGCCTCCTGTAGTCAGGCTCCTTTCTCGGGTCGTCTGACACCCATCTGAAGCGAACAATTCCGTTTCTGTCGAGTATGAACACGGAACGTTGGGCAGCGGTGTATCCTTTCAAGCCAGCAAAGTCTTTGAGGGCCACTCCATACAGCTTCACTACTTTCCGCTCATAGTCGCTGAGCAGGGGGAAAGTCAACCCGTTCTTCTCAGCGAAAGCCCTGTTCGAGTACGGGTCGTTAACGCTCACTCCTACGACCTGTGCGTCTAACCTCTCCAACGCCGCCATGCTGTCCCTGAACGTGCACATCTCCTTGGTGCAGACCGAGGTGAAGGCTCCAGGATAGAAGGCGAGGACTGTCTTTCTCCCTAGAAACTCACTCAGTTTTCTCTCCTTTCTATCAGGATCGAATAGGGTGAAGTCAGGCGCCCTTTCTCCTACCTCAACCATAAGAACACCGGCTTAGCAACTCGGCTTCCATCACATAAGCATTCACTCCACGCGAAGCTTTTCCCGGGGCATCAGGATAGGCGGCAAAGACTGATATCTGGCGACTTGGGCAACATGGTGGGTTGTGAGATGCGAATCACCGTAACGCTCTATGGGAATCTGCCAAGTTACTTGGATGGAAAGGAGAAGTTGACGTTAACTCCGGAGCCGGGAACGAGGGTTCAAGACCTGATTCAGCAACTGGGTCTGCCAAGGGAGGAGGTTTGGCTGGTCTCAGTCAACGGAAGCCAAGCAGCAGAGTCGCAGCTCCTCAAAGACGGGGATGACGTGAGGGTATTCGAGCCAGTCTCCGGAGGCTAGTAGAGGAGGAAGCCCGTACGCCATACGGCTACATGGGCAGGATTCTCAAAGTCGACCTGTCCGAAGATCAAATATCCATCGAAGAACCATGGGAGGGCTTCTACCGTAGATACTTCGGTGGCAGAGCCCTCGTAGCTTACTACCTGCTCAAGGAGCTTCAACCAGGGACAGACCCCTTCGGGCCCGAGAACATCCTAGTATTCTCAACAGGGGTTGCGACCGGCGCTCCGATAAGCGGCTCGGGCAGAAACAGCGTCGGGGAAGTCGCCGTTGACACGTGCCTACGGCGACGGCGAGGTGGGAGGCTTCTGGGGTGCGGAGCTGAAGAGGTCTGGCCGCTCTGGACGCTCTGGAGACACTTCATGAACTGCGCCGTACTCTGCATATTCCCGCCTTGGTCCTACAGCCAAGTGGCCGAGATCGTGAGCGCGGCGACTGGTTGGGAAACCTCAGTCTGGGAACTCCTCAAGGTGGGTGAACGAGCCGCAAACCTTACGCGGGCGTTCAACGTGAGAGAAGGCTTCACAAGCAAGGACGATGACCTCCCCGAGAGGTTCTTCAGCGCGTTGACGGAGGGACCCCTAGCGGGAGTAGTGTTCGGCCGCAGGGACTTCTTGGAAGCCAGGAGGCTCTACTACCAGATGATGAACTGGGACGAGGAGACAGGCATCCCCACGCCTGCGAAGCTGCACGAGCTCGACCTCGGATGGGTCGCAGATGAACTAGGCCGACACGGGAAGGTCTGAGGCAACTCAGAGCTTAGGCCCCCGCGGAAAAGCCTTACATCGAGGTGCTGCCAGACTCAGCAACTGTTCAAAGGTGGTGTCCTCGATGGCTACTTCAGGGGTCTCATACGAGGCAGGGGGCGTGTCGGAGCGGGAACGAAGCATCTTCATAGCTAAGCCCGAGGAGATCGACCTAGAGAGACACCTAGTCGCCATATACCTCGTAGAGAGCAACTTACCTCTTCGCGAGGCTGGGGTTCAGATAGCAGCAGAGGAATCGGTCGGGACATGGACTGAGCTGACGACCCTGACTCCGTGGGCTGCGGAGACGCTGCCGGCAAAGGTGTTCAAGTGGAGAGGGAGACGGAAAGGCATGGTCTCCATAGCGTTCCCCATGGCCCTCTTCGACTTGGAAAAAGGCGGGATGCCGAACGTCCTGAGCATAGTCGCCGGGAACCTCTTCGGGCTCGCTGCTCTGAGGAATGTTCGGCTTATGGACCTGGAATTCCCTAAGGCTATGGTGCAGGCTTTCCCCGGGCCCCAGTTCGGCATAGACTGGATAAGGGAACATTCAGGCACGCTTGATTGCCGGAGGCCTCACCTAGGCACAATCGTGAAACCCAAGGTCGGTTTGGACCCGAAGCAGACCGCGCAGGTTGTCTACGAGGCCGCGGTGGGAGGCGTCGACTTCATCAAGGATGATGAGACGCTCTCAAACCAGGGCTTCTGCCCCTTAGATGAACGCACTTCAGCTGTCATGGAAGTCCTAGACAGGGCAAGGAGCGAGACTGGTAGGGAAGTGTTCTACGCTGTCAACGTGACCTCGAACGTGGGAAGCCTGCTGGAGATGGCTGAGACTGCGAAGAGCCATGGAGCGAACATGTTGATGATCGACGTGCTCACGGCGGGGTTCTCAGCGGTTCAGATGCTCGCTGAGGACGTGTCCATCAGGCTCCCTCTACACGTTCACCGGACAATGCACGCAGCCTTGACTAGGAACCCGAGGCATGGCATCCACCCATTGGTGCTGATGAAGCTGGTGAGGCTGGTGGGCGGCGACCAGATGCACACGGGCACCGGCGCTGGAAAGATGGAGAAGGCCGTCGCCGAGGTTAAGCGATCAGCTGAGTTCCTCCGCCAGCCATGGTTTGGCCTTAGGAACGTCTTCCCTGTCGCTTCAGGCGGCGTCCACCCCGGCATCGTCTCACCGAACCTCGATGTCCTAGGGCGAGACTGCGTGATAAACGCAGGCGGGGGGATACACGGCCATCCTGATGGGACGAGGTCCGGAGCGACGGCGATGAGGCAAGCCATAGATGCCTACATGCAGGGCATCCCTGTTGAAGAATACTCTAAGAGTCACGAAGAGCTACGAGTCGCTCTTGCAACGTGGGGAGACAGATACGCGATGGAGGAAACCTAGCGAAACCCAGCCGTCGGTCCCTGTCCGCCTCTCGTGTTCCCGTGGAAACACTAGGGAGTTGCGGCCTTGGCCTTCTCGGGTCGCGTCTTGACCGCTCTAATCTTGGCCAGAATGTCCAGCCACATGGAGAGAAGGTTGCCGAGGCTTTGGAGCTCTCCCGGGTCCGTCTGAGCCTTCAGCCGCCGGTCCAGATCAGCGATTCTGGCCATGACGGTCTCCTCGACGCCTGCCAGAGCCATCGAAGCGGTTGCGCCCGCGACCTCTTCGTCGCTCTTTACCAGCAGGACTTTCCTCCCGCAGTTGGGGCAGAGCACCTCGCCTTTGAGTCGGAAGAGCGGAACCTTACAGTCGGGGCAGTTCTCTGACAGCATCGCTGCACCGGACTTCAGAAGTTCGGCCATCTTCCTAACGGACGGGCCCTTGTCTCTCTCCTGCACGGGTTAGGGACTCTCCTGCGCCTGGAGCTTCGCTAGGCCAAGCATAGAGACGCCACCTCTTAGGCTAAAAGCCTTCAGAAGATGGCTCAGCGCCCCAAGGGCGTCGAGTAGCCTCCTATGCTTTCATGCGTGCGCGGCGCACCACCTTAGCCTTAAATCCTCCAGCATCCGCATTACAACCTGGAGCTTAGAGGGGTTACTAGGCATCATGGTTTCCCCGAACCGGAATGGAGGCTTGAAAGTTGGCTGCCAAGAAGAAGAGGATGGCAGAGTACGCGGAGAAGATCAAGCAGGCCGTGGAGATCCTTCAAGTAGTCTCGCTCGACACTACAACTCCTAGGAACATAAGGAGGGCTGCGAAAGAGAGCATCGACGAGCTGCTGTCGGAGAAGCTTACCTTGGCCGCTCGGGCCACAAACGCGATGGAAATCCTAGACGAGATCAGTCAAGACCCGAACATGCCGATCTACACAAGGACCAGGATCTGGCAGGCGATCTCATACCTAGAAGGCATCAAAGACTAGCATCGAGACGGAAGCTTCCTTTCTCCGCCACGCAACGTGAGGCCCTGTAGCCGGCTTCACACTTCAGGTAGGCTTGGGACTAAGTGAAGCCCACAGCGAAGATTGTCCTAAGGCTTGACAGCAGAACGCCGACCTGTGGTCGATAGACGAAGTAGGGCTCCTCCCTCCCGTCATGAAGCTCAAACTTCCTCTCGCTTCCATCTTCTAGGAGCCACCGAACGATGCTCTGCTCGATTCTGCCCCCGCTGATCGAGAAGATGCCCTTCCCAAGGTCAAGCCGGCGAGTAAGGATGATCGGAAGCCTGATCTGGCCATGGTACTCCTTGGGGACCTCCCTTGCTAAGAACTCGAGGTCCTCTCTGTCAAAGTGGTAGTGGCCGCCGCCTCTCGCCGGGAGCTCAGGCTTCTCCATTCTAAGAAGCTCCTCGAGGGTGCGTGTAACCTTAGGCAGGTGGTCGTTGATGCGTTCGATTTCGTGCTGCCAAAGTGCGCTAAGAAACTTTTCGGTGCCTGAGCCGCTTGACAGTTGCCTAGCCTCAAGAGAACTCCCTTGATGCAGCATAATAGCCTTGCCTAGCCGACCTGAGGTTCGGTGCCTCCAAGTGGCGAATAGGGAGCCATAAGGAGGATGGCACAAGAGCCCTGCCTTCTCGGCGTTGGGATCGTTGCGTCCTAAACCCTTTCATACTACGTGGCAACTCTCAACGAGGGGGCAGGCAGCCTGTCGACGCCTGTCGCAGAGCGTCTCAGAGGCCACACAGTGGCTCTGGTCGAGTTGTTCGAGGAGAGACTCAGAGGTCTTGCTGGCAGAAAGGACTTGGCATCTCTGATCAAGCCCCTTGATGAGACTCCAGCACGAGAGAGCCTTCGAGGATTCATCGGAGAACATCCCAAGTTTATGGTGGGAATCGATGGATCCATGGACTACGATGAGAGGCTGGAGATGCTGTTCTTCTATGTCTGCGCAACTGCGTTCCGATGCGAGGTCCGAACCAAACCAGACTTGGTTTGCGACATAAGAGGCGCTAAGAGGGACTCTAGGCTCTCTGTCTCGGCAGCTGTGCCTCTGTGGATGGAAGACACATCAGACGTGCTCGGCCCCGGGCCTATGCCTGAGACGCCGTTTGAACTGCAGCGGTCGATCGAAAGAGTACCGTTCAGCCTGATGACGATAGCTGAGCTCTACCTGGGGCTTGAAGCCGCGAAGGCGGAGCGTACAGGCATAGTCCTCCTCGATAGGCCTCTGTCGGCAACGTACGCGCCGTTGTCCAGAGACCTCAGAGTGGCGCTCGGAGCCCAAGGTTCTTCCCTCGTCAGTATAGGCACCGGCCTTGACCCGGTCTCGAGCCTCGATCTTCTCTTGGCCGGGACCCTGGGCCCTGGAAGCCTCTATGTGCCCGCCAGGGGACCCTATCTGGTCTACGCAGCAGTCAAGGCTCTCCTTTCCGAACGGGAGCTGTCAAGGGTTGAGCTTGCGAAGCGCCTGCGCCTAACCGATGAGGACGCGGCCAGAGCAGTGAGGCGAGTGAGGATGTTAAACGACGCGCATGGAGGGGCCCTTCTCGAAGACTCCGCTCCATCTCACCTAACGATAAGGAAGGGAGTCGACGATTACTGGAAGAGAGGCTTCCAAGCCTCCTCAAGCATCGCAGGAGGAATCTTCCATGGATCAAAGCACCCGCTGCAGCTGCCCGACGGCCGGTGGATCACCGTCCTAGACCTGAGCACCATCGGGTTGCTCCTCTTCCACGCCTTACTTCACGAGGCTTGGAGGAACCGTGTACTCGTCATAGGCGTAGCGAAGGACACGGGGGCGACTGAGTTTTCGAGGGCCGTTATCCCGTACGGTATGGTCTCGGGGTACGTTCGCCCCGGGGCGGCTCTGCCGAACCTGAAGAACGACCGCGCGTTCTTAACGGCTCTGAGCGCGACAAATTGGGACTGGATCTCAACCCCTTGGAGGTCCTTGGCCTACGATGCTTGCTTCACCACCCTGGTTCGCAACGAAAATCTCAAGACGCCTCTCCGCGCAGCGAGAAAGGTCGTCTCAAGGGAACGAATGTTCACGAGGGCTTATTTCCAACTTCGGAGCCTAGTGAGCGATCCCTCCGTGAGGTCGCCGCTCTTCCTCTACGAACGTCCTTATGACCCTGCCTTTGACGTGGATTTCACAAGAGAGGTGCAGGCGCTAGAGCGAGGCGGTGAGGCGACGGTGAGGCTGTTCCTTGAGCAGCAGACGCCCAGCTCCTTGGACAACATGGTTCTGTTTGTTCTCTCGCGGTCGGACAACCCTGAGGTGCTGGAGGCTCTGGGGCATAACCAGCTCCTTTACCTCGCTGACAGGGCGGCGAAGGCTGAGGTGAAGGCCATGAAGGGCGTTCTCAGAGGCGTGGCTGACCTGCACCTTGGAACCTTAGCTAGGAAAAGAAAGGTCTTTTCGATCATGAGAAGATACAGGGACCTAAGGGCGGAGAGCGAGGCTGCGCGGGGAAGGGCTGCCCAGGAGCTGATGCGGCGTTGACCGAGTTGCCGAGAGGAGTCTTCGACGACCTTGAGGGTAGGTTCGAGGCGAGGCTGAGAGACCACCGCGTCTTGACGAGAACGTCCAAGATGCGTGAAGGCGAGATCACTGTGAGCAGCTCGATCGCTACCCTCGAGGCCAAGTTCGACTTCGAGGTCTTGGATAGGCTTCATGACCCCTGCTTCGTAGCCATAGAGCGGCCCGGCGCCAAGGGGATTACGTACGTCATCTACGAGGTTGTGTCTCTTCGCCCTACGCACTTCCAGATGCTTGGCATGGATGTCGCTATGCCCACAGTCCTGAGGAAAGAGTACCTGGACACGATCAGCTCGGCATGGGGGCGCAGCGACGAAACTTGGATAGACGTGGGAGCGGTCCCGACGCAGTACGCGATGAACCCCGCATCGGACGGGATCTCCTTCTCTCGCACGAGGCTGATTCCTCTCATCGGCTCCCGCGTTCACCTCCTGTCGAAGGACTCGGTAAGATGCTTCCTCTGCGTCGAAGACGGAGTTGAAGTAGGCTCTCTGCTGGGCTTCGACATGCCGTTACACGCGGACATCGAGAACATGGTCAAGTACCACATGGGCATATTCGGCTTCACTGGCGTCGGCAAATCCAACCTGTCGTCATTTCTCGTGAGGAGAGCGATCGAGTCCATACCTGACCTTAACGTGGTCATCTTCGATGTCGCGGGCGAGTACGCGGTCCACCTGATCGACCTAGTCTCGGAAAGCGGCAAGGTGTTCTCAACCGAGGACTTCAGGGATGACCCCGAGAAGTTCCTTTCGTCGCAGGCGGTCCCAGAGACCCTCGAAGAGAACATCGGAGCTGGCCGCTTGGAGGACGCAGTGGGCAGGATCTTCCAGCAGGGACTAGTCGAGAAGCTGTCTCTTGCGGCTTCCGGGGACATGCCTAGGCTCTCCTTGGGATACGTAGCTGACCTGCTGAGAAGGACGTCAGATGAGAAGGGCTCGGGGAGCATTCCGGCGACGATGGCCCTCCAAGAGCTATCGTCCTTCTTCTTCGGACAGACAGGTCTCGACCCCGAGCTGGATGTATCGCAGCTCTCAACAGCCGAGAGAGGGAAGCTCACAGAGATCCTTTCCAAGCTCGTCCAGTCCATTCATTCCATGTCTGCTCTTAGCAAGGACATCGCGAGTCTGATCAACTACGTGAACGAGTCTGCTGGCACAGCTGCTCAGCTAACGAGTGGAGAGGACCAATCCCTGTTCATGAACCCGTCGGGCCTCGCGACATACGTTCTAGGAGACTTGGCTCCGAGGCTTAACATCATCTATGTCCCCGAGCCTGACGAGGCACGGATCTGTGTCTCAGACTTCATCCATCGGCTGCTTCTTTTGAAGAAGACGGTCGGGCTGAGGAAGAGGCTGCTCGTCGTTCTAGACGAGGCCCAGGAGTTTGTCCCTGACCGCGTGACCAGGGCTGACTATACGGATCAGTCTAATCGAGCTGTTGAGGCGCTCCTGAGGCAGGGGAGGAAGTACCGGGCTCACTGTTGGATAAGCACGCAGAGGGTTGCTCATCTGAACGTGAACGCTCTCCAGCAGCTTCACACGTACTTCGTCAGCACGCTCCCAAGGTTCTACGATAGGATGGTCATCGCAGACGCGTTCTCGCTAAGCTACGATGTGCTCGACAGGACGACGGAGTTGGAGACCGGCGAGTGGCTCTTCGTCTCCTACAAGGCGACAAAGCAGAAGAACGTGCCGGCCTTCATAAAAGCAGCGAACAACGAGGAGATCGTCAGGAAAGCTCTACAGGCAAGCGAGCAACAAAGCGAGTCGACGCGGACTTCGAGCAGATCCTTCTGAGAGACATAGACGACTCTAGACATAGCGCACGCTGAGCCGACCTTGATGCTCTGAGTGGGGCCGGCCGGATTTGAACCGGCGATCACGTGGGTTCCCGCTCGCCCGGCCCGAGCCACGTAGCCTATCCCGCCCCTCCCAGCTCTTGAGGGGTGCGACGCCCGTCTAGACCTAGCTAGCCGACGGCCCCCATCCACCTCCGAGGGGTTCGATTAAAGTCTTCGCGATGTCCCGACCTCGGTCCTCCTTCTGAGGCATTCAGGGCGTATTCGAGGTCATCTTAAGACTTAAGAGGCCCATCTTAGATGGCTTGCGTGGTGGAATAGTGGGGAGACGGCGCCGCAAGGTCATCCGGGCTCCGAGAAGGAGCCTCCCTAAGGTCTTCACATGCATTGTCTGCGGCAGGAGAGCCGTGGTCGTCAAGATTCAAAGGGAAGAAGGCAGTGCCATCGTTCATTGCGGCGCGTGCAACCGACATGACACGGTTGGAGTGGCGCCGGGGATGGCCCCTGTTGACATCTATTCACAATGGTGCGATGACTTTTTCAAGCTTAGGACGGCCGCCTAACCGCGAGTAGACTTGCCTCACGTGTCCACATGGCCATCGGGTTCTTGCCCAAGAGCGCTCGTTCTCTCGGCAATCTTCGACGCCGCTTATGGGGAGCGCCGTTGGCTCAAGCATGGTCTAGGCCGCTCGGCTGGGGACGCCATCATCTCTTTTAAAGGCAGCCAGTCATAACTGTCTGGGCGACTAAGCCCCTGGGTGAGCCTGTCCTTGAACGTGAAGGAGTACCTGTTGGAGAGGATCGGAAGAGAGGGGTCGATCCACATCACGTTAGTCGACCCTGAGAAGCAGGATCACCTGAAAGCCGGGGAGATCGCGGCGGAGGCAGAGGAGGCGGGCACGGCGGCGATCATGGTGGGAGGCTCCACACTGACCTCGGCCGACCAGCTAAGCCTCTCGGTTAGGGCCATAAAGGAAAGGGTGAAGATCCCCGTCATTCTCTTCCCCAGTAATGTCGCCGGAATCAGCCCTCACGCTGACGCGGTATGGTTCATGTCGCTTCTCAACTCAACAAACCCATACTTCATCGTCGGTGTTCAGGCGTTGGCGGCCCCGACCATTAAGCAGTACGGTCTAGAGACGTTACCGATGGGCTACATCATCGTGGGAGATGGTGGTGCAGCAGGGTTCATAGGCCAGGCACAGCTGATTCCGTACGACAGGCCGACGTTAGCAGCCCTATACGCGTTGGCGGCACAGCTCTTCGGGATGCAGTTCGTCTACCTCGAGGCAGGTTCGGGAGCTGAAAAACCCGTCCCCCCGGTGATGATCTCATGCGTAAAATCAGCCTTGGGCATCCCGCTGATCGTTGGCGGAGGGCTACGGGCGAAGGATGATGTGATGCAGGCAGCGGCAGCGGGAGCTGACATAGTCGTCACTGGCACCGTTCTGGAGCAGCATTCCGCGTCTCTGAAGGAGACCCTAAGCGAGCTTGTTGACGGTGTCAAGGAAGCTGCTCGTGAACGGAGGCGCCTAGGAGGGCCACATGGGTAGGTCCCGGGGGGGAGCTGTGAGGCGACCTGCGTATGCTAAGGGTCTTCGTGCATGCGCATGGCGGTCAGCCAGAGTGGTGACGACCCCTGTGACAGTCGTTCAAGAGCGCGTTGATGTTCGGATGAAGATGAGCGAGGCCTATCAGGCCTACTTCTCATCGATAGAGAAGGTCCTGAATCGCGTCCACGAGGTGGCTCGGCTTGCGAGGCAGAAGGGGCTGGACCCGAAGCCCGAGCCTGAGCCTAGAATAACGCAAGACCTCGCTGAGAAGGTCGAGCTTCTCGTAGGCCCCCGTGGCGTCGCGGCTCGGATCCGGGAGCTCAGTGCGGTGATGGAACGGGACGAGATGGCCTTCAAGATAGGCGAGGAGATCGTATACGGCGCCTTCGGTCCCTTAGATGAACGAGTTGCCGCTGAGCAGGCGATTAGAACCGCGTTGGCGATAATCACTGAGGGCGCCACAGTTGCGCCCGTCCAGGGCATCACCCGCGTCGCGTTCAAACGGAACGCAGACAAGTCAAGGTACCTTTCGATCTACTTCGCAGGGCCGATCAGGCCTGCAGGAGGAACGGAGCAGGCTCTCATCGTCGTGGTGACTGACTTCATCCGGAGAAAGCTTGGTTTAGAAAGGTACAGGCCGACCGAGGACGAGATCAAACGTTTCATCGAAGAGGTTCGATTGTCCGAAAGGGCGGTACGACCCTTTCAGTACCATGTCCCCGACGAGGTGCTGGACCGCATCCTCCGTAATGTCCCAGTTGAGGCCACGGGCGTCGAGACTGACCCTTTCGAGGTCACCTCGTTCAGAAACCTTCCTCGGGTCGAGACGAACAGGGTCAGGGGCGGGGCGCTCATCGTAGTCAACGACGGGTTGGCAGGCCGGTCTCGTAAGGTCTTGAAGATCGTGGAGAAGCTGGGGATCGAGGGTTGGGACTGGCTTGAGACGGTCTGGCAGGCGAGTCAGGATTCAGGCAGGGCCGCCGACGCGATGTATGTTGAAGAAGTGATCGCGGGCAGGCCGGTCTTCGCTTCACCTTCTAGACCCGGGGGTTTTCGCCTTCGCTATGGGCGTGCTAGGAACACAGGGCTGGGAGGGCTGGGATTGCACCCGGCAAGCATCGCAGTTCTGCAGGATTTCTTGGCTGTAGGGACCCAGCTTCGAGTCGAGAAGCCCGGCAAGGCAGGGGTGGTGGCGTGCGTAGACTCTATAGAGCCTCCGGTGGTCAGGCTTAGAGACGGCTCGGTAGTCAGGGTCGAAACTGTGGAGCAAGCCAACCAGCTCAGACCATATGTGGAGAAGATTCTGTTCCTAGGGGACATCCTAGTCAGCTTCTACGATTTCCTGAGGAACAATCGACGTCTACTTCCATGCGGGATAACAGAGGAAGAATGGTCGCAGAGGCTCAGGGCGAGCGTAGAGAAGAGCCAGGCGGAGGGCCTCGAAGAAGCTCTGAAGGGGGGGGACATGTCTCTGCCAAGGCTTGAGGCGTTCCTGAATGAGCCGCTCCGGACAGTGCCAACTCCTAGGGAGGCCCTATGGCTAGCCGAGAGGCTAGAGGTCCCTCTGCATCCTCGTTACACGTATGACTGGGCAAGGCTTTCGGCAGAGGAGTTGAGTGAGCTAAGGCGCTGGCTATGCTCGGGGGAACTGTCACCTGTGGGAGGGGAAGCGCGTGAGCTCCGTCTTCCTCTCAGTAAGGAGGCGAAGCGGCTTTTGGAAAGGCTCTTCGTTCCCCATCTGGTCGAGGCTGGCCATGTGGTTATCGGAGAACATGCTTCGATCCTCAGCCGTCTCCTTAGGCTAGATTCGCCACACTTGAGGGTTGAGCCTAGCGCTTCAGGCCTCGAGGCTGTTAGGAAGCTCTCAGGCATTCGGGTTGAGGAGAAGGCGGTCACTTTCATTGGGGCGAAGATGGGCAGACCTGAGAAGGCAAAGCGGAGGGAGATGAAGCCCCTAGTCCATGTTCTTTTCCCGGTCGGGCTGTCAGGTGGCTCGAAGAGGGACCTCGTCGAAGCCTCTTCAGAGAAGCGTGTGAACGTCGAACTCGTGGCCATGCGCTGCCCCTCGTGCGGTAGCCTCAGCTTCAGGCCCTACTGTGTCAAGTGTAGGACGACCACGGTTCTCGAGCCGGTTTGCCCGAGATGCAGCAGGTCGTACAGACCCGAGGCCGAGACTTGCCCCTCCTGCGGCATTGGACTAAGAGGCTGGAGACCTCAGACGATCGATGTTAAGGAGTTGATGAACGAGGCCTCGAACCGACTTGGCAGCATTCGAGGCGACTTGGTGAAGGGCGTCAAGGGTCTGACGAGTAAGAACAAGGTACCAGAGGCTCTTGAGAAGGGCATCCTGAGGGCGAGGTTCGGCTTGTCAGTCTTCAAGGATGGCACGGTCAGGTTCGACGCGACCAACGCTCCGCTCACCCATTTCAAACCCAGAGAGATAGGGATTGGAGTGGAGAGGCTGAGGCAGCTGGGATACCTCGTTGACGTGAAGGGTGAACCTCTGACTGGCGATGAGCAGGTATGCGAACTGAAGGTTCAGGACATCATCGTGCCCCGTGCATGCTTGACCTATCTTGCGCGGTCAGCGGCCTTCATGGACGAGTTGCTCCGTGGCTTCTACGGCCTCGAGCCGTTCTACAACCTTAAGTCCGACGAGGACCTGGTAGGTCAGCCTATCATCGGCTTGGCACCTCACACGTCTGTTGGCGTAGTCGGCAGGGTGATAGGCTTCACCGATGCGAGCGTGTGCTTCGCCCATCCATACTGGCATGCCGCGAAGAGGCGTGACTGCGACGGCGACGAGGACGCTGTCCTTCTAGCCCTAGACGCCTTCACCAACTTCTCGGTCGAATATCTGCCCTCCCAAGTAGGCGGACTCATGGATGTGCCGCTCTTGGTCACCCCGACGATAAACCCGTACGAGGTCGATTCCGCGGCGCACAACATGGATGTGGCAGCTTCCTATCCCCTGGCCTTCTACGACGCATGCCGAGAGCAGGAAGACCCAAGGAGGCTCTTGGGCGTCACAGACGTTGTCGCCGGGAGGCTTGGGACCGAGGCTCAGTTTGAAGGCCTCAAGTTCACTCATGAGACGTCAAGCATCTGCGGCTGCAACCTGCAGAGCGCCTACAGGCGGCTTGAGACCATGAAGAGCAAGATCGAGAGCCAGCTTCTTCTGGCCGACCAGCTCGACGCAGTGGACGTAAGGGAGGTCGTAGAGAAGATACTAGCGTCGCACTTCATAAGAGACATCATGGGAAACCTCAGGACGTTCTCAGGGCAACGCTTCAGATGCAAGAGGTGCAACGCGACTTACCGAAGAGTGCCGTTACAGGCTAAATGTACGAGGTGCGGGGCAGACCTAGCCCTTACCGTCTACAGGAAAAGCGTTGAGAAGTACGTTGAGATAGCCTCAGAGATGGCTGAAAAGTACCAGGTGGACGCTTACTACAGGCAGAGGCTAGCCCTGATCTGCGACGAGATTGAGTCGTCGTTCGGAACTATCCGGGAGAAGGCCCAGGCAAGCCTGAGTCAGTTCATGTGACAAGCCCCCCCTGAAGAACGGCTGTCCTGGGGCGTTGAGAGCGAGATGCCTGTCGAGGTCCTCGGCTTGGTAGGAGCTGCCGTTCGGTCAACCAGGAAAGCCTTAAGGGAGGCATCCTGTTCACGAGGCTAGGTTTGGCTTGGCCCCCATCGCTCTCATCCTTATCCCGATGCTGGTTGGTGCCTTCGCCGGGTTCTTCGGCGCGCTACTTGGGTTCGGCGGCGGCATCTTCATTGTTCCCATCCTTGCGCTTTACTTGGGCCTGCCGATCCAGCAGGCCATAGCAGCGAGCATAGCGTCGGTGATCGCGACCTCGAACGCAGGCGGCTCCTCATACGTGGAGCAGAGGATAACGAATGTCAAGTTGGCCGTGTTCCTGGAGGTGTGTACGACAGCGGGCGCCGTGACAGGAAGCCTCCTCGCACTCTTGCTCTCAGGATGGCTCCTGTACATGGTCTTCAGCCTTCTCCTCGTGTACTTGGCGGCCGCCGCGTTCCGAACTCGAGGGCTGGATGAAGCTCGGTTCGCGAGGAATGCGTACACTATGAGTACACCCAGGGGGTTGGCTGGATGGCTTGACATACGCGGAATCTACTTCGACCAGGCCGAGGCTGCCAAGGTCGAGTACGTTGTGACGACGGCCGGAAGCGGTTCCTTGTTCTCTTACGTCGCGGGAGTCGGCTCGGGGCTTCTCGGGATCGGCGGCGGCGTCATAAAGGTGACCGCTATGAACCTGTACATGAATGTGCCTTTGAAGGCTGCTATCGGCACCAGCAAGTTCATGATAGGCGTGACGGCGGCCACGAGTGCTCTCCTGTTTCTGGCTTCGGGAACGCTTGACCCCTTCACAGCAGCGCCCATCTGCATAGGCACAACCTTAGGGGCGACCCTGGGGACATGGGCGATGAACCGTTTGAAAAGCCGTACTTTGAAGCTGAGCCTCGTCGCTCTAATGGCATATCTGGGATATGCCATGGCTGCCCGAGGGCTTGCGTTGAGCGTCGGCGTTCATCTTCCAACCCTGTCCGTAGGAGGGTCATGATGGCTGACGTGAACAGGCTCGTCTACTTCGTGCTGGTAGTCGGAATGGCTGCAAGCACCGCCCTTTTCGCCGTTGGGCTTGCACTCACCTACGCCCCGGGGGCTGAGCCAACCTCCACCGTCGACCTCATCAGCGATCTCCCAGGTCTCATCGAGGGCTTGGCAGAGGCGAGACCGTCAAGCATACTCTGTTTCGCAACCCTGATACTCGTACTGACACCCGTGGCTAGGATTCTTGTATGCGCACTCGTCTTCTTGGCCAATCGAGACCTCAGGTTTGCCCTCCTGAGCTTCGTGGTCCTGTCCATCATCGTCACTAGCGCATTGATGGGCGTGCTTCTCGGGATCAAACCCGCGGCGTAGGTTGTGCCCTCCGTTGTTGCAGCCGTTGCACTCAGTGGGGCTGCGCGGTGGAAAGACACAATAGGAGGATCGCTTTCCACCTGTCGGCGAGTCTCTCATGGTGGGCGTCAGGAGTAGCGTCGCAGGGCCTTCGAGGCATGCCTTAGGGCGTTCGCATCGAGACGCTTCGTGAGGGATGACGATGTCCTCCCTGCAGGCTCAGCTGACAGAGGAGCGGGTTGATTGGGGCCATTAGAGGCTGTGAGTCTGCCTTTCGTCTCGTTCGCTGTCGGCATAATATCCTCTATGATAGGCGTCGGCGGTGGATTTCTCGTCGTGCCGATGCTGGTCCTCGTATACGGCCTGCCAACGCAGCAAGCTGTCGGGACAAGTCTCGCCATGGTCATCTTCACCGCCTTGTCTTCCACGCTGGCTTATGTTCGCCAGCAGAGGGTTGACTACCTCCTAGGGATGATACTTGTCGTCGGCACGATTCCTGGGGCGATGGCCGGTGCATATGCGACGAGGCTAGTCTCCTCCGCAGGCCTCTCCTCTCTCTTCGGCATATTCCTCGTCGCAGTGGCTGCCCGTATGCTGCTGAGCTCGATCAGCGGCGGCGCCGCCAAGCCATCAAGTACTGGCGGCCGAGGCTGGCGCAGGAGGTTGGTCGACTCTAGGGGCGACGAGTTTCAGTATTCTGTGAGGATCAAGCCGGGGATACCCTTAAGCATCCTCAGCGGCTTCGCCTCGGGCTTCTTCGGTGTCGGCGGCGGGGTGGTGATGGTGCCTGTCATAAACTTGGCGATGGGGGTTCCCATACACTTAGCAGTGGCAACCTCGATGTTTCTTATGATCTTCACAAGCCTTTCGGGAGTTGCGACTCATCTGGCTATCGGCAACGTTCTCCCCGACTACGCGCTTTTCCTAGCTGGAGGGGTCATTGTGGGTGCGCAGATAGGCGCCCGCGTTGCGCGGAGAATGCAGGCCTCCCACCTCGGCTCACTCTTCGCTGTTATGCTTATCATCATAGGCGCTCGCATGGCTCTGGAGTACTTTCTCAAATGACCCTGTTTGTCGAGCCGGACCTATGAAGCCCTCTTGAGGTCGCAGCAGCGAGTACACGGGACTCCCACCCTCGACCGAAGAAAAGCTGAGGCTCACAACACATGGTTCAATGCAGCGGAAACGCTTATTGCCTAGGCTGGATCACGGGTGATAGGCGAAGCGGTTGAGCGGGAGACAGAAACGGCGGTCCAAGGAGGCTCCGATGCCAGCTGCCAGCGCAGGGCTATTGAGATTCTTTGAGGGAGAGACGAAGGGGATCAAGGTCAGGCCTGAAGCGGTCGTTATTCTCTCAGCCGCGCTAGTCTTCCTGGTGATCTTCGCCAGAATGGGCTTCCGCCTCTGAGCAGGGCCCTACGCTAGTGCTGAGATGCTCCCGGTAGGCCGGGCGGCAGCTGAGGGCTGGCTTACCGTCAACGATCTAGGATGTGGACAATGGGTTCTTCCTTCTTCCTCGACTGGCGATGGGATCAGGTGATGGTGATCGGTGACGGCTCGCATGCCAAGGGCTAAGTCTCAGGTGTTCTCTCGGTTTCCTCCTCTTTGTCCCGTGTAGGGGTAGCGCCGCGGTGGAGCACCTCTATTCTCTGGACATGGTTGAGGTTTAGGAAGATCTCGCTCTTTTCCTCTCGTCCGACAACCTCGGGTACTGGTCTCCCGAGCGTTGACCTCAGTATGACGGCTTCGGAGTTTGACAGCCAAACCCCGGGAGGTGAATCCGAGACTGAGGTGAGGGTTCCCTCGAAGCCAAAGTCAGGCTCTACGGTAACAAGTAGACGTCGGCCAATCATCCTCTCTAGGTAGTGGAAGACCGAGGGGGCCATCCGTCGCTCTCTGCTCAAGCCAACCCGTCGCCCTCTATATGCTTCGAGGCGTTATAAGAGGATCGGAGGAGACACGGCCAGAACGCCTAGATTGGCAGAGCCAGAAGCAGGGCTAGGGCTGCAACCGCGGCTGTGGGAAACAGAACTGCCGCAGCCCTCTTTGCCTCGGCGATCGCCGCATCTGTAACTGCGGCGAATAGATCCACGTTCTTCGGCCCAAGGAACCTAACGTTCTCGACTACCACCTCCTTCCATCCCATGCCCACGTTCTTCCGGTCCGCTAGCGCTTCACAGACCGACCGTTCCACCAGCTCGACTAAGGCGTCGTTGTCTATCGCTTCGCCTATGGGGTGGTATCCACGCCCAGTTATCGTCGCGTTCACTTCATGGGTGTCGCTCGTGAAGACCTCGCCGATGGATACGCCGAGGTCGTTTAACCGGGTCAGGATCCTCTCCCTGAGGTTCGAGACCATGTTGTTTCCGTCTATCGCGACGTAGGCAGCTGCCTGGCCCGGGACGGTGATGACCACGGCGGTGATGCCGCCACGCCCCATTCCCTGCTCAACAGTGAACCCGTTCGGCGTTACATAAAATGCTCCGACGGTCGCTGGTAGCAGAGGCCCTTCCTTGACTGCTCGCAGAGCCATCTTAGACGCGGTTATGACCGCGTCGATGTCCTCATCGCTTAGCACAGGCTCGGTCTCTCCGACACTGTTGTGCGCGTCTATGACAAAGACTGCGTCGAAACCCAGGGTCTTCCCGTAGGTGGCGACGGTCGAGCCTACCTCCTCGGGGAGGTCCTCCATGCTAGAAGGGGCCAGCGTGACAGCCAGAAGCCCGATGTTGTTCAGCCTCTGGCAGGCAACCTTCGCCCTGCCCTGCGTAAGTCTCACCATAGACGTAGCCTTGAGGTCGTCGAAGCGGAGAGTCAGACCTGGTCCCAGGGCCTCTATGATCCTCTCCATCTCGTCGCGAGTGGCAACATCCTTCTCATGTCCTGACGTTCCGTGGAAGACTGCGACAGGACAGCTCGCTGACCGCTGAAGCCTCTCCTGGATGAGGCTTGTCAACAGGCTGCTGCCTACGTTCTTGAAGGGTCCCGCGTGAACGTACGGGATAACCATTACGGCGGACTCCGCATCAGCGTCGGAGAAGCTGACCAGCCCCAATCTCGCCTCCCCGGCCACTGCGATCTGATCGAAGACCTTCTCCAAGGGTTCACCTTGGTCTTCCATCCAGTCGGCAGCGAAGGCCCTGAATAGTTCCAAGGAGCCGTAGCCTAGAGCAGGCTTAGCCACAGAGTCCACCCTTGAGAGGAAGACCCAGACAGAGGCCATCATGAAGGGAAGTGAGGCCGCGACGTAGACCAGTGTCTCAGACCCAAGGGGGTACGACAGCGAGGTTGCTAGAAGACACAAACTGGGATGGGTGACGGTGAGAACGACCGTTCGCGGAATCGCCAAAGGTGAGACCGCGCGGAGAACCATGAAACGTGACGACGCAGCGGCTGAGAAACCCATCGCGTATGAGATGAGAACCGCTTTGCTGCCGAGGCCTAAGAGCGTCGCAAGTCTGCCAACCGAGACGGAGCAGAGCCAGAGGAAGTCTGCGAAGAGCGCGAGCGCCATGATCCGTCTGAGCCTAAGTATCCTGTCGCCCCCGGCCACGTAGAAAGTGAGGATATCTGATGCAAGCGAAGGCAGTGTCATCCATAGAACCCCGTAGAGCAGGCCTTCGGGCTGGAAGCTCAGCGATAGGCCGAAGAGTGATCCCACGACGAGGCGGAGAAGTATCATCACGGGTCTCTGGGGCAACGTGAAGAGCGAGCGGTAGTGCCGAGTTGCCCTTGACAAGCCGCGCCGCCATGGAGCAGAGATGCCCAAGCCGCAGAGACCTTGCCAACAATCAAGCACTGGTCAAGATAAGACCTTTCATCAAGTGCCGAACCGTCGCAGCAAGACATTGAGCTTAGAGAGCCACGGAGACGGCGAGGCGGACCCTGCCCCTCGTACAGAGCAGGTGCACTATCGGAAGCCTTTTTCTCCATCTCTCGTGCCTCATTCTTAGGAGGCTTGAACGGCACGTCGACGGCGAGGTCCAGCCCGGTCGCAGCGTGGCTCAGCAAAGCCGAGGTGCTGCAGAGGATTCTCGCGGCGCGACGTGACATCAGCGCGGAGGCGCTTTCGAAGCTGATCGAGGTGAAGAAGCGAGAGCTAGGGCCCTTGCTGACCGATGAGGGCGCAGCCTACCTGGTGTCGCAGGACCTGGCCGTGGAGCTGTTCGAAGAGCCGGCTACGAGACTGGAGTCGCCGATAGGCGGCCTAGTGCCCGGACTTAAGGATGTGTCCGTTGCCGGTCGGATACTAGTTGCCCATACTCCGCGCAGTTTCATCCGAGAGGACGGCTCGCATGGCTGCGCGCTCAGGCTGATCCTAGCCGACAGGACGGGCTTCGCCCGGGTGGTTCTCTGGAACGGCAAGGTCGACGAGTTCTCAGCCAAGGGCCTCGCGGAAGGCCGGGAGGCTGGGCTCCTGCACGGCTATACGAGGGAAGACCCTGATGGCGGAGTTGAGGTGCACATCGGCGAGAAAGCCGCAATCGAACCGTTGCACGATAGCGCTCGCGCTAACCTCTTTCCACTACGAGAGGCGCTGTCGGTGAAGATCGGTAGCTTGGGACCGGTAGGAGGCAGTGTCTGGACGGAGGCGGTGGTTGCGCGGGCGGAACCCGCCTCTGTGTTTGAGAAGGAAGGCGGGGAGGGTAGGGTTAGGCGCCTCGTTCTGCAAGATGAGACCGGCCGGATCAGTCTCGTGCTCTGGAACGAGGAGATAGATGGACTTGGGCCCATCGAGGAGGGGTCACGAGTCTCAGTTATGTGTGGCGTCATGAAGCCGGGGCTGACCGGTGAACCTGAGATACATCTGAGAAGATGGGGGAGGGTGGCAGTCGTACCCGCAGAGGTGGAGCCCAGTGTGGGTCGAGCAGGGATCGCGGAACTGGAGAAGCTTGGAGGGAACTCGCGGGTTGAAGCGGTCATCGTAGCCGCTGCGCCGTTGAAAGAGTTCACGCTTCCTGATGGGAAGGCGGGGAGGGCTCTCTCGCTGCTTCTAGGAGACGAGACCGGCATGGCGAGGCTGACCGTGTGGGACGAGGCGGTTGACGATGGCCTCGGCCTGAAGGAAGGCGACATCGTAGAGTTTCAGCCAACAAGTTTCAGGAGGCGCTTCGGAGACCTTGAGCTACATCTCCGCAAGAGGGGCTTCTTGTCAAAGCTGGCTTCTCGATCTCACCGGGCCCCGTCGTGGGTTGAGCGACTGGTCAGTATCCGCGACCTGGACGGGAGACGAGGCTACGTCACGGTGGAAGGGGTTGCAGGCACTGTGCCATCAGCCAGGCGTGTGACGACGGCCAAGGGGAGAGAGACGCAGGTGGTCTCCTTCTCGCTCGGGGACAGCTCGGGAGAGGTGAGGGTCTCAGCATGGGGTGCTTTGGCGGATAAAGCCATGGGTTTAGCTGCAGGAAGCCATGTAAGGCTTCGACATGGGCGAATTGTGAGGGGCCGCAGCGGCGAGCGTGAGCTCTCGACGAGTGTGTTCTCATCACTCGAGGTCACAGGCGAGGAGAAGGCCTGAATCGGGCTTGACGATAGCTTGGCCAACCCTCGCGACTCAGCCAGAACCTACCTCTTGGCTAACCTCGTTGACAACGAGCTCTACTGTTGCCATCGTCTTCTCCAAGAGGTCCATCTCGATGGTCAGTGCGGGGCTGATACGCAGCGTGGAGAGGCCGTCGTAGCCAAGGATGACGCCTCTCCTCCAGCATCTCCTGAGGATCTCTTGAGCTTCAACCCTGCCTAGCGTCTTCTCTCGTGGGTTCCGGATGATCTCGAAACCTACCAGAAGCCCCTTTCCTCGAACATCTCCAACGAGGCTAGACTTGCTCTGTAGTTCCTCAAGCCTCTTCTGAACGTGCCTGCCCTTGTTCGTCGCCTCAGAGACCAGCCTCTTCTCTCTTACGAGCTCTAGCAGCTTGAGTGAGGCTACGCAGGAGAGCAGGCTTGCACCTGGGAGTCCTCTGTGCGAGCCTGGGTCCCAGTCCATAACCTCCGTATCAGATAGCACTGCGCCAATGGGCAGGCCTCCGGCCAAGGCTTCGCCGGCGCACAGAATGTTGGGCCTAGTGTTCCAGTGCTCTAAGGCAGACCAGCTGCCTGTTCGGCCTGGCGTGGTCCAACCCTCGTTGTCTATGAGGAGAATGCTGTGGGCGTCAGCCAGATTCCTCAGCTTTCGAAAGTAATCGGGCGGTGGGACAATGCAACTCCGCACCTGCACAGCCTCAAAGATGATCGCGGACGTGTCTTCAGGAGGAAGCTCTCTGCCAAGGACGTGATCCTTAAGGTACTCGATGCAAGCATAGCCGCATCGCGGATGCGACTGCCCGAAGGGACATCGGTAACAGTATGGGTACGGTGCGAAGATGACGCCGGGGAGGAACGGTTCGAAGTATCTCCTCGTCGCAGGCTCGGCTGACGAGACGCTTAGCGTTCCGTACGTTTCACCGTGGAGGCTCCCAGCCAACGCGATGAACCCGCTGTTCCTAGTATGCCATCTAGCTAGCTTCAGAGCTGCCTCCACGGCGTGGGCGCCACTTGTCTCTAGGAGAACTTTGCATTGCTCCTTGAAAGGGAGGATGGATTGAAGCAGTTCCCCAAGCCTCACGTGGGCCTCCGACGAGAGGGTTGAAGCCGCAGATGCGTGAAGCCTAGCCAACTGCCCCGTGATAGCTTCGACCAGCGGCCCAGGACAGTACCCTAAGAGGAGGCTTCCCATCCCGGCGTCGAGGTCAACGTACTCTTTCCCATCAACATCCTTCAGAACTGAGCCGTGTCCCGTTTCCGGAACTGTCGGTACGCTCCTTTCCAGTGAGGGCGACAGAGCCCTCTCCTCTCTCCTTAGCACATTCAGAGCTTTGGCGCCTATCCACGGCTCGACCCTGCGAGACCTAGGTTGATCCTGAGCCAAAGAGCCCCTCCATCTCGCCTGATCGAGGAGAGAAGCAGATAAATCAGTTACTGGCAGTGGTGCCTTCCGCGGTACGCTCGTCCGCCGGTCCTTGAGGAGTTCTCGCAGCTATCGGCTTGTACAGCCCCGTCTCAGGATACCACCCAATCGCCGTGGGTGAACAGAAGATATCCGTGCAGTCGCGAGTCGTCTGGTGCAGACGCAGTCCGATGGCAGGGTTTCACGGGTGGGAAAGGGGAGCTGGAGCCTTCGCCTTGCCTCTTCCCTAGGGCTTGGCTATCGATATGTCTATCGTCGAGACGTTTGTCCGTCGGCCGTCTTGGCCCGTCAGCTCCTGTGTGCTGATGTTGATCCCTCCTTCCGGGATCACAAGGTTCTTGATGAAGGCTCTGCGGATCAGCTCGACTGTATCCACAGCCCTCGGAATGGCCCTTCCACGCGCTTTGATCGTGACCTGCTTGACGCCTAGATTGAACACGGTCATGCAGGCCACGACGTAGTTCATCACAGGCTTCTTCCCTATCAGGACAACGTTCTCGGCCGTTCTTTCAGCCACTTGTGTGCACCTCCTTCAGCCTCTCTTGGACTTCCTTAGGTTCAGCCCGAGCGTAGAGGCTCGAACCTCACGTGGCCGCAAGTTTTATAAAATACTTTCCTTCCTCAGCCTCGAAGCGAGCCGTAGCGTCCCACAGCCAACTCAGCCTAGGCCGGAGGCTCTAGGGCAACTGTTCGTCACGGCCTCAATACCCTTGGAGTACCCTGATCCTCTTCACGATGTTAGGGTGCGTTGAGAAGAGCTCGACAAGCCTGTCAGCCCACGTCAAGGGTCGCGCCATCACGCTCATGACAAGTTCGCGGTCAGTAGTGAAGCCCCCGGCATGAGCAAGCTCCACTGTGTCCTGTGGGGCTCTCTCAGGGTCAGAGATGAATAGTGTCTTGAAGCTGCCTGAGGCGCCGAGGCTCTGCCGTCTCATCCGGCCTGTGCTATAGGTGATCTTCGCAAGGGCCTCTGAGAGCTTCCTAGGTCCATCCTCAACCACCTGAGCGGCGTGGCTGTCAGCGTAGTACTCGCGCAGCCGGCTGAGCCCCAGGGTGAAGAGCGTCACCACAAAGTATAGCGCCATTGAGAGCGTTCCTACCAGGACGGCTAATCCGCCGTTTCCCTCCCTGGACCTACCCCGGTAGTAGAACGACGACATCATGAGCGAATAGCCGATGTAGTAAAACAACGCTGGCAGGACTGAGACGAACATCATTATCTGCACATCCCTATGCTTTAAGTGGCCCAGCTCGTGGCCAAGAACCGCCTCAACCTCCTCGCTCTCAAGCTTATCTAGAAGCCCCGACGTCACCGCTACCCTGTTTCCTCCAAGGGGGGAGCCGTAAGCAAACGCGTTCGGAATCGGCAAGGCTGACAGCATGACCTTGGGCTTCTTGATCCTACTCGCCGTGCTAAGCCTCTCAACCATACGGTGGAGTTCAGGCTCTTCCCTTGAGGAGACCTCCCTGACGCCGTACATGGCGCCGATTATGTACGGTGCGATCAGCCATTGGATCAGGCTGAAGGCGATGACAAAGACTGGCATCAACAGGATCTCGCCTCCCGCGAGGGACAGGAGAACGGTGAAGAACAGCGTCGAAACCCCTATGAGCACTGCCAGGGTTCCAAGCATGTAGACACGAAGCTTGAGAAGACCCATCAATTCGCCTCCCACTTGGCTACGCCGAATCGGCGCCGATATAAAGGTTGCTCCCTGCCTGTTAGGACCTGTAACATTTGTCTCAGCCTATGCTCCATCACAAGGTGTAGTGCCTAATTGAGCCGCGAGCTGAACAGAAGCCATAAATAAGAGGTTCAAGGCCATTCCGCGCTGGCGAGGCCATAGTGAAGGTTCCGAAGACAATCAACACATATTGCCCGAAGTGTGGAAAGCACACCGGGCACGGCGTTTCGCTCTACAAGCAGGGGAGGCAACGAGCTCTTAGCGCGGGTGCGCTCCGCCATGAGAAGGACCTTCACGGGTACGGCGGCCAGAAGTTCCCTGAGCTGAAGAGGACTGCCAAGACGACGAAGAAGCAGATCCTTAGACTGAAGTGCCGCACCTGCGGCCATACGCTTGAGAGACTTGGTGTAAGGCTGAGGAAGCTCGAGATAGCTGCTTAGGAGCGGGCCGGGGCCGAACCTCGTCTGCCGCATCCGAGGCGCTGGATGGACAAGGCTGGTACTTGACGTTGGTCTTTTCGTCAGCATAGGCCGCTAGTGATTCTTCTCTTCCCGCTGTCTGGATGCTTTTATAGCCGCTCTTAACAGAGTTGGGTTTCAGAGATCTAACGGGAGGTGATCAAGAGAGTTGCCGTTGGCCTTTGTGCTCATAAACGCGGAGATAGGCGAGGAAGCGGAAGTCCTCAAGGCGTTGAAGAAGGTCGAGAACGTGAAGGAAGCATACTTGATCTACGGCGTCTACGACATCATCGCTCGGGTGGAAAGGCCTGCGCCAGATAGGAGCAGGCCCCCCAAGCCGACAGCATGGAGCGACTGAAGGAGGTCGTCACCTGGAAGATGAGGAAACTTGACAAGGTGCGCAGTACACTGACGATGATTGTGATAGAGGGATCGTGAGCAGTGACTCGTTAAACCCCAGAGTGATGCAGGCTAGCCCTCCTTCCTGAGCGGCCTAAGCATGCATCCTTTCGCGATGGGTTCGATCCTGTGCATGCTGGCGTCGAGGCTATAGAAGGCCGAGCCTCTTGCCCCTAGGGCTCAGAGCGAGCCTTGGCACGCGCGCAGCCTCTTGGCCTCTATGGAGCTGGGCTGGCCTCCTTCACAGCGGCTCTGGGGTCTATCGCCCATGTTGCCACTTGCGATACTTGATCAACCTGTATGGCGGTCAAGCCTAATATGGATCGGGCCGCCTGTCATATGGCCGCGGATAGGGCGGTGTGATGCCCGAAGTAGGCCCGTTCAGGGACCACGACTTTGTGGCTACAACAGAGGCTCTCCTCTTCTGCGTCGTTGGGAACGTCCATCCTAGAGGGCGGGCGATCAGCTATCTCAAGTATGTTCCCAGCGAGAGAGGGAAGTGGGGTCGAGTTGACAGGTATGAGCGGGTCCTGAAGGACTACACGATGCCCTCGGTGGAGGAGACCCTAGGGCTGTTGAAGCTGAGATACCCGCAGTATGTTTTCCGGTCTAGAGTTCTCGGCATGGAGATGTCTGCTGTCCCCCATCGATTCGTGAAGAGACAGTATAGGCCTGAGGAAAGGCTTCGGGAGCTGCGTGCTTGCAGGGCAGGCTTAGACCCTCTTGAGGCGAAGGTTGCCGAGTTCACTTCCGTGCTCTCGGAGTCCGGGGCCCTGAGCCCTGACTGCCTAGGCGTGACCGGTTCTGTTCTAACAGGGATTCACAACCCTTCCTTCTCTGATATCGACCTGACCGTCTACGGGCGACGGAAGGCACTGAGGCTGAAGACCGTGCTGGAGGGGCTGTTCGAGGATGGTGTCGCGACAGCCTTTCAAGGCCGATTCCTCAAGTCCTGGGCCGAGAGAAAGGCGAAACGAGTCCCGTTGAGCCCAGCTGAGATAGTCGAGCTCTATCAGCGGAAGAGAGACAGAGGGTCCTATCGTCGAACCCAGTTCTCGATCCACCCTGTAAGGCTGAAGGAGGAGGCTTGTGAAGAATACGGTGACAGGTGGTTCTATTCGCTCGGGCTCGCCGTTATCAGGGCGAGGTGTACAGATGTGACGGACTCCATTTTCCTTCCGGCCATCTACCGCGTCGCGGATGCGGTCGTCCAAGACGGTCGCCAAGTCTCTGACCTCACGGAGGTGACCAGCTACGACGGCTTTTACGCAGGGGTTATCCGCGAGGGCGAGTCATTGCTGGCAAGGGGGAAGCTGGAGCGTATCGAGTCCCCGAAGGGCGGGCGGGTCAGTCATAGGCTCCTGATAGGCTCATTCGAGGCTCGGGGGACTGATTTCATCAAGCCTACGGCGGAGTGAAATGATTTATAGGAGCAAACCTCTACGCCCTAGCTTAGTGGGGTTGTCCAAGAGATGTTGACGGAAGCAGAGTATAGGAGGGCGCAGAGGCAAGCGATAGGCTACTTGGACAAGGCCGGGATCGTCCTTACAGATGAGGAGAAGAGGAACATTGAGGTGGCTGACTTTGGCCTCGGAGACCTGTACAACACTGGCCTACAGCTTGTTGTCTATGTCAACACGGAGAGATGCTGCGCGAAAGAGCTTGTGCTCTTCCCCCACCAGACGTGCCCTGAGCATCTTCACCCCGATGTGAAAGGGCAACCGGGGAAAGAGGAGACCTTCAGGTGCCGGTGGGGTACTGTGTACCTCTACGTGCCAGGCTCCAAGACCGCGAAACCACACGCTACACCTCCGAAAGGACGCGAGAAGTGGTACACTGCCTGGCATGAGATAGTCCTCAAGCCGGGCCAGCAGTATACGCTGTACCCAAGGACGCTGCATTGGTTCCAGGCAGGCCCAGACGGCGCCGTGGTCTCTGAGTTCTCGACCAAGAGCACAGATGAGAACGACGTCTTTACCGACCCTGAGATTCAGAGAACCACAAACGTCGTTCCCGACAAGCCTCAGTGAAACGTTTCGCAGCGAATGCCCGGCACAGGCGGCAGGACGCGCGGGCAGCTGGAACGATAACGTTAAGGCTGTACGCCAACCCATACGGTGTTGCATGGGGAGCCCGTTTGCCCGCCTACCTGACCGCTGAGAGCATGGACATCGAGCCCCAGTCTTACCTCATGTTCATCAGAAACGTGCGGCCAGGCTTGAAGGCGCGGACGCGAATCATAACGTCTCTCAGGAAACGCGCGATGCCAGCCCGTGAACTCGTCGCAGAGACGGGGCTGAGCTATCGTTCAGTGCTCTCGCATCTCAATGCGATGAGAAGAGGCAGGGTGGTTAGGAAAGAGGGAAGGAGGCCCTACTCTTGGAGCCTCACGGGTTACGGCCAGCAGGCTGTCCTGAACTACGTCTAGGAGCTCTTGTCTACCCGTACCGCCTCGGCCTTGCGAGCGAGAGGAACGGTCTCATATCGTGTCCGAAGGGGCGGCTCAAAGTCGAGGCCTAGCCTCTGAACAGTCTAGCGAAGCGATGTGAACATCGGGGTTGGGCGTCAAGGGAGACCGGGTGTTACTTGATGTAACAGGTTTAAATATCGCGGATGTTACTGGAGGTAACAGAGTTCGCGATGAGGCTCGTACTCGAACCGTCCTCCACGCAGGGCAGAGTCATGCCCTCCGTTGCTTTAGACTACAACCTGTTCAGGGACCGATTCGGGACGGAGGCGCCCGGTGGGGAGCTGTTCGTCGTCGAGAGGTTCTACGGGGTGCACCTGGCCATAGGCCGAGGGTACGGTGAGGTCTACGTTGAAGGCGAGCTGAGAACCGTAGACGGCAGAGGCTCACCTCAACGTCTCAGGCTGGACGTTGTCGGCCAGAGCAATAGCCGTTACCTGGCGATCCTCTGCGAGACGAGTGCCCCCTCCAGGGCACTGCGCGACAAGCTTGAACTCCTGTCTGAGGCTGAGAACGCTGAGACGGTGCTAGTCTTCCCGTCATCTGTCGGTCTACGAAGCCTCTTCGAGGACTATCCTCAACCATTTGAACGGAAGAGGTTCACGGTAGAACGACTCTGGTGGCTTGACAGCGAGCCAGAGGAGACCTTCGGCGACTTGCTCCAGCTGGTGGATCTCCTTGCCAATGAGACGAGGATGAGAATGCTTGTCCCCCTGTTAGAGAGACCGTGCGGCAAGCGTGTCTACAGGAGAGAGATAAACCCGAAGCTGGTCTACGCGAATATCTCTCGCTTCTTGCAGGAGGGCTTGGTCCAGGAAGCAGACACGGGCTACTCGTTGACTCCCCTAGGGGGTCGAGTGATGGGAGAGTACCTCATCTTCCTGGAGAGGATGAGGAAGGTCCTTGTGGCGGCGAGAGAAGCCAACGGCCTCAGCGGCGAGAGGTGATTGGATGGCAGACTACACGCGCGAGCTGGATGAGGCGAAGGGATTCGGGGATGTCTTCGACATTGTCAGGAGGACTGTGAAGGACCTCTTGGGAGAGTACAGAGCAGGGCTCAGCCTGTTTCTCGCTGAGCTGCCGCCGCAGGTCGGCGCCTACCACGAGGTTGGAACTAACGTGATGGTGATGAACCGCTTGGTCCTAACAATGGTGGGCGAGAGGGCAAGGACCAGGAGAGAGATGAACGCGTACATGTTCTCGATACTTCTTCACGAATACCTTCACGCCCTAGGGCATGTGGAGGAGCGAGAGTGCAGGAGCCTTGCATACCGTGTTTCGAAGGAAGCCTTCGGGGAGGGCCACGAGGCTACGGCGATGGCGGCAAACGGCCCCCTAGCACTCTTCCCTGACATCATGTGGTCAAGGCCTCCGCCTCACATCGAGGGCTTCGAGGTCGTCAAGGACTTCGACAGAACGAACCAGACGTATATCGCCTAGGAAAACGCAGGGAGGTAGAAGCTGGTTGAGCTCAGCTGTTTTGCGTGTCGCAGAAGCGTATCCAAGCGACGCAGGGAGAGGCATTGCCAGGATCGACCCTAGGGTTCTCGCAGAGCTGAACCTAACCTCAGGTGATGTTGTCGAGATCCTGGGCAAGAGGAGGACGGCGGCAATCTCTTGGCCCGGCCACCCTGAAGACTATGGCGCAGGCACGATCCGGATAGATGGCTACACGAGGAACAACGCCAGCGTGAAGATCGACGACAAAGTGACTGTTAGACGTATCGAGGCCAGGGTTGCCGAGAAGATAACCCTAGCCCCGACCGAGCCCCTCCGGATCGTCGGAGGCGAGGAATACCTAAGCCGCCTCCTAGAGGGCCGAGTCGTCTCGAGAGGCGACATGCTACCTGTCGGCGTCATGGGCAGGAGGATCGATTTCGTCGTCACAGCGGCTCAGCCTCCGGCTGCCGCGGTGATCGTGGACGCTCGGACAGAGCTAGCCTTAAGCGAGCAAGTTGCGAAGCCCGCGGAGTCGGCGATTCCAAGGGTTACGTACGAGGATATCGGAGGCCTTAGGGACGAGGTTCACAAGGTCCGTGAGATGATCGAGCTGCCGCTCAGGCACCCGGAGCTCTTTGAGCGGCTTGGAGTTGAGGCTCCGAAAGGCGTCTTGCTTCATGGCCCCCCGGGTACCGGGAAGACGCTTCTGGCAAAGGCCGTGGCGAACGAGACGAACGCTCACTTCCTCAGCCTCAGCGGCCCCGAGGTGATGAGCAAGTTCTACGGCGAGAGCGAGGAACGTCTGAGGGAGATCTTCAAACAAGCGGAGGAGAACGCCCCGAGCATCATTTTCATCGACGAGCTTGACTCCATCGCTCCCAAACGCGAAGAGGTCACAGGCGAGGTAGAACGAAGGGTCGTCTCGCAGCTCCTCGCGTTGATGGACGGGCTGAAGTCCCGAGGCAAGGTCGTGGTAATCGGGGCGACGAATCGCCCGAACGCCCTCGACGCGGCGTTGAGGAGGCCCGGAAGATTCGACAGAGAGATCGAGATCGGGATACCAGACCGTAACGGAAGATTGGAGATTCTCCAGATACATACGCGTTCCATGCCCCTCGCCGGGAACGTGGCCCTAGATAGGCTGGCTGATGTCACTCACGGCTTCGTCGGAGCCGACTTGGAGGCGCTCTGCAAAGAGGCGGCGATGAGAGCGTTAAGGAGAATACTGCCCAGAATCGACCTGCAGGCTGAAAGCGTGCCAGCCGAGGTTCTGGACAAGATCACGGTCACGATGGAGGATTTCCAAGAGGCGCTCAAGGACGTTGAGCCCTCCGCGATGCGAGAGGTCTTGGTCGAGGTGCCAAGGACAACCTGGGAGGACATCGGCGGCTTGGTCGAGGTCAAGCAGGAGCTCACGGAGGCCGTGGAGTGGCCGTTGAGATACCCTGAGGTTTTCCAGCGTGCCAACGCGAAGCCGCCGAAAGGCATGCTCCTGTACGGGCCACCAGGGACGGGCAAAACCCTACTGGCGAGGGCGGTCGCAAACGAGAGCGAAGCCAACTTCATCAGCGTGAAAGGGCCGGAGCTTCTCAACAAGTTCGTAGGCGAATCAGAGAGAGCTGTCCGCGAGGTCTTCAGGCGGGCCAGACAGGCCTCGCCCTGCATCATCTTCCTAGACGAGGTGGACGGCCTGGCGCCCTCTAGGACGAGCGGCGAGGCTGACTCTCACGTCACCGAGCGGGTAGTCAGCCAGCTCTTGACCGAACTAGACGGCTTGGAGCAGCTGAACAGCGTTGTCGTCATTGCCGCGACGAACAGACCGGATATCGTCGACCGCGCCCTGTTGAGGCCTGGAAGGTTTGACCGACTCCTCTATGTGCCGCCGCCAGACCTGGAGGCTAGAAGGCAGATCCTGAGCATCCACGCTCGGGGCAAGCCCTTGGCCAAAGACGTGGACTTGGAGAGGCTGGCTCAAGCAACTGCGGGCTACACAGGCGCTGATATCGCGGCTGTCTGCAACACCGCGACCATGCTGGCTGTTCGGCAGTACGTCGCTCGGTTCAAAGACCAGCAGGAGGCTAAGGCGAGAACAGAGGAACTGAGGGTTGAGATGAGACACTTTGAGGAAGCCCTAGGAAAGGTAAAACCCATCTCTGTGCAGGAGCTTGAGATGTACCGTAGGGCCTCAGAGACTTTCTCAGGCGGCCCAACAAGAGACGCTGCCCATGCAAGTCAACACGGATCCCCTGGCGCGAACACGAATCCAAGCCGGCGCCACCCGTCATACGCAGTCTAGAAGACCGAATGCTGTATCTCATCGTACGTATCTCGGGCGGCGATTGGGCTGAGGTCCTCCTGTAACGATCGGAGAGGTCGGGAGGGGACGGTTTCCACAGCCTCAAGCATGCCTTTCGCGCAACATCCTCTTCGCAACCGTGTATGTCCGTTCGGCGAGTTCAGATATTCTCGAGTCGTTGAAGCCAGTGACGTAGCTCATGATGCGGTCGTTCAGCGGTTTGACCCATTTCTCCGGCAGCCTCTTCGCTCCAAGCATGGGCCCTAGTACAGAGCCCGCTGTTGCGCCGTTGCAGTCTGTGTCCAAGCCGCACATCACAGCCGTGGTAAGCGTCCTCTCGTAGTCTCGTTGGCCTCTCAGCAGCGCAAGGACGACCATCGCTGCGTTGTTGATGGTATGGACCGGATGATACGCGCCATACTTGGCCATCACCTTCTCCCAGACCTGCTCCCAGCTCTCAGACCGATTGCACCATGCGACTGTGTCGCGGATCGCTTCTGCCAGCCTTGACCGCGCAGGTATCTCTGACAGACCGACCCGGACTAGGTCCTCCAGATCGTCAGTTGCGAATGAGGCTGCAGTCATCGCTGCGATGAACATCTCACCGTATATCCCGTTCTTGACATGGGAGAGCGCTGCATCCTTGAAGGCGAGCTCAGCGGCAAGCTCAGGCATCCCTGGGCAGACGTAGCCCCACATATCCGCCCTGATCTGGGCTCCGATCCATTCCCGGTAGGGGTTCCGATACGTCGCTGTGGCCGGCGGGGTTAGGCCGTCGACTAGGTTCCTGTACGCGACGCGCTCAGCCGTGTAGACAAGCATGTAGGGGAAGTGGGTCACCCACTCCTCACCGACGTTCGCCGTAGTGAAGCCTGCCCCATACGTCTCCAAGATGTGAAGCCCCAGAATCGTGTAGTCGGTGTCATCATCCCGGACCATGAACGCGATTCTGTCCTTCATGCACTTGCTCTCAGCCAGGGAAGGAGGAAAGCCCTCGGGAACGGGCGAGATCAAGGGGAAGAAGTCTCGGAGCGGATACGCACCCGCCAGCCTCAGGTACTTCTCGATCTGGGCGCGCGACCATCCCTCGACGGGTTTTCCCAGGAGGCAGCCCGTGCATCGAGCAAGCCAGGCGCCGTGTATCCTGTCTAGCAGTTCCTCATCAGAGAGCGTCAGTGTCAGAGTCCGGGGGCCTGTCGGGCGGCGGGCTCTGATCTCGGCTAGGGTAGAGGGCTCATCGTGCCGAAAGCTCGGTTTCGGCTCAAGGGCCTCAAGCTGCTTCAGGAGTCCCTCGAGTTGTTCGATGGAATGCTGTCCAGGCTCAAGGAGCTGACGTTCGATACGTGAAACATCGCAGCCCTCCTCTCGCTTCTGGGCGAGCTCTCCTTTGACGATAGCCTCTATCTCGGCGAGATTCATGGGCTTTCTTTCCCCCTTGACGATCAGTCAACCTGCAAGGTTGATCCGAGCAGTTAAAGGCTTTTCACGAGGCAGGGCTAGGCCTGCGGAATATGACCGTGGGCGGGCCCAATGATAGACCTTGCATCCTAAGCGGGGGCTCCCCTTTTTCCCTGCAACCTCACCGGGGTAGGCGCGTTCACAGCGCCTTTCACCATGCCTTATCGTGCGTTTAGCTGCGCTAAAGGAGTGCAAGGCAGGCGCTGATCCAACCGAAAGTTGGCACGGAAAGGCTCTGATTGAACTCCTGTTCTCTCTGGTTTCTCGCTGAGGCATCGTTCAGGTGAAGGCTTTTATCCGCCTCAGCGGTGTCTTCGCATGACCACCGTGACGGGAGGCTAGGCCTGCTTGATGCGTTACCTCAGATCTGGGAAGGTGAAGGACCTCTACGACGCGGGGAACAGATGCATCTTAATGGTCTTCACGGACAGACTTTCGTCGCACGATGTGATGCTCGCTGACCAGATCCCATGCAAGGGAGAGGTGCTCTGCAGGCTTTCAGCCTACTGCTTCGAGCTCTTCGAACGGAGCGGCGTGCCGACGCATCTGGTTGAGGTTCCAGACCCCGATAAGATGCTCGTCGAGGCGTCGGAGGTCATCCCAGTTGAGGTTCTCTGTCGAAACTATGTCTACGGCACGTATTGGAAACGGTTCCAACAGGGGACTGTGAGGCTCCCAGAGGGGACAGAGTCCATCCTCGCGGCCCAGCTCTCTAGGCCCATCATCGAGTACACCACCAAGTTCGAGGCGAAGGACCGACCGCTAGAGGACGAAGAGATCCTCGTGAACCGCTGGCTTTCTCCGGCCGAACTGAGCTGGGTCAGGTCGATGACCGCGAGGGTGAATGAACTCCTGTGTGGGATGGCCGAGAAGGCAGGCTTCATCGTCGCAGACTTCAAACTAGAATACGCCAGGCAGAAAGACGGCCGGATCATTCTCGCGGACGAGGCGGGAACCCCGGATGGATGCAGGTTCTGGGAAGCGTCCCGTTACCAACCGGGGAGACTTCAAGACAGCTTCGACAAGCAGGTCGTTCGCGACTACCTGGAACGCGTCCTAGGCTGGGACAAGCATCAGCCAGACCCAGGCTCTAGGCTTCAAGAGCCCATCCTTCCAGACGAGATCGTCACGAAGACCAGCGAGAGGTACATCGAGGCTTTCGAGCGGCTCACGGGGTTGGGTTTCTAGTACAGTGATGGAGAAGAAGCCTCCTGTGTTGCTTTGGATCTGTCAAAAAGCGTTATATGACGCGCGGTTTTGTCTACGAGGAGGAGGGGCGAGCGGCTGAGAGAGCACTGCGGAGTCATCGCAGCGTACGCGAAAGGCGAGGGTGGGGTTCTTGCATCGCTTTATGACGGGCTCTGCGCCCTGCAGCATCGAGGCCAAGAATCGGTAGGCGTCTCTACCTATCGCGACGAGCTCAGAACGGTGAAGAGCCTTGGTCTCGTCTCCGAGTCGCCCATATTCTCTCAGGCCATAGATGGCTTCGTCGGCATAGGTCACAACCGCTATTCGACCACAGGTCGGAACACCCTTGAGAACGCTCAGCCCTTTGAGATGACCTCGCGGAGCGATGTCAGATATGCTCTTGCCTTCAACGGGAACATCACCAACTACTTCGAACTGAGAGAGCAACTCTCGAAGGAGTACGTATTCGAGACAACCTCCGACGCGGAGCTGCTCGGCTATCTCCTCGGTCGGGAACTGGGGGAGAAGCCAGTCGGCCAGATCCTTGAAGAGAACGCTCGGAGGATCGAGGGCGCTTACTCGGTGGTGATGCTCATAGCCGATAGCTCTGGGAAGGCTGTGGCTTTCAGGGACCCGTTAGGGTTCAGGCCTCTCTGCCTCGGCGAGAATCAAGGGGGCTGGTATGCGGCCTCGGAGTCGGTTGCCTTCGCCGACTGTTACATGAACGCGAAGCTTCTGCGAGATGTGGCGCCCGGAGAGGTCGTCGTGATAGACGAAGACGGGTTCCACTCCGAGCGAATCTTCAACTCTCCCCTTCATGCCCGGTGCATGTTCGAATGGGTCTACTTCGCCAGGCCGGACTCAGTGATCGACGGGGTCCCGGTCTACACGGTCCGTGAACGGTTAGGGCAGTTGCTGGCTGAGGACTATAGACCTCAGGCCGACATCGTCGTGCCTGTCCCCGATTCGGGGAGGTCGGCGGCCACAGGGTTCTCGATTGCCTCTGGGATTCCCGTCAAGGAGGGCTTCCAGAAGGACAGGTATATCGACAGGAGAACCTTCATCATGCCCGAGCAGAGAGAACGCGAATCCACCGCAGCGAAGAAACTGAACCCGATCAGGCTTGCGCTCGAAGGGAAGAGGGTTCTCCTAGTCGACGACAGCATCGTCCGCGGAACGAGCATGAGGAGATACGTCCAGGGGTTGAAGGCGAACGGGGCGAAAGAGATCCATGTTGCCGTCAGCTGTCCACCCCTCCTAGACTGGTGCCCGTACGGGATCGACTTCTACGAGGGCGAACTGATCGCTGCGAAGTACAGGAAGCCCCTCGAAGAGATCTGTAGCCTCGTCGCAGAAGAGGTTCAGGCAGACTCGCTCCGCTACAACTCCGTAGAGAGTTTGGTTCAAGCCATCGGGTTGCCGAGGGACCAGCTCTGTCTCGCCTGCCTAACGCGGGAGTACCCAACCCATGTCGCTCTAAGAACGAGGGAGGAGAGGAAGCGCTGACAGAGCGCCTGGCAGAATCGACGAAGCGCCGGCGGAGGCCTTGAAGGATGGTTGACCTGAGCGTTCTAGAGAGGAAACTCGACCTGTTGAAGGCTGCAGAGGAGTACAAGACCCGATTCGAAGCTGGGCTGAGCCCGATCCAGGAACTTGACCCTGAGAAGCCAGTCACCTTCATCTCAGTTGGAGGTGGTGAGCTTGGCGATCTCGTCGTTACAGCGGCCAAGAGGCAGCTGGGCGGCGTAGGCGGTGGTCTCAGGACTGTGGTCTTCGACAGGTACGAGGGATGCCCGGCTCAAGATGTAGCTGACAGCTTCGAATGCTTCGATATGATGAACGGGGCGCTCCTTGAGGAGAAGCTCAGGAAGCATGTGCCCGACCCCCGGGAGCCACATGTGGTCTATCTGGAGATCGAGAAGGCTAACACTTCGAAAGCCTTCGAGATGGGCCTCACCGACGGCTACAGGATTATGTCAACCTGCTACGGGCCGCTCATCTGCATGGATCGGTACTTGACCAAGCTGATGTTCGACTACCTAAAGGTGCCTCGGGTTGAGTGGGCGTATGCCAAGAGCCAGGCTGAGGTGGAGGCGATAGCCAGCCAGATCGGGGTGCCCCTCATCGTTAAGCCTATTATGACATCGAGTGGGCATGGCACCTCGATCGTTCAGACCCCAAGCCAGCTTGAGGGCGTTTACGAGCACGCGGTGCGGCATGCGAGGGGCATAGGAACCGAGGTTATCTGTGAGAGGTTCCTTCCCGAGCTTAGGGTCTCAGGTACAGAGGTCATGCAGCTCGTAGTCAGGCATTTCAACGAGGACGGCAAGATCGTGACATCGATGGCCCCACCCGTAGAGCATCGGAGACCCGCAGCCACATACCATGAGAGCTGGCTGCCATCCGTCATCTCCGAAAGCGCTGCGAGACGCTGCCAAGAGAGCGCCAGGAAGATCGCGGAGTTCATCGGTGGCTTGGGCGTCTTCGCCGTGGAGCAGTTTGTGATAGGCGATACGGTGTACAACAATGAGGTGGCGAACAGGCCGCACGACACAGGGATGATCACGCGGTGGATGCTCAACCAAGACGAGGGCGCCTTGGAGCTCTACTCGACTCTCGGCTTCGTCGTGACGCCCCATGACCTGAACGTTTCGCAGGCTGGCACGTATGGCGTCGCCCACGTCATCTTGGCCCCTGAGTTTGACGGTGTCGAGGAACTGCCAGTCCAAGGATGGAGAGGCAACGAGGTCCGGGCCTTCATAAAGCAAAGGGACTACGGGGGGGACATCTGGTACTTCGGGAAGCCGACCGCCTACGCTCACAGGAGAATGGGGCTGGCCGTCGGCTTCCACGAGGACCTGCCGAAGGCCCGCCAAGTGGCTGAGGACATCGCTCACTACGCAGAGAGATGCATTATCTACGGTCGTGGAGCCCGCTAGATGGAGGAGCGAAGCTCATGCCCAGAGTTGCAATAGTCCTCGGAAGCGAGTCAGACCGCCTCGCGGGGGAAGAAGCTGAGAAGATGCTCAAAGAGCTAGGAGTCGACTGCGAGGTCAGCGTTCACTCAGCCCACCGTGACCCCGAGGGGCTTGCAGCCTACGTCGCTGGCTCCGATGCAAGCGTGTTCATAGCTATCGCAGGGTTATCTGCAGCTTTGCCAGGGTTCATAGCCTCAAGGACCATTAGGCCAGTTGTGGGTGTACCGAGAGACGTGAGGCTTGGCGGCCTAGACGCGCTCCTCTCCATCGTTCAGATGCCGCCGGGCATCCCCGTTGCCACGGTAGGCATTGAGAATGCCAGAAACGCAGCGATCCTTGCCGCTGAAATCCTGGGTGTGGCCGACAAGGAGGTCGCTACTAGGCTTGAAGCTCGGAGAATCCCTCGACAAGGTAGACATCGCGCCTCATGAGACCAGTAGCGGCCTCATGCTCGCCGCGCTCACGCCGCGCTTATTGCGGCGTCTCTGTCGTAGTCTCCGAGCCTGAGAGAGGGAATAAGGGCTTTAAGGATAGCCTAGCGATCCCGAGTGAATAGGGGAGCGCCACTTGGCTGCCAGGTTTGTCGTTCAGGAGCATCATGCGACTCGTCTTCACTGGGACTTCCGGCTTGAGATGGGCGGCGTCCTTAGGTCTTGGGCGGTTCCGAAGGAGCCCCCGCTTAAGCCGGGCGTGAGACGGTTAGCCGTCGAGGTGGAGGACCATCCTTTGGACTACATAGATTTCCAAGGCGAGATCCCTGAGGGCGAATATGGCGCTGGAACCGTGGCTGTTTGGGACAGGGGCGTCTATGAGCTGTCCTCCAGAACGGAGAACAAGGTCGTCTTCAACCTAAGCGGGGAGAAGATGCGAGGCGAGTACGTTCTGCTACGAACAGGCTTCCAAGGAGACCCAAGGAACTGGCTTATCTTCCAAGCGAAACCGGAGAGGGAGACAGACGCCAGAGCGGAGCCAGCAGGTGTGAAGAAGGGCCGCCGCCGACCGAGGTGAAGCCCCGCCTCGATACGCATAGACCGCGAGGTCGTGGAGAGCCTCCTAGCCTACGCTAGGGAGGCCTATCCGAGAGAGGGCATTCTTCTGCTGCGCGGCAAGAGCAGAAGGAGGGATATCCACATCACCGATGTGCTGATTCCTCCCCTCGCGACTCACGCAAGGTCGTTCTCAAGCTTCCCGCTGCAGATGCTTCCACTCGACCTATCAGTCGTCGGTACCGCTCACTCCCACCCCTCTGGCGCCTCGACGCCGTCTCTTCCAGACCTGAACAACTTCTACGGCCGAATCATGGTCATCATCGGCGCGCCGTTCCGATCCGAGAGAGACATCGGCGTCTTCAACCAGGACGGCGAGCCCATCACCTTCGAGGTAAGCTAGAGGGAGAAAGGGGCCCCTTGCGACAGAAGCCTGCCTAAGCAACCTCGTTCAAGGTCAACATCTCAGTGCGGCGAACCGAACCGGGACGTTCAACCTGTCCTGAGGCTACGTCGCAAAGCTTCATTAGGCTGAACCACTTGACGTTAGGGCAGACGGACAGCTGCATGGAGATTGTGTGGGTTTATGCCGTATTGTCAGAAGTGCGGTGAGCCTCTAGCTGAGGATGCAAAGTACTGCCGAAACTGCGGGGCCCCAGTCAAGAAACCGATCACGGAGGAGTTTCAGGTCGCCGCAGACGACTTGGTTGGAAGAGTGAGACAGCTTATCCACGAGGGAAACGTTACACGAATCGTGGTCAAGGACGAGCAGGGAAAGGTCCTCTTGGAGATTCCTGCAACCGCAGGTGTTATCGGGGCCATAATTGCGCCATGGCTTGCAGCCCTAGGGGTCATTGCTGCCCTCGTGACGAGATGCACGATCGTGGTTGAGAGACGCGAGTGACCCCCAAGCTCCTTGAGGGGGCTCCAGGCCCGACCCGATGGCTCGGCCTTGCGTTGCCTGGTAGCCATCTCGTTCCTCGCAGCTATGTTAGGCCTCTCGCCCATTACGTCGGGAGATCTGGCCGGCCTTGAGATTCCTGTGTTGCCGTCGTGGTCCGAAACAGCCTTATAGCCTCATAGGCCGTTAAGGGCGTCTCTGTGGGTTCCGTTGAAGGCCGCAGATGTGATGGCTCAGATCCTGAAGCTTGAAGGTGTGAGGTTCGTCACCTGTTTCCCGCCTAACCAGTTGATCAACGCCTCGGCTAGGGCGGGGATAAGGACGATCCTCGCCAGGCAGGAGAGGGTGGTGGTCAACATCGCTGATGGCTATACGAGGGTGAGCCGTCAGCCCGGCGTGGCACTCGTCGCTGCTGGGGTCGGAGTCGAGAACGCGTTCTCAGGAATATCTCAAGCGTTCGCAGACCTCGTACCTATGCTGATCGTGGCAGATCAGCTACCGAGGCGCTCGTTGGGAGCGCGGAGAACGCAGGATCTCGACGCCGTCTTCGCCCTTCACAAGGTAACGAAGTGGGCGGAGCGCATAGACCCCGCGGACCGTGTGCCCGAGTTGATGCGACGGGCCTTTACCTACCTGAGGACAGGTAGACCGGGGCCCATATTCTTAGAGTTGCCCCTTGACGTGGGGAGAGAGGAAGTCGACGAGTCAGGCTTCACGTATCAGCCGATCGCGGGCTGGAGAGCTGAGGGTAACCCCCGTGATGTAGAGGTGGCTGCGAGAGCGCTCCTCGCAGCGAAGAGTCCGTTGATCTACGCGGGGGAAGGAGTCTACTATTCAGGCGGATGGGAGGAGCTACGCGACTTCGCTGAGCTGGTCCAAGCACCGGTGATGACGACGCTGAAGGGGAAGGGGATCTACCCGGAAGACCACCCGTTGTCTGTAGGCCACGGAGGAATGACCGGGAGCAAGGTCGCAGCCCATTTCCTACGTAGGGCAGACCTCGTCTTCGCGATCGGCGCAAGCCTGACCCCGGGGAGCGGCATCTTCATGGGCGCCGAGATCCCTAGTGGAAAGACGATAGTCCAATGCACCGTGGACGAATTGGACTTGGCGAAGGACTACGCTGTGGACTGGGCGATCGTGGGCGATGCCAAACTTGTCCTAGCTCAGCTGATCCGCGAGGTTGAGAGGCAGGGCGGTGGGAAGCCCAACACAGACCAGGCGTTGGTCGATGAGATCAGCCGTGTCAAGGAGGAGTGGCTGCGTGAATGGATGCCTAAGCTGACATCCGGAGAGGTTCCGATAGACCCTCTCAGGGTGGTCTGGGACCTAGCTCAGGCGATCGACAAGCGGAATACGATCGTCACTCACGACTCGGGTTGCCCACGCGACCACTTGGCGCCATTCTACGAAGCGGTAACGCCGAGGGGTTACCTAGGCTGGGGTCACCACAGCACTCTGGGCTATTCCCTAGGAGGAGCGATGGGCGCCAAACTCGCGCAGCCGGAGAAGACCGTCATCAACGTGATGGGCGACGGTGCCTTCGGAATGGTCGGCATGGATTTCGAAACTGCCGTGAGGGAGAAGATACCGATCCTCACCGTCGTCCTGAACAACTCCGGTATGGGAACGTATTTCGAGATGACCCCATCCACATCGGCCTTATCCGGGAACTACGCGAAGGTCGCCGAAGGCCTAGGCGGCCGCAGCGAGAGGGTTGAAGAACCCGACGAGGTCATCCCAGCGATCCGGCGAGCTCAGAAGTCAGCTGAATCGGGGCGAGCCGCTCTCCTCGAGATCATCACCAAGGTGGAGCTCGGCTTCCAAACACCATACTGGCAAGACCTGCATCGGGAATAACACCGGTTTCAGATGGCGACGTTGGGGGTCCCTGAGAGATACACCAATGCCTCTCGAAACCCAAAGAGAGTCGTAAGGAGACATTATGACGAGTGCTCCTTGTGAAGGCTCAAGGAGATCTCGGCAAGGCCAACCTAAGGGTCTTGGAATAGACGATCGTCTCCTCATTCCCTGACGGAATAGGGATAGGTTGGTCAAGAACAAGGAGCGCAGGAAGTGAGGTCTTGCCACTACCTGCTGGGGGCGATCACGCCGACCGTCTTGACCTATCTTCCTTCGCTATTCTCCTGAGACTCCATGCATTACGGTAGGGTTATGGCCTTGGAATAGGCATGACCTGTTGTGGTGACGAGGGTTACTGTGACAGTCTGACCCGATGAGAAGGGTTCCCTCGGCAGTAGCAATCTGATACGGACTTTCTGACCTGCACCTATCATTATAGGGCTGACTATATTCCCGGCTGCGCTCGCCAAGTACCCATCAACTGTTTCCCGCCAGATCTCCACGTATGCCTCAGGATACGCAGAGAGAGGGGACGTAAGGAACTTGTTGTCGATAAGCATGTCGTTAACTTCAGCATCGAGAACGCCAGCGTTCTTAACCGTGAGCGTAATACTCCATCCATGCAATCCGGCTGGAATCCAACCCATCCATAAATTACGGTATATGTCTACGTACCACGGGCATATCCATCCGGAGTACGCTGTTGTTAGCTCAAGTTTCTCGAGCGACTCGATTCGCCGAACCACACTATTGAGTTGATGTTGCAGGGATTCTATTCTCTGCGTCATGGCGGCGATCTGCTCCGAATCTGATCTTAGTTGAAACGTTAGGGTGGATATCTTGCTGTCCAACTCTTGGATCCTGGCTGATGTAGCACTATCCATGTCCCTCATCGTTGCTGCTGGAGTTAGAGAGACGAAGTATACCGTGCCGATTACCGATGAGACTATTGCAATCCCGACTAGCAGTCCTACTTCTAGGAGGGAAAGAGATGTGTTACGCAATGCATAACCTCCTTATGGTTGTGGTTAGTTGAGCCGAGCACACCATAAACGCTCGAAGGTTGTGAGTAAGCTTCCCCATGGGCTTTTCAGGTTTCCGGTAAGGGGTCGTGAGCTCAGCGAAACTCAGCTATAGCGAGCTGGTCTCGGGTCATAACGGCGTTAGGTCCTAAACAAGGCACCGTTACACACGATGTGAGGTGGGCGAACTCTTGCTTTGACCAAGTGGCGCGCGGTAAGGGAATCACTTGAAGCTCTCCAGTCTTCTCCCTCTCTGGATCCTCCCCTATCGGCAGGAGGGTTGACACAAGGCTCTTCGGCGCCCCCTTCTTAAACACATGACGCATGGAGACGCGAGACACATGCTTTCAACTGCATCTGCAACGGCCGTTCTCCCTCTAACGGGTCTACCACGGCTCTACCGGGATTGGCTCGGTTGGTTCGAACCCAGCTCCTCCCATGTCACTTGGATAGGCCTTGCCGTCTTCTCACTCCCTATCGTATGCACGCAACACAGCAGAACAGCAAGTGGACCGGGTGGTATGCACCCGAGATTTGGGGTGAATCTCGCCTTTGAAGAAGCCTAGACAGCTTCTCGAAGAACCCGTCGAAGGGAGCGAGGTGAAGCACACGTTTCGCTGTGAACTTCCCCCGTGAATATGCAGCGCGGCCGCCCAGGCGGAGAAGCGATATGGGGAGCTTGGGGGGCTGTAAGCATGGTGAGAGGCCCCATCAACGCACGGCGCATAAACACTTCGCACGGATCAGGGCTACGAGGGAAAGTGTTAAGTCCGGTTCAACCCGAGTATGGTTCAGGTGATAGGATGATCTTCATC